>JAJXYE010000101.1 GCA_021780735.1 Pseudomonadota bacterium | reverse complement strand
GTTCGCATGCGGGGGCTGACGCCGCTCATGATCGCGGATGGTAGACACGTTCGGTATGCCCCTTGAGCTGCTTCGGCCAGAAATACACGGTACGCAGGTTGCCGGTGGTGTAGCGCTCGGCCTCGTCGTTGAAATGTTTCGAGCCAGGGTGGCCGCTTTCGCCGCCGGCGGTGATCGCGCGGGCGCGCACTTTGGGGCCGAACTCGACCACAGCCACAAAGCTGTTGCCGCTGGTGCCGTAATAGCGTCTGGTGCCGGGCCAGCGGTGCGCGCCGAACGAGGCCAGCGAGCCCCAGCGCGAGGAGGTGAACGGCACCGGGATGCTGGGCTTGCTGTCGTTGAATTTCTGCACGATGGCGTCGTCGATGCGCTGGAAGCGGTTGATCTCGCCCCACGGCACGCCCCAGCTGCCAAAGTCCTTCGTCAGCCGGTCGGAGGCTTCGAGCAGGGCGTTGAGGCGCGCTCTCGAGCCGGCCCTTTCGGCCATGTAGTCATAGATCGACAGGCCTTCGGCGGTGTCCGCCTTGCTCACTTCATTCCACAAGGTGTCGCCCCAGAATACCGCCAGCGAGGTCGGCATCGAGGCGATGCCCCAGCGGTAGTCCCAGTGGCGCAGCAACTGGATCTGGCCGGCGAGTTTCGCGCGCAGCGGATCGTGCGCCGGCAGCGCGTCGTAGTCGGCGACGAGGATCGGGATCTGCCGCGCGAACGCGGGCAGGTACGAGTCGAATGCCGCGGTGATCAGCGAGGGCAGGGTGACGTTGCGGATGCCGGTGAGCAGACGCGTCGCATGCAGTCCGCGCGGGTTCTCGCCGAAGCTGTCCATGTAGCGCGGAAAGTCGGCTTGCTTCGGGCTGTACGGGCCGGCGGCGGACCAGGGCCAGTCGTTGGTATTGAAGGCCCAGCCGTTCGGCGGATTCACCACCTGCGGCAGCTGATCCAGCGGAGTCAGCCCGTGCCAGTCGGTGGCTGGGTTGCTGCCGTCGACGGGTCGGGTGTAATCGAAGCGGTTGTCGCGCCGGGGCACGAACTGCGGCAGCAGGAAGGCGATCTCGCCCTTGTCGTCGGCGAACAAGGTGTTGTTGGACGAATTGGCCTTCAGCTCGGCGACTTTCATGTAGCTGGCGAGGTCGTGCGTCCTGGTGCGCAACCAGCTTTGCTCCAGTGCCGGGATCGGCTTGTTCATCAGCGCTTCGGCGATCCATTTGCCGTCCATGTTGCGCACGATCGGGCCGTGGTGGGTGAAGTACGCGGTGAACGAGCGTTGCGCCAGCGCGCCGTCCTTCGTGCGGTACGACAGGGTGATCCGGCGCGAGGTGACCGGTCGCAGTGATTTGCCGTAGCGATAGAACAGCCTGCCATCCTTGTGCACGATGGTTTCGGCGAACTCGTCGACCACGTCGACGCCGGTCGAGGTGTGCATCCAGCCCACGTGCGGGTTGAAGCCCTGGTAGATGAAGAACTGGCCCCAGGTCACCGCGCCGTAGGCATCCAGCCCGGCATCGCTGGACATCTGCAGCTCGGAGCGGAAGAAGAACGAGGTGTGCGGGTTGATCAGCAGCAGGGCGTGGCCATCGACGGTCAGTTTCGGCGCGATCGCGATGCCGTTGGAGCCGGTCGGCTCGAGCCAGCTCGGACGGCTGTCGACCTGAGCCAGCGGCGCATCGCCGGGCTGTCCATAGAATGCCTTGAGCGGTGCCAGTTCGACTCGCTCGATATCGCCACCGATGCTGCCTTCGGTGAAGGACAGCGCCATCCACGGTTCGAAATGGGTGATCACCTTCGGATGCGTATCCGGATGGGTGGCCAGGTAATCGTTCAGTCCGTCGGCCCAAGCGTCCATCAGCCGTTTCAACCAGGCGGGACTCTGGCCGTAGAGCGTTTTCAGCTCGACCGGGTCGATGAACAGTCGCTGGCGCAGATCCTGCCAGATCGCCGTCTCGCCCTCGGCCTCGGCGGTGCGCCCCAGCGCGGTGAGATAGTTGCTCTCGACCCGGTTGAAGTCGTCCTCGGCCTGCGCATAGGCCATGCCGAACACCGCGTCGGCGTCGGTCTTGCCATGGACGTGGGCGATACCCCAGTCATCGCGGGTGATCGTGACAGCCTGCGCCTCACGCTGCCAGCGTGCCTGCTCGACGGAGTTCGCCCGGGCGGTGCCGGCCAGGCACAGCGCCAACAGGCCGGCCATGGCCGGCCGGGTCAACTTGCCCAGAATCTGTGTGTCCATCTGCTGTTCCCCAGTACCGGAAAATACCGCGCAAGCGTAGCCCATTACTCTTTCGTGTCGATCGGCGAGTCGGACGGGAGCCGATGTGGCGGGACCACATCGGATCGTGGATGGTGCGTCTGGTCAGCTGCCGAAACGTTCGCGCAAGGCTGCGCGATGGCGTCGGCTGCAGGGAATCGCGGCGCCGTCGCGCAAGGTCAATCTCGCATCGCCCGTTTCCAGCGGTTCGATCTGGGCGAGGTAATCAAGATTGAGCATATAGCTGCGATGCACGCGCACGAAGCGCGCCGGGTCCAGGCGTTCCTCGATCGCGGCCATGGTCGTGCGCAAGGGGTAATCACGACCACGCACATGCAGGTTCACATAGTTGCCGGAGGCCTGCAGCCACTCGATCTCGCTGGCATTGAGCAGGAACTCCCTGCCCAGCTTGCGCACCAGGAAGCGTTCGGGTCGCTCGATCGGTTCGGTCGGTTGCCGATCGTCGGGCTCGACCAGCAGGCGCGCCTCGCCCTGCCAGCGGATGAGCCACAGCCGCGACAGGCACAGCAGCGCGATGATGAGGAAATAGCTGCGGATATCCTTCAGATATTCGTAGCCGTAGTGTGCGCCGAACTGGTCGTGCAAGCCGACCACCCTATAGAGCAGCCTGCGCAACGCAACCATTCCGGTGACGTGCGCCAGGCTGAACGGAATCGTGGCCAGCAGGTGTCGCGGCAGGCTGTGCCGCCAGGTGTCGAGGCGGAATGGCCAACGGCGCTCCAGTGCGATCACGAACGGGATCAGCGCCAGGATCATGATGGCGCTGCTGAACTCCCACAGCCAGGGTTTCCATGCGTCCACGCCAGGGTGGTCCGTCAGCGCGACGAATGCGTTGAAGACGGCGTTGAGGATAACCAGGGCCACCCAGAAGCCGACTTCGATGGGCCGCCGCCAGCGTTGGAAAGCGTCGAAGCCGAGACCTGCCTGTTTCTCCATCCGTCAATTCTACGCAAAGCGCCGCGACTCGTCCCTGTTGTTCCGCCGTCCGTCCCCGTGACCAGTCGATCTGTCACCTGGCGGGCGACAGCACCGCCGCACCGCCGCACGATGGGCCTGGTTTCCCCACACGGACAGCCCCATGAATCGCCGCGATCTGCTCAAGGCCGCCCTCGCCACATCACTCCTGCCACTGGCGCTGTCGCCGGTCGGGCGGGTGCTGGCCGGTTCACACGACCGCCTTTCACGACTGCTGCGCCGAGTTCGGCCAGGCGATCCGGCGTGGCCGGGTCCCGCGGCATGGGAGGCGCTGAAGCAGCAAGTCGGGGGTCGCCTGCTGAAGTTGCAATCGCCATTCGCGCCGGGTGCAAGCGCCTCGGCCAGGGACGAGGTGCTCGCACAGATCAAGAATCCGTTCTATCTCGGCGACAACCCTGCGCTGACCCAGACCAGCGGCTGGCTGAATGCCTGGGCCTCGCAACCCAGTACGTATGCCGTGGCCGCGGAAAGCACGGCGGACGTGGTCGCGGCGGTGAACTTCGTCCGCAAGCACCGCCTGCGGCTCGTCGTGAAAGGCGGCGGCCACAGCTACCAGGGTACTTCGAATGCGCCCGATTCCTTGCTGGTGTGGACGCGTCACATGCATGACGTGACTCTGCACGATGCCTTTGTCGGCCACGGCTGCGCGGGCAGGCAGGACGCGCAGCCGGCGGTGAGCATCGGTGCCGGCGCGATGTGGATCGACGCCTACGATGCGGTGACGACGAAGGGCGGCCGCTACGTGCAGGGCGGCGGCTGCACCACGGTGGGTGTGGCCGGGCTGGTGCAGAGCGGCGGCTTCGGCACGTTCTCCAAGCATTACGGCACGGCAGCGGCAGGTCTGCTTGAAGCCGAGGTTGTCACCGCCGACGGCCAGGTCCGCATCGCCAACGCCTGCACTCATCCCGACCTGTACTGGGGCCTCAAGGGCGGTGGTGGCGGCAGCCTCGGCGTCGTCACACGGTTGACCCTGCGCACACGCGACTTGCCGGAGTACTTCGGCGGCGTGTTCGGCATGATCGAGGCATCCAGCGATGCCGCCTATCGCGCACTGATTGCCCAGGCGGTCAGTTTCTACCGTCGCGACCTGTTCAATCCGCACTGGGGTGAGCAGATGGGCTTCAGTGGCCGCAAGCTGCACCTGAGCATGCTGAGCCATGGTTTGGGTCAGGCGCAGATCGAGCAGATCTGGGCGCCGTTCCTCGACTGGGTGAAGGCGCGCGCGGAATATCGTTTCGCCGAGCCGGTGAAGATCTTCGCGACGCCGGCGAGGCACATGTGGGATGCGGATTTCATGCGCCAGCATGCGCCCGGGGTGATGGTGGCGGACAACCGGCCCGGCGCGCCGACGCACCATGCCTACTGGGCAATGAACGTGGAGGAGGCGGCCTGGTTCCTGCACGGCTACCAGTCAGCGTGGCTGCCGGCCACGCTGCTGCACGAGGATCGCCAGGACGCGCTGGTCGATGCACTGTTTGACGCCGCGCGCGAGTGGAGCGTGGGCCTGCACTTCAACAAGGGCCTGGCTGGCGCGCCCGCGGCGGAAATCGCTGCGGCAAGAGACACCGCGACGAACCCGCAAGTGCTCGAGGCGTTTGCGCTGGCGATCATTGCCGGCGCCAGTGCGCCGGCCTTTCCCGGCATGCCGGGCCCCGACCTGGCCAAGGCGCAGCGCGATGCGGCCAGCATCGACAGCGCGATGGCCGCCCTGCGCAAAGTGGCGCCGCATGCCGGGGCCTATGTTTCGGAAAGTGACTATTTCCAGCAGGACTGGCAGCACGCGTTCTGGGGTTCAAACTATCCGCGACTGGCCGCAGCCAAGCGCAAATACGACCCCGATGGCTTGTTCTTCGTGCACCACGGCGTGGGCAGCGAGGGTTGGACTGAAGATGGGTTCGCGCGCCCGGCATAGCGCGCGTTTCCCGCGGCACGGGCGCCAAGATGTCAGGTGTCCAGATCCAGCGAATCGAGCAGGTCGATGCCGGAACACGCCGCCATGCCCTTGCCGTCACGCGTGCCGATGGGCGACGCCCAGCGCATCGATGCTGCTGCACGGTTCGCACAGGACTTGTCGCAGCGGCGCACGGTACGCGACTTCGCCGCTACCCCGGGCCACGCGAACTGATCGAGCACTGCCTGCGCGCAGCGGGCACCGCGCCCAGCGGCGCCAACCAGCAGCCATGGCGTTTCGTGGCGGTGTCCGATGCTGCACTGAAACGGCGCATCCGCGAAGGCGCCGAAGCCGAGGAGCGCGAGTTCTACGAGCGGCGCGCGCCGGACGAGTGGCTGCAGGCGCCGGCACCGCTGGGCACCGATGCGGACAAACGCTTTCTGGAAGTCGCGCCGTGGCTGATCGCGGTGTTCCATGAGCGCTGCGGTCTCGATGCCGAGGGCGTCAAGCACAAGCGCTATTACCCGCAGGAATCGGTCGGCATCGCCGCCGGCCTGCTGATTGCCGCGCTGCTTCGCGCCGGCGTGGTCACGCTGACGCATACGCCGAGTCCGATGGGTTTTCTCGACGAGATGCTCGGACGAGGGCGCAACGAGATGGCGTTTCTGCTGCTGGTGGTTGGTGATCCGGCCGAGGGTTGCCGCGTGCCGGCGATCGAGCGGCTGCCGCTGGAAACCTGCACAAGTTTTCTCTGACGCCCTACCTGCCATCCTTGTCGCCGCGATCGCGACGACTGACCGGTTCGCGCGGTGGCGTGCCCGTGCAGTGGCTAACGCAGCCAGGAAGCAGCTGTTTTCGCCTCGCTCGATTTGGCCCGCGCACGGTGGCTGCTGGCAAATTGCTGCGCTGGCCATATCGTCAGCCAGACTCCGCGGAACGGCTGCGCATAGAGGGCACCGGCGAGATCTGCCGAGCTTGCCTGCGCCGGATAGTCCACGATCAGGCCATCGGGATGTGCAGCTGCCCAGGCCTGCATGCCCTGGCCTTCGGGAAACGCCTCGATGGGTTGTGTCAGCCTGCCAAGAAAATCGAACTGTCCGTTGTAGCTTTCCATGTTGGCGATCGGCAGGTTGTGCGCCTGGGCCCGGGCGAGCACGGTTGCCGCGTGCTGCAGGTCGAAACTCGGCCACCAGGCCAGGGTGAACAGGCCGCTGGCGGCGACGGCACCGGCCATGCCGGCCAACGCAATGCAGCGCAGCTTGTCTCTGCCCAGTGCGATCAGCCCGCCCAGCAGCAGAAGCAATGCGCCAAACCACATGCCGTAAGGGCGCAGCGCCGCGAGACGGGTGTCGCCGAGCCAGCCGTGTTCGATGAGCGGAGCAAGCAGCAGCAGGAACAGTCCCGCGCCGACGCACGCCAACACCAGCGGCCAGGGCCCCAGCCAGCGGTCGTGCGCCTCTTCGCCACGCTGGCGCAGGGAACGAACCAGCGCAGCCGACAACACCAGTGCGAAGCCGGCAAATTCCGGCAGCAAGTAGTACGGCTGCTTGCTGCTGATCAGGGAAAACACCAGGAGCACCGGCCCGAGCCACGCAAACGCGAAGCGCAAACCCGGATCAAATGGTCGTCGCAGCGCTGCCACGGCGACCCAGAGCCGTGGCCACAAGGCGAATGGAAACACGAATACCGGCAGCAGCGGCAAGTACCACCAGATCGGCTTGGCATGCGTGAATGCCTCCACCACGCGCCCCGCGGTCTGGTGGAACAGCAGCTGTTCGCGATAGGCCGGGCCTCCGAGCGAGGATGCCCAAAGTGCCCAGGCGAGAAGGGTTGCGCCGGCTGCGATCAGCGCAAGCAGTCCGCCGACGTACCAGCGTTTCCATTCGCGCCGCGCCCAACGGTTCCACCACGGTCCAAGCAACCAGGGGAACACCACGTGCAGCAGCATGACCGGGCCCTTGGCGAGCAGCCCCAGCGCCACCGCCACAGCGAACATGACCAGGCGCGGCGCCTCGCGGCGTCGGCTCGGAACCAGCGAGACCAGGGCACCGAGCACGCATGCAGCCAGCAACACCTCGTACAGGATTTGCAGGCCGAACAGAAAGCCGTAGCTGAGGCTGGCCAGCAGCCATGGTGTGGCCCCGGCCACCTGCGCCTGCTCGGGAAACAGGCGGCGAGCCAAGGTGCTGGCGAGTACCAGTTCGGCGGCCCCGAGCAGGATCTCGAGCACGCGCGGCCATACATCACCTACGCCGCCAGCCCACCATCCCAGATGGATCAGCCAGAACAGCAGCGGGCTCTTGTCGCTGTAGGGCCGGCCGTTGAGATAGGGCACGACAAAGCTGTGTCGGTGCCACATCTCCCAAGCCACCGCCAGGGTCCTGGTCGAGTACATGGGCATCGGCCCGTGCTGGAAGATGGCGATCGACGCGAAGGCGATCCACAGCGGCAACCATGGCCATAGCGTTTTCAGCGCTTCGATACGTGTGGTTTGGGGTGACATGCTGACGACAACCAGTAAGCGGGCGGAGTGGCGAGGCGGAAGAGGGCGAGCTGGGCAGTCTGGATCGTGGGTGCTGGATCAGCTTTCCCTGCAGACTACGGCCTGCCGCCGTGCGGTTCATCACTCATCAGGCACCAGCGATGACCATGGCCGGTCATTCGGGCAGCTCAATGCGCCGTGCTCGCAGGGTGGTCCGGCATGCGCCGACCGATGATGACATTCTGGTCATGTCGTCCCAGTTCGTAAAACGGCAGGCCCTGAACGCGGAATTGCACAAGCAGGTTCGCCGGTGCTACGGCGATCGCGTCATTGCTCATGCGCCAGCGTTGCTCGAATGTGGCAACGTCGGCGATGTAGCCCGTCGGGCGTGAGGCGAGTCCGGGATCCAGATCGTCCCGATGCTGGTCGACCACGGTGACCAGTCGCCCGAGATAGAACGGCAGTCCGCCCAGATAGGTTCGCACGGTGAATACTTCGGTGCCCGGCCGCAGCCGCGGCTTGATGATCCGCGCAACCGGCGCCGCCGATGCCATGTCGACATAGGATTGCGATGAAATCAGCATGCCCTGCCAACCCACGATGGCCGCCAGGGCGAGCACGTGCATGGCGGTTCGGCGGCGCCCATGGTGCAGCGCCCGCGCGCCGAAGAGAGTGGCGCCAGCGATGAGCAGCATGGTCAGGGTCAGTCCGATCAGGGCGTGCTGCAGCGCTTGTTCGGGAGCCTTGGTGTGCAGCAGGAACATGCTTGCGACGGCAACGATGGCGCCGATCGCGGCTGTCACGATGATCAGGTGGAAGCGGCGCAGCATCGCGGCGGGCGGCAAGGCCGCGGCAGCGGCGCCCAGCA
>JAJXYE010000083.1 GCA_021780735.1 Pseudomonadota bacterium | reverse complement strand
AGCAGTGGATTCAGAGCATGCCGGTTTCGAGCTTGGCCGCATCGGACATCATCGAATGGCTCCAAGGCGGATCGAACACCAGATCCACGTCCGCCTCGGCCACGGTGGGAATCATTTCCAGCTTGGTACGAGCATCGTCCACCAGGATGTCACCCATGCCGCAACCGGGTGCCGTCAGGGTCAGCTTCACATAGACCTTGCGCTGTCCCGATGCCGTCTGCTCGAGACTGAGGTCATACACCAGCCCCAGCTCGACCACGTTGACCGGGATTTCCGGATCGAACACGGTACGCAACTGATCCCAGGCCAGCTTCTCGACATCCGCATTGGTGGCATCGGCAGGCACCTCGATCGGCAGCGGGGGCTCCTTGCCAAGGGCATCGGCATCCTTGCCCGCAATTCGGAACAGGTTGCCGTCCACATACACGGTGAAGCTGCCGCCGAGGGCCTGCGTGATGTAGCCGATCTGGCCGGCTGGCAGACTCACAGCTTCGCCTTGCGGCACCATCACCGCGCTGCAATCACGCATCAGGGTGAAAGGTTCGCTGCTCAGACTGAAACCACTCATGCCACGCCAATCCCTTTGCTGTGGGCGCGGCCATGCGCCGAACCCGGGTTGTTCATTATGCAGCCAGTCGTGCCAGAGCGCTTGACCTGGATCAGACCCAAACCAGCGATCGGCGACCCGTCCGCCGATCGCCTGCCGGGCTCACGTTATGATGGCGACTTTGCCAAGGAACAAGACCCGATGTTTCCAGCGATCACCCGATGCGGTCAGCGATGACCCTGCGCAACGTTCTGCTGTTCCTCTTCGCGCTGCTCAGCGCCACCATGCTTGGCCTGGCCGCCGGCGCTGTGTGGATGGTGATATCGCTGTACCTGCGCCATCCGCTGCCGTGGCTGGCTCTGCCGATTGGCGCCGTGCTGGCCTGGACGATACGCGGCAGCGTGCGCCGCGCCGGCCCGGTCGCGATACTGCTGGCCGTCGGCGCCACGGCTCTGGCAGCGGTCTACGTCAACATGCTGATTGCCGGCGTGCAGATTGCCGGCAACATGGGGCTGGGACTGATCGACGCTCTGCACACCGCAGGCCTCGGCATGCTTTGGCAACTGGCACGGATGGGGGCGACGCCCGCAGACGTCATCTGGGCGATGCTGGGCATGCTGCTGGCGGGCTGGATTGCCCGTCGCAGGTTGCCACCGCGGCCCTAGAAGCTGGGCCGCTCAGCCGTCGACTGCCTTCACCTCGTTCACCAGTTCACCCACCGCAGCCTGGCCATCGCCGTACAGCATGCGGGTGTTGTCGGCGTAGAACAGCGCGTTCTCGATACCCGCGAAACCGGTGCCCTTGCCGCGCTTGATCACGATCACCTGCTTCGCGTTGATCACGTCGAGGATCGGCATGCCGTAGATCGGCGAGGCCGGATCGGTTTTCGCCATCGGGTTCACCACATCGTTGGCGCCGATCACCAGCGCCACATCGGTCGCCGCGAATTCCGGGTTGATGTCGTCCATGTCGGCGATCAGGTCGTACGGCACACCCGCCTCGGCCAGCAGCACATTCATGTGCCCCGGCATGCGTCCCGCCACCGGATGGATCGCGAACTTCACCTTCACTCCGCGCTTGATCAGCAACTGCGCGAA
Organism: Pseudomonadota bacterium; assembly: GCA_021780735.1. Classification (GTDB taxonomy): domain Bacteria; phylum Pseudomonadota; class Gammaproteobacteria; order Xanthomonadales; family Rhodanobacteraceae; genus Rhodanobacter. The sequence goes on along the minus strand of JAJXYE010000083.1, from coordinate 6,876 downwards.
CTCCCATACCTTGTGCTGCGCCTGCGCCACCGCCAGGCCATAGCCGGGCACGATCACCACGCGTTCGGCATAGGCCATCATCACCGCCGCATCGGACGCGTCGACCGGCTTCTGCGCGCCCTCGATTGCCTTCGCCTCGCCGCCGGACGCGCCGAAGCTGCCGAACAGGACGTTGCCGATCGAGCGGTTCATCGCCTTGGCCATCAACTGGGTCAGCAACGTACCGGCCGCGCCGACCACCATGCCGGCGATGATCATCGCCTCGTTGCCCAGCACGAAACCCTCGAACGCCACCGCCAGCCCGGTGAACGCGTTGTACAGCGAGATCACCACCGGCATGTCGGCGCCGCCGATGGGCAAGGTCATCATCAGGCCGAACAGCAGCGCCAGCGCGAAAAAGCCCACGATCAGCGGCAGACTGGTGTGACCGCTGGCCAGCAGCAACCCTACCACGACCGCTCCAGCCAGCAGCAGCAGGTTGACCCCACGCTGGCCGGGAAACACGAAGCGCTTGTCGAGCCAGCCCTGCAGCTTGGCGAACGCGATCACCGAGCCGGAGAAACTCACCGCGCCGATCAGCGCACCAAGCACGCCCAGCGACAGCTCCACCGGCGACAGCAGGGCCAGGCCCTGCGGGATGCGTGACGCCGCGTTGACGGCCCAGCTCTCCGGCTGCAGCGGCGAAGTGTCCGGAACACCCGCCGGGTGCAGCAGGCCCAGCGTGCGCACATAGCCGATCAGCTCGACCGCACCGATCGCAGCCGCGGCGCCGCCGCCCATGCCGTTGTACAGCGCCACCATCTGCGGCATGGCAGTCATCGCCACGCGCTTGCCACTCCACCACGCCGCGGTCACGCCGATCAGCACCGCGGCGGCAAGCAGTGGAAGGTGGTGCATGTCAGGCAGGAAAAACGTGGCCAGCACCGCCACCAGCATGCCGTAACCGGCCCAGACGATGCCGCCGCGCGCGGTGCGCGGCGAACTCATCCGCTTGAGGCCAAGAATGAACAGCAGCGCGGCAACGAAATAGCACGCCTTGATTAGGGTCGGCAGCCAGGTCATCACTTGGCTCCCTTGCCGGCGTCGGGCTTGCTGGACTTGAACATCTCCAGCATCCGCTCGGTCACCACGTAGCCGCCGGCGGCATTGCCGGCGCCAAGCAGTACACCGATGAAGCCGATGGTCATCTCGAATGGCGTCTGCGCATGGCCTAGCGCGATCATGGCGCCAACCAGCACAATGCCGTGGACGAAGTTCGACCCGGACATCAGCGGCGTGTGCAGGATCACCGGCACCCGCGCGATGATTTCATAGCCGGTAAATGCGGCCAGCATGAAGATATACAGTGCCAGGAAACCGTCGATCATGACCCCACCCCGCCAGGATTCAGTTGAGCCTGCATCATACGGGAACCCCGCAAACCGTGGAGGTTCCACGCCACCTGGGTCGCCCGTAGCCGCACTGGCCTGGATCCACTGCCTGTCCGCCGGCCAGTCAACCCGGGCCGGGCTGCCGCGTTGAACACGGGAGCCCCGGCGATGAAGCCTGAGGATGTGCCACCCGACAATGCGGACACGGTCGCCATGAACTTCGTCGCAAGCGCGCTTGATGCCCAGTTGCTGAGCGATGGCAGGGAAACCCCGGCCACGCTGGATGCGTTTCTGGCCCAGGTCGAACGGCGTGCATTCCGCATGGCCGAACTGCAACTGCGCCAGCGCGAGGACGCCATGGATGCCGTTCAGGACGCCATGCTGCGGCTGGTCAGGCATTACCGCGACAAGCCAGCCACGGAGTGGGCGCCGCTGTTCTGGGGCATCCTGCGCCGGCGCATCGTCGATCTGCAGCGCCGGCGCAAGGTGCGCTCGATCATTATCGGCTGGCTCGGTGGCAGTCAGGATGACGAGGGCGAGGCCCTGCCCGCATGGGAGCCGGCCGACCCCGGCCAGGATCCGCTGGGACGGCTGCACGATGTGCAATCGTATGCGGATCTGGCGGCGGCGGTCAGGCGCCTGCCGACACGCCAGCGCGAAGCGTTCATGCTGCGCATGCTGGAAGGGCTCGACGTGGCCGAGACCGCACAGGCCATGGGCTGCAGCGATGGCAGCGTAAAAACCCATTTGTCGCGCGCCATGCACAGCCTGCGCGACCAACTCGAGGACTGGCGATGAACACGTCCGACAACCGACCTGACATTCCGCTGGAAACGCGTGCGCGCGAGCTCTACCACGAAGCTGCCAGACAGATCGATCCGGCCACGGCCGGCCGCCTGCGGGCAGCGCGCAGGCAGGCGCTCGAATCCGCACGCTCACCCAGTCGACAACCGGTACGCTGGCTGATTCCGGCCGGCGCCTGCGCCGCCATCGTGCTGGCCGCGATGATGGTGTGGCGGCCATTGCCGCATCATGCTGCAACGCCGGCGATGCAAGCGGCCAGCACAGCTGGCGGCGCTGCCGAACCGGATAGCGATCTGCCGCCCGATGCCGAGCAGACCGACCCGAATCTCTACCAGAACCTCGATTTCTATGGCTGGTTGGCGGCCAACGACAGCCAGCCGGCAAACCGCTGAACGCCATGAGCCACCATCTGCGCCCCATCCTGCCACTGCTGCTTGCCATCGCGTTCGCCTGCGCCTTCGGCCCACCGCTGCGGGCCCAGGAAGCGATGCCTCCACCACCGCATGGGGATGCGCCGCCACCGTCGGCGCAGCCCTGGAACAGTCTGGATCCGGCCCAGCGCGAGGTACTGGCGCCGTTGCAGAAGAAATGGGACCGCATGCCGCCACGCAGGCAGGCGCACATGCTCAAGCGCGCCGATCACTGGGTCACCCTTTCGCCGGCCCGGCGCGAGAAAATCCGTGAACGAATCCGCCAATGGCAGCAGATGACTCCGCAGCAGCGCCAGCAGGCGCGCGAAAACGAGCGCAAGTTCCATCAGCTGTCACCGCAGCAGCGTGAACAACTGCACCGCACGTTCGAGCGTTTCCAGCAGTTGCCGCCGGAACAGCGCCAAAAATTGATGCACGAGTGGCGCGCCTTGCCGCCGGAGCAGCGTCAGCGCTGGTTGCAGCGATTCGATAGCCGGGATCGGCCACCGCCTCGACCAGGCCTTCCGCCACCGCGTGGGCAGCGCGGGTGGTGATTCAAGATCACCCCGCCGTACGCGAGGTGTTTTCGTTCCGGGTCAGGCCTTGAAGCGGATTTCTCCCGCGTGGCCGAGGCAGCTCCTGGCGATCAGTTCGTCATCGAAGTCGGGCCGAAGCTGGCCATCGTGCACCAGCAGCTCGACGAAGTTGAATACGTTGCGCGCATACATTTCCGACGCGTGCAGCGGCGCGCCTGCCGGCAGGTTGAGCGGACCCAGGATCACCACCCCGCCGTGCTCGACCCGCTCGCCCGGACGCGTCAGCTCGCAATTGCCGCCACCCTCGGCGGCGAGATCCACGATCAGTGCTCCCGGCTTCATGCCCTCGACCATCGCCGTGGTGAGAATCTTCGGCGCTGGTCGCCCCGGTACGGCGGCAGTACTCACCACCACATCGAACGACTTCAGATGATCGGCCAGCGCCTGCTGCTGGGCGGCGCGCTCCTCGGCCGACAATTCGCGCGCGTAACCGCCGCTGCCGGCTGCACTGACGCCGAGATCGAGAAACTTCGCCCCCAGTGACTCGATCTGCTCGCGCGTCTCCGGACGCACGTCATAACCCTCGATCTGCGCACCCAGCCGGCGCGCAGTGGCGATCGCCTGCAGGCCGGCCACGCCGGCACCGATCACCAGCACCCTGGACGGGCGGATGGTGCCGGCTGCGGTGGTCAGCATCGGGAAGAACTTCGGCGATGCTTCGGCCGCGATCAGCATGGCGCGGTAACCGGCCACCGCCGCCTGCGAGCTCAGTACGTCCATGGCCTGCGCGCGGGTGGTGCGTGGCAGCAGCTCCAGCGAAAAGGCACTCAGCTTGCGCGCGTTCAGGGCGGCGATGCGTTCATCGGCACCGTAGGGACGCAACTGACCGACCACCAGGCTGCCTTCGCGCAACCCGGCGAACACCGCATCTTCCGGCGGCAGCACGCAGGCGAGCAGGTCGGCCTGCGCCAGCACCCCGGCCTGATCGGCGAACTCGGCGTCCGCATAGGCGCCATCGGGAAAGCCCGCGGCACGGCCCGCATCGTGTTCGAGCAGCACACGCAAGCCCTTGCCGTGAAGCTTCTTCGCCATCTCGGGCGTGATCGCTACCCGCCGCTCCCCGGCAGCGGTCTCGCGCAAGGCGGCAACGGTGATAGGCATGGTGCAATCCTTCTGGAGTGGTTTGGACATCTTAGAGCCAGTTTGTCATCTTGGCTTGACCTCGGGGCCACAGGCGACTTTCACGCCCATCGGCGAGTCGCCAGAAGCAAGGCCTCCGACGACACCGCGATTGGCTTGCCGTGGGCCTTCACTCTGAATGAAACGACGCGTTCTCGCCCGACCGCCGCAGCAAGGTGAACTCGGAGAACTCCCATTTCCGCAGGGCGACGACAGCGCTGCAGCCATGACGCGCGTCGAGCGGCAAGCGGGCGTCCTGGCGTGCCAGTTGCTCGAATTCCTCGACCAGATGGGAAACCGCCACTTTCATGCGCGCGCACGACGCCTCGGACAGGGTGCCGCCGACAAAATGGAAAGCATCGCCCGGGCCGTCGAACGGGTCGCTGAAGAACTCCGGCAGCACGCGCGAGAGAAAGAAAACCTGCACCGGGCCATCCTTGCGCCAGGAAAATTCCGCGCAGTCAGCTTCCTGATCCGTCGCGGCGGCCGGTACTCGATGATCCGCAGCCGATCCAGTTTCAGCAGCAGCGAAATCAGCTCATTCTCGTCAATCCGGAAGGCGGACATCATCTCGCCGAAGCGCCAGTCGTTGACGATCAGGCAGGTGACCAGCAGCAATTTGCTGTCAGCCACCAGGGCCGCCCCCTGCTGCGTGCTGAGCTCGGTCAATGCAGTGGTGCGCGGGTGCTCGTAGCGAATCAGATCCTCGACGGTGACGCCGAGCACATCGCAGATGCGGTCGAGCCGCCGCAGCGAGAAATTGCCATGGCCCAGGTCGCGCTTGACGGTCGGCTCGCTGAGGCCAAGCAGGACGGCGAGGTCGCGATAGGTCATGCCGCGTTCGCGCAGGGTCGCGCGAGTCGCTTGCACCACTGCGGTGGAACCGGCCATGCCCGCCTCTCGTCGATACCGTCGTGGTGGAGAGTATCAATATATGATGCCTGCGGGCTCGCGGAACACCTGCTTGGCATCGCGATTTGCACGCTGCCTGTCACCCCCTTCAGGCTCCACTCGACGGTCTCAGTCCAGGGTCAGGCATCGTGCAAACCGCAAAAGACATCCGCTCGCTTCCCATCCGCATCCTGGGCACCGGTGAGCATGTCCCCGCCACCTGCATCGAGTCGCACAGCCTGGATCAACGCTGGAATAAAGCGGCTGGCTGGACCGTCAGGCACGCCGGCATCGAACGGCGCTATTACGCCGCAGAGCACGAGACGACCTCGTCCATGGGCGCCAGCGCCGCCTGCTCCGCTCTGGCAGCCGCAGGTCTGCAGGCGCAGGAGCTGGACTGCATCGTGTCGGCATGCAGCGTGATGGAACAGGCGATTCCGTGTTCGGCCGTGCTCATTCAGCGCCAGCTCGGCCTTGAGCACAGTGGCATCCCCGCCTTCGACATCAATGCCACCTGCCTGAGCTTCGTCGCGGCGCTCGACCTGGTAAGCAGCGCCATCGCGGTGGGTCGCTACAAGCGCGTGCTGATCGTATCCAGCGAAATAGCCTCGGCCGGCCTGCGCTGGGACGACCCGGAGACAGCGATGCTGTTCGGCGATGGCGCGGCGGCCGTCGTGCTTGGTGGTTCGGACGACGCGGACGGCGCCGAACTTCTTGGCAGCCACTTCGAAACCTTCTCTGCCGGTGCTGATCTGTGCCAGGTACGGTCAGGCGGGACGCGGATCCGGCCGCGAGCCGACATGACCGCGTTTCTGCAGGGCGCCTGCTTCGAAATGCAGGGACGCGCCACCTACCGGATGGCCGCGCAACGACTGCCGCACTTCCTTGAGCGATTATTCGAACGTGCCCGGACAGGCCTGGATCAGCTCAGTTGCATCGTGCCGCATCAGGCCAGCGCCAAAGGGCTTGCCCATCTGGAAGCGGCGCTGAAGCTTCCTTCGAGCATGCTGGTGAAGGTACTGGCCAACCGCGGCAACCAGATGGCCGCGTCGATTCCGGTTGCCCTGCACCATGCGATCAGCTCCGGACGGGTGCGCCGCGGCGAACTGATGGCGCTGGTCGGCTCGGGTGCCGGACTATCCTTCGGCGGCGCGATCCTGAGGTACTGAGCAATGGCACGCGTTCTGGTCACCGGAGCCTCGGGCTTCATCGGTTCGCACGTCGCCCTTCACCTGCATGCTGCCGGGCATGAGGTAATCGCCAGCGGCCGCGATGCCGCGCGACTTGGCGTGCTGGCCGCCGCCGGCCTGCACACCCGTGCCGGCGACCTTTGCCGCGATGCACTGCCGGCGCTGGTCGACGGCGCCGAGGCGGTCGTTCATTGCGCGGCGCTGTCGTCGCCGTGGGGCGGGCGCGAACTCTTTCTTGCCGCCAACGTGCTGGCAACCCGGCGCCTGCTCGATGCGGCACGGCAGTGCGGGGTGCAACGCTTCGTGCATTTCTCTTCGCCAAGCATCTACTTTCGCCTCGCCGACCAGTTGAATACGCCGGAGGCATTCGAGCCACCGCGGCGCTGGATCAACGCCTACGCGGAGAGCAAATGGCTGGGCGAGCAATGCGTGCGCGAGGCAGCGTCCGCCGGCCTGTCCTCCGTGGTGCTGCGTCCCCGCGCCGTGTTCGGTGAGG
>JAJXYE010000144.1 GCA_021780735.1 Pseudomonadota bacterium | reverse complement strand
CGCGAGTCACGAACTGCGCAGCCCGCTCACGGTGATCAGGATGTCGATCGACATGCTCGCCGACGAGGAGGGGCTGAGCGATTTCGGCCGTCGCTCGGTACGTCGCATCAACCGCGCTTCGCGCGAGCTGGAAATGCTGGTCGAGGCGCTGCTCGTGCTGGCGCGTGACGCGGACACACCGGCCGACAAACAGCACTTCGTGGTCAACGAGGTGCTGCAGCGGGAGCTGCAGGCCGCGCGCGAGGTGATGACGGGTCGGTCGATCGAGCTGCTGCTGGAGGAGCCGGCCAGCTTTGCGCTGGAGGGCTCGGCGCAGGCCTTTTCCGTACTGTGCTGGCAGTTGATTCGCAATGCCTGTCAACAGACCGAACAGGGCACTGTCGTGGTCAGCGTCATGCCTGATGCAATCAGCGTGAGCAATCACGCACAGCGGCATGCCGGTGATGACGACTCCTGTCCGCCGCACGCGCATGCGGCCGACCGGCATGGCTTTGAACTGGCCATTGCCCAGCAGATCAGCGACCGCTTCGGCTGGCCGCTGGAGCTGCAAACGCGCGACGGGCGCGAAAACATCGCGCGCATCCGCTTTCCGCATGCCCTGGCCGTCGCCAACTCCGGCGACAGCCTGGTGCACTAGCACGCGGGGCCTGCCATCGGGCATGGCTGGTGGCTCAACCGGCCAGGGCGGGATCCACGGCAAACGCGCAACCGGTTCGGGCTCTGACCTCGTCGACGCTGACGCCGTCGTTGAGCTCGATCAGCACCAGCCCCTCGACCTTGTGCACCTTGAACACGCACAGGTCGGTGATGATCAGGTCGACCACCTGCTTGCCGGTCAGCGGCAGGTCGCAGTTGTTCTTGATCTTCGGCGAGCCGTCGCGCGCGTTGTGCTCCATCAGCACCACCACGCGCTTGACCCCGCTGACCAGATCCATGGCGCCGCCCGGGCCCTTGACCATCTTGCCCGGCACCATCCAGTTGGCCAGGTCGCCTTGCGCCGACACTTCCAGGCCACCGAGGATCGACAGGTCGACATGGCCGCCGCGGATCATCGCGAACGAATCGGCGCTGGAGAAAAAGCTGGAGCCTGGCAACGTGGTGATGGTCTGTTTGCCGGCATTGATCAGGTCGGCGTCGACGTGGGCCTCGTCCGGAAACGGACCAATGCCGAGCAGGCCGTTCTCCGACTGCAGGGTGACGTCGATACCGTCGGGAATGAAGTTCGCCACCAGCGTCGGGATGCCGATGCCGAGATTGACGTAGAAGCCATCGCGCAGCTCCTGCGCGGCGCGCCGGGCCATCGCGGTGCGGGTCGGGTTCTCCTTGCCGGTATTGGCGCCGGCCACGGTACGGAACTCGATGCGCTTCTCGTAGGAGGCGCCCTGGATGATGCGGTCGACATAGATGCCGGGCACGTGGATCGAATCGGGGTCGAGTTCGCCCACCTCGACCAGGTGCTCCACCTCGGCCACGCACACCTTGCCGCAGGTGGCGATCATCGGGTTGAAGTTGCGCGCGGTCGCCCGGAACACCAGATTGCCGTGCGCGTCGCCCTTCCACGCCTTGACGATCGAGACATCGGCGTGGATCGCCTCCTCCAGCACATACTCCTTGTCGCCGAAGACCTTGGTCTCCTTGCCCTCGGCCAGTTTGGTGCCGAAACCGGTACGAGTGTAGAAGCCGGGGATGCCGGCACCGCCGGCACGCAGCTTCTCGGCCAGCGTGCCCTGCGGGGTCAGGTGCAGCTCCAGTTCGCCGGCCAGCACCTGGCGTTCGAATTCCTTGTTTTCGCCCACGTAGGAGGCATACACGCGCTTGACCTGGTGGGTCTTCAGCAGCGGGCCCATGCCGAAATCGTCCACGCCGGCGTTGTTGCCGACGATGGTCAGCCCCTTGGTGCCAGCCTCAAGCAAGGCTCCAATCAGGTTCTCGGGAATGCCGCACAGGCCGAAGCCACCGGCGGCGAGCGTCATGTTGTCGAACAGCAGCCCGTCGAGCGCCTTCGCGGCGCTGGGGTAAACCTTGTCCATCGCGATGCCTTCCTGCAGGAGAGTCAGGTGCCAAGGATACGACGGATCGAATGCGACCCGCCTCGTACCAAGGTCGCAGGCGGGGTGATCTCCACCTCATCGCGCGCCGCACGCGGCACTTGACGTCATCAATTACGCGTGTAAACATCATGTCACTTACACGCGTAAACGGTGACTCATGGCCATCAGCGAAGCCGAAGCGGTAGTGATGGATGTGCTGTGGCGCAAGGCACCGCGCACGGCTGAGGAAATCCTTGCCGAGGTCGGTCCGGCGCAGGACTGGCAGGAGGGCACGGTGAAATCCCTGCTCAACCGATTGCTGCGGAAAAAGGCCGTGCACGCTGAGCGCGACGGCCGCCGCTACCTCTATACGCCGTTGCTGGCGCGCGAGCAGTACGTCTCGCAGGAGAGCAAGGGTCTGCTCGATCGCCTGTTCGGTGGCCGCGTGGCGCCACTGGTGGCCCACTTTTCCGAGCAGCGAAAGCTGTCGAAGAAGGACATCGCCGAACTGCGCAAGCTGCTCAGGGAGCTCGACGATGAGCAGCATTGAATTGGCCGGTGTCGACTGGCTTGGGCGCGGCTGGCTGGCGTTGCTCGCCTTCACTCTTGCCGTACTGCTGGTAGCCGTGCTGCGCAAGCCGTGCCGCGATCTGTTCGGCACCGAGCGCGCGTTCCAGTTGTGGTTGCTGCCGCCGCTGGCGATGCTGGCCAGCCAGTTGCCGCATGTCGCGGCGACGGCAGATGCGGCCAGGCAACCCGCGGTGTTTGCATATACCGCGGCTGCGATTGGGCTGCCGATGCATATCGCGCATGCGGGTTCTATTGACTGGCGCGGTGGCGTGACCCTGCTTTGGCTGTCCGGCATCCTCGTCAACCTTCTGCTCGGGCTGTGCGCTCAGTGGCGCTATCGAGCTCGCCTGCGCGGTGCCACACCGTTCGATGCAGAGCGCTCGCGGCAGCGCGTGCTGCGCGCCACCGGCTCCGATATCGGGCCTGCCATGGTCGGTGCGTGGCGGCCGTGCATCGTGCTGCCAGCGGATTTCGAACGACGTTACGACGCTGCCGAGCAGGGTCTCATTCTTGCCCACGAGGCGATGCATGTGCGTCGCGGCGACGGGTACTGGTGTCTGCTGGCGCGTGTCGTCGCGGCCCTGTTCTGGTTTCACCCGCTGGCCTGGTGGGCGTTGTCCGTGCTGCGCCGCGATCAGGAACTGGCCTGCGATGCCGCCGTGCTGCGCGAACACGGTGCGCAGCGACGCAGCTATGCGACGGCCATGTTGAAGACCCAGTCGACGGCGTTCGCGCTGCCGGTGGGTTGCCCCTGGTCACCCCGTCATCCCATCACGGAGCGAATCGAGATGCTGAAAAGTCCATTGCCCGAAACCTCTCGCCGCCGGGCCGGCCTGGTGATCCTCATGGCCCTGCTGGCGGGAACATCTGCCGCCATCTATGCCGCAGGGCAGCCAGCGGCGCGCTATCAAGCCACTCCGGAAGCGGTCAGCGAGGCGATGGCCCTGTTCGATGGCAGCAAGACAGCGGTGGCGGAGTATCTGCTTTCTCACGACTTCCAGCCACCCTCGAACAACGACTCCTCACAGCTGCCGCCTGCGGATCTGCTCAGTGGCAAATTCGTGCGCCGGATTTCCGTGGTGAATGGCGTCATCACCGCTGACCTGCGAGCCAGGCCCAATGGCTTGGCGACGGCAGGCAGCGTGAGTCTGATCCCGCAAGGGGATCGGGCCAGAAAGATCGTCCGCTGGAGCTGCGAGAGCCGCGATATCGCCAATATCCAGGCATTGGAACCCACGTGCCGTTTCAACGCCTCGGCGCCAGCGGCGGCAGGTTCCGCTGTGGCGGCAGCGGCTCTGGGTGGCGACAACACCGCGTCCGGCGTGAAGGAATACCAATTCAACATGTCGCTGCAGCTGGTCACGGATGATGCCAAGGCTTCCCACACGCGGCGGGCGACCCTGGCGCTCTGCGCCGAGGTCGGCAAGACGGCGCAGCTTCGCGTGCAGGATTTTGACGTGAGCGTCCTGGCGATACCTGGCGGCGACGGTCGCGTCATCATGAATCTGGACGCTGGTGGGACCGGCAATCAGGGCAAGTACCTTGCCGTGCGCCGCATGGGGACGCTGGGCCGGCTTCTGCGTCTGGACGGCAATCTGGCGGCTGGCAAGGGGCATTTCTCGCTCGCTGTCACCCCGCTGGCCGGATGTCCGGCCCGAGCGGCGAGGCGCGAAAAGGGCCCGTTACACGCCTGAGTCTTCACGTTAGTGCCGCTATGATCGCGTCGCCATCGTGGAGATCGCCGTCGTGAAGCCGTACCGTCGCCCGCTCGCCGCTGCCGCCCTTGCCGTGGGTATTGCCGGCATGAGCCATGCGGCCGTCGCGCCGGTGCTGGTGATCCACGGTGGTGCCGGGGTGATCAGGCACGACATGACGCCAGCGAAGGAAAAGGCGATCCGCGCGGCGATGACCCGGGCACTGGAGCAGGGCCACGCCCGGCTCAAGGCGGGCAAGTCGGCGCTGGATGCGGTGACGGCGGCGATCACGATGCTGGAGGACGATCCGAATTTCAACGCAGGCAAGGGTTCGGTGTTCACCCATGAGGGAAGAAACGAACTGGATGCCGCGATCATGGACGGCAACACCTTGCGGGCTGGTTCGGTGGCCGGGGTGCAGCGAGTCAGGAATCCGATTCTGCTGGCACGTGCGGTCATGCAGCAGTCGCCTTATGTGTTGCTGTCCGGCGAGGGTGCCGAGGCGTTCGCGCGGAGCATCGGGATGGCGTTGGTCGACCCGTCCTGGTTCCGCACCGAAGAGCGCTGGCAGCAGCTGCAGAAGGCGCTGAAGGAAGATGCGGCGAAGCAGCCGTACACGGACGAGGAAACGGACAGGCACCTTGGCACGGTCGGCGCAGTGGCACTGGACGCACAGGGGCATCTCGCCGCCGGCACGTCCACCGGCGGCATGACCGACAAGCGCTGGGGTCGCATCGGCGATTCGCCAATCATCGGTGCCGGCACCTATGCGAACTCGGGCTGTGCGGTATCCGCTACCGGCTGGGGCGAGTTCTACATGCGCACGGTGGCCGCACACGCGATCTGCATGAAGGTCACCCAGATGCGTGTGCCGATCAAGCGCGCCGCCGCCGAGGTGATCAATCAGGACATTCCGTCGCTGGGCGGCAACGGCGGCGCGATCGCGCTCGATGCGCAAGGTCACATCTCGATCCCGTTCAACACCGAGGGCATGTATCGCGGCTGGATCGGCGCCGATGGCGTGCCGCACGTGGCCATCTACGGCGACGAGGACGACGGTACCGCGGAGCTGCCTGCCCAGGCTGGGAGCTCTACACAGCCCTGAGGGGTGTGCAGCAGCGCCTGGTTCGCGCACAGGGTGCGCTCCTACCGGTCGTCGTGGTCGGGTCTTTCGCGCACAGGGTGCGCTCCTGCAGGTCGTCGTGATCGGGCCTTTCGCGCACAGGGTGCGCTCCTACACGCCGTCGCGATCGGGTCGCTCGCGCACCGGGTGCTTGCTCAACTTGCGCTGCAGGGTACGGCGATGCATGCCCAGCCGCCGCGCGGTCTCGGAGATGTTGCCGTCGCACTCGGTCAGTACGCGCTGGATGTGCTCCCACTCCAGCCGGCGCAACGCCAACGGCTGTTCGGGCGTATCCGGCAGCTCGTGTTCTTCAGGGTCGCTGTCGCCATCGAGCAGGGCACGTACCACCGCGTCCGCGTCGACCGGCTTGGCAAGATAATCGTGCGCGCCGCGTTTGATCGCCTCCACCGCAGTGGCAATCGAGGCGTAGCCGGTCAGCAGCAGCACGCGCATGTCGGGCACCAGGGTGTGCAGCTCGGGGATCAGGCGCAGGCCACTCTCTTCTCCCAGCTTCAGATCCAGCACGCAATAGCGCGGCTGGTGCCGGCGCGCCAGCGCGCGGGCCTCATCGAAGTGGGTGGCGGTGATGACGTCGAAGCCACGTGAGCCGAGTGCGCGGGCCAGTACGCGCAGAAACGTGGCATCGTCATCGACCAGCAGCAGCGGACGCGCCGTGGCGGCGTGGGGCAACTCGGTCATCGTTGATGCTCCTAGACTTGGATCAGGCGCCCATTCTTGCCGGAAGCACTCCGGCTTGCACGTCCGCCGGCTATTTTTGTGCAATCACCGCCAACGGCAGGCGCAGACATACCTCCGCACCGCGATCGGCGTTGCGCGCCACGAGCTCGCCGTCGAGCCGTTCGGCGGTGGCTTCGGCCAGCGCCAGGCCGATGCCTAGACCGCTGGGCTTCTCCGAGTAGCCGAGCAGGGTCAGCTGATCGGTGGCGTCGAAACCGGGGCCATGATCGAACACGCTCAGCTGCAGCCGGTCGCCATCGCGCGATACCTGCAGCGACACTGTCTGCGAGCTGTTTGTCGCGGACGCATCGGCGGCGTTGTTGAGCAGGTTGAGCAGGGCGTGGCGCAGACCAGGCGGTGTGCGCAGCACGGTCTGCGCCACGGCCTCGTCCAGCGTCACGGTCAGCTCCGCTTCGGGTCGCAGCAGCTGGAAGCGCTCCACGCAGCCATGGATGAAATGAGCCAGGCTGAGCCGCTCCGGTTCATGCGACAGTTGCGCCTTGCCGAAGGCGACCATTTCGCGCAGGATCGTGCGGCAACGATCGACCTGGTCCTCGAGCAAGGCCAGATCCTCACCCAGAGCTGTATCGGCGGCGTGTTCGCGGCGCAGCTCGGGCAGCAGCGTACGCATGGTGGACAGTGGCGTGTTGAGCTCGTGTGCCGCGCCGGCAGCCTGGGTGGCGATGGCCAGGATCCCTTCGTCGCGCAGCGCCCGTTCGCGCACCCGCTGCACTTCCATCTGCTGCAGGCGCACCGCATGGGCCAGCCGGTTGATGAAAAAGCCGAGCAGCAGGGCAGTGATGATGAAGTTCACGCCCATGCCGAGCACGTGCAGGGAAAAGCGGCTGCTGACGTCCATCGACAATGGCAGCGGTACGTGGTTGACCAGCAATACCAGGTAGGCGATGCCGGCCAGGGCCGAGGTGGCGAGCAGGGCACGAACCGACAAGGCCGCTGCGGCAAGCGCGATCGGCACCAGCAGCAGGGTGATGAACGGGTTGGCGGCGCCACCGGTGTAGTACAGCAGGTAACCCAGCGCCAGCGTGTCGACCGCGATGTGCCCGATCGTCTCCCATTCGCGCACCGGCCAGGGTTGCCGCAGTCGCCATGCGGCAAACACGCCAAACACGGCAAGCAGTCCGATGCAGGCCAGCAGCGGCAACAACGGAATCGGCAGGCGCATCCACCATGCAGACACCAGCACGGCCACGCTCTGGCCCGCGATGGCACACAACCTGAGCCATGCCAGGGTGCGGGTCAGGGCAAATGGGCCGATGCGCGTGCGTGGCGTTTGGCGACGATGGGGCATGAAGGTGTCTGCGGCGCACGACCCGCGTGACCGCGGGACGTGCGCATGGCCTTGGCTTACTGCTCCGAGCCGATAGTCGGCAGCGGGGTATCGGTGGCGATGTTGTGCGCGTGATGCTCGGCGGAAAGTTTTTTCATCAGCGGCAGCACGGCCAGTGCGATCAGGGTGCAGATGACGCCGGCGACACCCAGCCAGAAGAACAGCTGGGTGTAGATCGGCATCGTCTTGATCGGATCGGTCACGTCCTGCGGCACGCTGGCGTAGTTGGCCACCACGCCGCCAAGGTACTGCGAGACGCCCGAGGCGACGAAGTAGGCGCCCATCATGAAACCACCCATTCGCGCCGGCACATAGCGCGCGATCATCGCCAGGCCCAGGCCGCTGACCAGCAGTTCACCCAGCGACGAGGAACCGTAACCCCAGACCATGATCCACGACGTGGTCTTGCCCGGCTGCGTGGTGAAATGCGCGGCTGCGCTGTAGATGAAGAAACCCAGCGCCACGGTGGCAAAGCCCAGCGCGAACTTGGCAGCAATCGACATGTCCTTGCCGCGCTTGCCAGCACGCGTGTAGAGAAAGGCCAGAACCGGGCTCAGCAGCATGATCCAGATCGGGTTGAACGACTGGAATTGCGCTGGCTTCCAGTTCCACAGGTGCCAGCCGAAGATGTCGAAGCTCGGATCGACATTGCGCAGCGCGAACAGATTCAACGAGGTCGACATCTGCTGGTAGAAAATGAAGAAGAAGATGGTCTGGATGGTCAACACCAGGGCGGCGATCAGTCCCGCACGCTCACTCTTTTCGCTGGCTTTGATGAGATAGATGAAGATGCCCAGCACCACGATGCCGGCGATGATCACGAACGCGCGCGCCAGGCCTTCGTACTGCAGCACCGCGGCCGATCCGCCGACCGCCAGCACACCCATGCCGAGTACAGCCAGCAGCCGCCCCTTGTTCACCGGCAATTCGTCCGTCGCAGAGCCGATGTGGCGCATGGATGCGCGCAGGAGCGAGTAAATGATCAGCCCCACAATCAGACCCACGCAGCAGATGCCAAAGGCGGCGTGCCAACCCAGTTCATGACCCCAGGTGT
>JAJXYE010000222.1 GCA_021780735.1 Pseudomonadota bacterium | reverse complement strand
AACAAGGGCTCGAGGTGCTGCTGCCGGATCCAGATGACCGCGCGATGGTGCACCGGGTGATCTATGAGGAGCTGTGCCAGGGCCGCGTCCTCGCCGACTCGCGCGACGACTACCGCCGTGTGATGGGGGCGCTGGTGGCGCAGGGCGCCGAAGGCATTATCCTGGGCTGCACCGAACTCGCGCTGCTGGTGGATGCCGGCGATACCGCGGTGCCGCTGTTCGACACTACCGAGCTGCATGCGCAGGCCGCGGTGGATTGGGCGTTGGCAGACACCTAGCGGCCCGGAGCCGGGGCGGCACGCGGCACCTGCCAGGAGCCGCCTTCGCGGCATATTCTCGGGGCAACCAAAACAAGGGTCGAGTGCACTTCAAATGTTCAACCCTTGTCAGAAGTCGATTCGGCCCCGGGTTTCGCGGATCCATGCGTGCGGGAGTACAGGCTTGTGAGAGGGAGAAGCGGCAAGCTGGGAATCGTTTGCTTTTGGCGTGCACCGGGGACGATCATTCTCGCGCTGGCTCTATTGGAACCGAGTGCAGGATGGGCAGGGGATGCGGTCATTCCGGAGCCCGAAATGACAAGCAGTGCGGCGGCGCTGGCTGCGCGGCTGCGGCAGGTATCACCGGCAGCCAGCGGAGTGCGTGAGGCTACCGATGTCTTCCGTGTCCGGCTGCCATTCCTTCCTTCCGGCTTGCGCTTCTTCGCGGTGACGCCACCGTCGTCGGCCGTGCCGGCGAGAAAACGGGGCGGAGGGAGTTAAGCGAAGAGCATGGCGGCACTTAACTACCTCCCTCCCGGTTTCCGTCGAAAACCGGGAGGGAGAAGGGAAAAGAGACTCGCCGAACTTCCCCTGCTCCGGTTTTGGAGACAAAACCCATTCAGCAAAATGCCGGTGTCAGCGCCCTCCCACGGTGAGCCAGGGCATGCCTCGACAGGAATCGGCCACCACCCAGGCGCCGGCCGTCAGCACCCAGGTGGCATACGTCTCGCCCCAGTTGAAGGCGCTGATGTGGCCTGCTGCGACCATGGGAACCCAGATCAGCAGCAGAAACATGCCCATCTGCAGCGCCGAGAGCGTGGCCGCCAGGCGCGCAAACACACCGATGAGTATCGCCACCCCCGCAGCGAAGTAGGCAGCGCCGGTGAAATAGGCCCAGAACACATGCGCCGGCAGCCAGCGGGGCACCAGCGGTGCGGTCAAATTGAGATAGAAGAAGTGCGACAGGCCGAAGGCGATCAGCGCCAGTGCGTAGAGCACCCTCGCCAGGCGCGCGCCGTTGTCACCGATGGCGAAACCGAGCCAGCGCCTGTCCCGGTCTGTAGCGAACCAGGCATACAGAACCCAGGCGCCCGCCACCACCACCGCGATCTCACCGCAGTATTGATAGGAACCTTCCACGGTGGGCGATCGGAAGATGACCGGCATCTTGAATACCAGCAACCAAAGCAGCAGATAGACGAACAGCACGCGGGCAGCGGGAGCCGCTGTGCGCCGCCAGAGCAGGCCTGTGCCGGATGCCAGGGAAACGAAGGCGCAGAGATAGATCAATGCTCCGGCTGCGGGCACATGAGCGAATACCGGTTGCCATATCACGGTGAAGTCGCCTTCGATCAGGCCGATGATTCCGAGGGCAATCATGGTTGCCGCAAAAACCGCATGACCTGCGCTTGCGATACGCATGGCTCCAGCCTCCGTTGGTGTTCCAGTGCAGGGGAACATGGCGCAAACCGGGACGGAGGAAGTTAAATGGGGTTTGCTCAACTACCTCCCTCCCGCTTTCAAACGTACCGCCAAGCGCGGGAGGCGGTGACATCACGCTTCAGGTTCACCTGATTCCATCAGGGAAGTGAAGTCGACCCTGCCGCTGCTTGCCGCGGCGCGATATCGTTACGGGCGTTGGTCTGATTGAGGCTGGGAAGTCAGGAGTTGTAGCTCCGGTTGACATCAACTGGCAATTGCGAACTTTCCCAGTCGAGTTGACATTTTTCGATGTGCACTTGCGTGAAACGAGGCCGACGCGTCGCGTCGCCACCTCTGGGTGCGGGTTCATCCATGCGGGTGTGGTGAACGAAGCTGAGCCCTTGTTTGAATTTGCCTCTGGATGGGTGGCAGACTTGCGCGGTTTGGGGGGTTCAAGGTGCAAGTGAGCAGTGCCCGTTGATTCGGAGGAAGGGCGCTGTGCGCTTCCCTTGCAGGATCTTCGATGAGGCACGCGGACTTGACTTGAGTCTGCCGCAGTCTGTCGACAATCAAGGGGGAGTCATGGCTCGATCGGGTGGAACCAGGTCGCGCGCACAAGGCAAGGCGCGGTATGCGGCAGTGCTGTCGGCTGCGCTGGCCGTTGCTGGGTGCGCAACCGGATACAAGGACATACATCACGGCATCCCTTTGTTTGACGCGTTTGGTGGCGGTGGCTACTGGGACGAACCGGGCCCGGGTGAATTGACCAAGGTGGGCTTTGCTGCCAACGGCCACACGGACAACGCGGCCGTGGTGACCTATCTGACGTGGCGTTGTTCCGAGCTGGCCGTGCAGCGGCACAAGCCGTTCATGCGGATCTACCCGAGCCTGGTTTCGGCGGTGCGCAATCAGCCATCGACGGATATCAACGTGGCCAACATCATGGGCGGTCCTGCCGACTGGGTATTTGTCCTGTTTGATGACACCTACGTGCCAGGCGATCTCGATGTCGCCAAGGTACGGGCGCAATTGTCGCCGCGCATGAAGGCTGAGGGGGTGGCTCTGTGAGGAATCATCAGCGTATCGCCATGCCAGTCTTGCTGGCATGCGTTGTGGCCGGATGCGTCGGCCTGCCCGCCTACCAGCCGCCGGCCGGCACAGCGATGGTGGATGTGAAGTTGTCGCCAAACATGCGTAACGACACCATGACCCTGTGCGTGGAAGACAGTTGCTACAGGGCACATCCCCGCGATGGGCATCTGAAGATCCCCGCCGGCGAGCGCGTGACGCTTTTCCGCAATTTCGTCGCGGGTGGGTATCAGGTCACCTACTCGTGTTACCCCGGTGTGAGCTTCCAGACGCGGGCCGACCTTGCGTACTACGCCGATTTCGAAATCAGGGCTAATCGTTGCGGTTTCCTGGTCTTCCGGGTTGATCCGACCAGCCGGATCGGGATTGCCTGGGAGCCAAGCGAGAGGCTGATGAAGAGCTGAGCGGTCCGTTACCGGCCGCTGGCGGCGCCAGAGTCGCCAACCCGATCAGGGCAAGCTCGCCACAACGTGGGCCGGAGCCACTTTCTTGCGCGTGTAACGCCGTCATCTCGATCGACAGCGTTATGATCACCGCGATGTGATTTCCCCGGGAACCGTTCATTCGATGGGCGACGTGCTGGAACGCATCAGCAAGGCGGGAATCCATGGAATCGATCGGCGACGATTTGCGAGTGATGCAGCGCACCCCGCTGGCGCCCGCGCACGTGGCGGCATTGCGCGAGGCGGGTACGCAAGTGGTCTATGCGGCCGGCAGCTATCTGGCGCGCCCGGGACAACTGGCCGATCGCTTCGTCTATGTCGTTGATGGCGAAATCGAGGTGGTCAACGCCTATACCGATGAGCGTCATCTGCCA
Organism: Pseudomonadota bacterium; assembly: GCA_021780735.1. Lineage (GTDB taxonomy): Bacteria > Pseudomonadota > Gammaproteobacteria > Xanthomonadales > Rhodanobacteraceae > Rhodanobacter. The sequence continues at coordinate 4,978 of JAJXYE010000222.1, read as the reverse complement.
TCGACGCTGGGGCCGACCCAGTTCATGGGTGAGATATCGTTCCTCAACGGTGGCACCTTCTCCATGCCGATGCGGGCCGTGGCGGAAACGACCGTGATCGAGGTGCCGCGCGCCACGATGCTGACGCTGATGTCACGAATTCCCGAGATGTCGGACATCATCATCAGCGTGTTCTCCGCGCGCCGCCGCCGGCAGATCGAGCAACGCGACAGTGCGCTGGTGCTGATCGGCGAGGAGATTGACCGCGATGTCCGCTGCATCGCCGAATTCGCCAATCGCAATCGAATCCCCTACAGCGCGTTTGAGCTGGGCAGCGCCGAGGCGAACGCGCTGGCTGCCACGTGTGCGCTGGCGGCGGGTCGTGCCGCTGTCATTTTTGGACGGGATACGGTGGTTGCCGAACCCACGCCGGACAAGGTCGCGCGTCTGCTCGGGCTCAACCTGGATCTGGTCGATGACGAGGATTTCGACGTATTGATCGTCGGCAGCGGGCCGGCAGGTGTGGCGGCCGGGGTCTATGCCGGTGCCGAGGGGCTTTGCGCGCTGGTGACCGAGGACATCGCGATCGGCGGGCAGGCAGGGACGTCGAGCCGGATCGAGAACTACATGGGGTTTCCTACCGGTATTTCCGGCGCCGACCTCGTCTGGCGCGGCGAGATCCAGGCGATGAAGTTCGGCACGCGCTTCGCCATGCCGCGCCGGGTCACGCGGCTCGAGGCGCTGGCGGACGGCAGCTTCTGCGCCACCTTCGACAACGACAAGCGCATTCGGGCCCGGGCGGTGGTGGTGGCGACCGGCGTGCAATATCGCCGTTTGCCGATCGAGCGACTGGTCGAGTTCGAGGGCGCCGGAGTCTATTACGCCGCGACCGAAATCGAGGCCCGCTACAGCAAGGGAACCGAGGCGGTCATCATCGGCGGCGGCAATTCGGCCGGTCAGGCGGCGATGTTCCTCAGCCGAACGGCGAGCCGGGTGCGCCTGCTGGTGCGCGGCAAGTCATTGGCCGCATCGATGTCGAGTTACCTGTCGAGCCGGCTCGAAGCGGAGCCGACGATCACGATCGAATACGGCGCGGAAGTCAGTGCGCTGCACGGCACCGATCAGCTGGAGGCGGTGACGATCCACCATGCTGCGGGCGGGAGCGAAGAGACGGTACCGACGCGGGCCCTTTTCATCATGGTCGGTGCCGCCCCCAATACCGACTGGCTGGCGGATCTGGTCAGGCTTGACGACAAGGGCTTCGTGCTCACTGGTGCGGCAGCGGGCGCGAGCTCACTCTTCGCCGCCTCGCTGCCGGGCATCTTTGCGGTGGGCGACGTGCGCAGTGGATCGGTAAAGCGCGTGGCATCGGCCGTCGGCGAGGGCTCGGTGGTGATATCCAAGGTTTGGGAATTCGTCGATCGTCGCGGCCGAAGCTGATCGGGCGCGCCGCAGAACAGGTCCGGTTCATGGGATTCAGCCGTGGAACCGAGTGTGGCTGTGTTCCTGGCGACGATGCTTGCGTCATCTACCCCTCGACATTCACTGACACGCAAGACGGCAAGCCGGTGATCTACCAGGGCACCATGACCATGGCGCTGAGGAAGGCCGCGCAGGGTTGGGTGTTCACGGGCGCCGCGTCCGCAGGGGGCGGGTGCCGAGCCTGCGACCGCTGGTGGTGAAGGGCAGCCCGCAGAGCCCGATGGCATGGGCCTGCGGCGACTCCGCGACCCCCTCCGGCATGGCGCCCGTCGGCAAGAACCGTATCACCCTCAAGCCGATGTTCCTGCCCTCGAGTTGCCGCAGCCTGTGAGCGGGACGGCCAGGAAGCGGCGCAAGATGGGAGGGGCTCGGGGTCGTTATCCGCATTCGGATCAATGAACCTGACAGCTTGTGTCTGCAGACCCCTTTGCCTGCATCGACATTTTCCGGCGACGGCATCGCTACACTGGTCATCGGTCCGATGGGAGCGCGCGGATGAAAGCATCTGACATCACGATCCGGTCCGGTGAGCTGGCGGCGCTGCGGCTGTTCGACATTGCCTACGCGATTGACCTCGCCCGCGCCGAGGCCGCGTGGCTGGCGCATGTGGGCGGTGCCAGCAGCCGTACACAACTGGCCAACACGCCGCCCAAGGCGCTTGCTTTCGGGGTGCCGCCGCTGCGGATGCCGATGGCGCCGATCAGCCTGGTGCTGGATGGTGTGACGGTAATGGCACAAGTGAGCGTGCGGCTGTACGACTTCGGCGTGGCCGCGCTGGCCGTGCGCGTTGCCGTGGTCGACGCCGCATGGCCGGTGTTCGTCGCGCAGTTCAACGCGCTCGATCGCGCGATGGGACCGACCGCTCCGGCCGCGTTCTGGACCGCCTTGCTTGATCAGGTATGCGCGGCGATCGCCCCGGCGCTGGATCGTCCGGCGCCGGATGCCTCGTTGCAGGAGGATTATCTGCTCGGCACGGTATACGCGCTCAACGAGCCGCTCGACGCGGTGGCGCTGAGCCAGCGCGTCGATCTGGCGGGCCTGCTGTCGGGAGAGACGCGCGCGCTGTCGGAGGGCGCGCGGCGTGACCTGCTGGCGCGCAGTTATTCCTACTATGCCGACGACCTGGTCGTGCTGACCTGGGATCGTGCGTTCGTGTACGAGCCGCGCGGCGATTCGGACGTGGCCGATGTGATCGAGGTGGCCAACGCGCAGCTGGTCGAGCTCCGTTACTACGATGCGCTGCTCGATGACGAGCTGCCGCGCATGTATGACCGGGTGGAGGATGCGCGGGGTGCGGTGTCGTTGCTGGCGGCACGCCGATTCGCCCACCTGGCGCGTCGACTGTACACGCTGGTTGCCGAGGCCACCGAGTTGACGGAGAAGGTGGACAACGCGCTGCAGGTGACCGAGGACGTGTATCTGGCACGGGTCTACAGTGCCGCGCTGGAGCTGTTCCGGGTGCCCTCGCTGAGCGCATCGGTTGACCGCAAGCTGGCGATCATCCGCGACACCTACGCGGCACTCTACGAGGAAGCCTCCAGCCGCCGCGCCGAATTGCTCGAGATCGCCATCGTGTTGCTGATCGTGCTCGAGGTGGTGCTGACGCTGCTGCGCTATTAGGCCATTTCCTTGTTGCGCGACCCGTGACCATGCTCCCGCGAACCGGGGCTCCTGACGGTGGCGAAAGGCGATGCTGACCGCGGTTTCGGTGTCCGCGCCACCCGGTCCCGGTGGCATCGCGTGCATCGCCCCGGCTGCGTTCAATCGCGAGCATCCACCTGAGCGTGAGCGCCGATCCATGCGGCCGACTCGGACTGCCCTTGCCGGAAAACCGGCGCGGCCGGCATGGTAGCGGTTTGCATTTGCCTATCTTCGCCACCATCTGCTGCCTGCCGCAAGGCTGAGGTGTCTTGCCAGGCGCCTCACCCCTCTTTCACAGGATCGCGCTCGTGTGCCATGGAGCAAGCAGGACGCATTTCGCGCCGACATCAACAGCACGGCCCTGGGTGGCGCTGCCAAGGCGTTGCAGCGGGAGGGACAGCGCATGCCTGTGACCCTCGCGGTGCTGCCGGTGAGTCTGGCGACGTTCGGATCGACCCTGCTGGGCGGCATGTTCGCCCTGCGCTTGCGCGATCGCCTGCATCTTGTCCTGGGTTTCAGCGGTGGCGCGGTACTGGGTGTGGTGCTGTTTGACCTGATTCCGGAATCCATTGCACTGACGACGGGACACGTTGGCATCGCCGGCATGATGGCCGTGCTCGCAGCGGGCTTTCTGGCCTACATGGTGCTGGATCGCGCCGTCGTGCTGCATGGCGGGTCCGATGCCGCCGACCGGCATGGCGTGCGACGTGGCGTGCTGGGTGCCGGCAGCCTGTGCGTGCACAGCTTTCTTGATGGATTTTTCATCGGTCTTGCGTTCAAGGTCTCGGCCGCCGTGGGCGCCGTGGTCGCCGCCGCCGTGCTGGTGCACGACTTCTCCGATGGCATCAACACCGTCGGCGTGATCCTCAAGAACAAGGGCAGCGACCGCAAGGCCTTTCGCTGGCTGCTGCTGGATGCGCTTGCCCCCGTGCTTGGCGCGGCTTCCACGTTCCTGTTCACGTTGCGCGGGCCGATGCTCGGGCTGGGCCTGGCGGCGTTTGCCGGGTTCTTTCTCTACATTGGCGCCAGCGACCTGGTGCCCGAGAGCTACCACGAACATCCCAAGGCGCTGACCACGATCATGACCGTGCTCGGTGTTGTCGTGATGTTTGTGGCGATCCGGCTGGCGGGTGGCTGATCGCGGTCAGAGGTTGCTTTTCATGAAAGGTCGCCATTCATCCGGTTTCGAGCTGTTCGCCGCTCAGTGCCCGCCAGTGTCTGATCCCTGCGCCAGGAACTGTTCGACCGCGGCTACGGCCTGCTCGACCGCGAACTTGTCCGAGCCCGCACCGATCTGGATCTCGGCCATGGCGTGACCGGCCAGCGGCGCGTCGGTGAACGCGTCGAACAGCCATTGCCTGTGTTCGGCGGCAAACCGGCGGTGGCGCTCGCTCAGCGCGGCGGGCGTGCCCGGCAACCACACCTGGAACGCGTTGGTGTGGGGCGGATTCGGTTGCACGGTGAGACCCGGAACACTCGTCAGTGCCGCAGCCAGCGTACGTGCGTGCTGGACGAATTCACCCAGCCGCGGCGCCAGTTGCTCAAGACCGTCCAGTGCGGCGATGGCATACGGCCAGGCGGTGAACAGATTGCCGCCGTAGCGGGATTTCCACACGCGCAGCGAATCGACGAAAGCGTCGGAGCCGGCCACCAGTGCACCGCCGAGCCCACCCAGGCCCTTGTAGTACGACACGTAGACGCTGTCCGCAAGGGCGGCCAGTTCGGCCACGGACATGCCGTAGCCGGCGGCGGCTTCCCAGAGCCGCGCGCCGTCGAAATGCAGCGGCACGGATCGTTCGCGGCACCACGTCGAGATCGCACGCAAGGCGTCGATCTCCGGCAACACAAAGCCAGCCCGGCGCAGCGGCAGCTCGAC
>JAJXYE010000046.1 GCA_021780735.1 Pseudomonadota bacterium | reverse complement strand
AGCGGCGACGAACCATTGCGGCTGGATCTGCTGCAGGCCGAACTGGCGCTCAGCCGGAACGACATGCAGACCGCGCTGCACCTCACCACCCAGCCGAGGGCGAGCGTGCCGCCAGCACTGCAAATGCGCATGCTCGAGTTGCGCGCACGCGCCATGAAGGGCACCGGCGACCTGTGGGGTGCGGCGCGCACGCGGGTGCAGATGGACGATCAACTGCATGGATTCGACCAGTCGCAGAATCGGCGGCAGATCGTCGGCCTGCTCACTGCCATGGGTGTTTCGCCACTCAAGCAGCGCGCCGCCGCGATGCAGCCCGGCGACCGCATGCTGCCATGGGTGAACGAGGCTCTGGGCCAGCTCGGAGTCACCGTGGCGCAGGCACAACCTGACCTGCAGCAAGCCGTGGGCACCTTGCTGCCGGGCGCCGGCGCCACCGTCCGCGAAGGCTACAAGGTACCGGCACAGGTCGCCCTGCTGCTGCCCGCCAACGGCGAATTCGCGGCAGCCAGCATGCCGATCCGCCAGGGCTTCTTCGCGGCCTACTTCGATGCCGCCCGCAACCACGCACCGCGGCCGTCGATACGCGTCTATGACAGCAAGGGTACAGCCGACGGCGCGGTGCAGGCCTACCAGCAGGCCGTGCGCGACGGCGCCCGGCTGGTGGTGGGACCACTCACCCGCGGCGAAGTGGCGGCGGTGTTCAGCCAGGCGCAATTGCCGGTGCCGGTGCTGGCGCTGAATCATCCCGACAACCGGCAAATGCCGGCCGGCAACACCAGCGAGTTCGGCCTGCTGCCTGAAACCGAAGGTGCCCAGGCTGCCGACCACATGGTCGATCGCGGTCTGCGGCACGCCTATGTGATCATCTCCGGCGACGATTTCGCCCGCCGTGCGGCCGGTGCGTTCAAGGCCGAGCTGATCTCGCGTGGCGGTGACGTGGTGGACATGATCGAGCTGCCCACCACCTCGACCAGTTACGCCAGCCTCATCAGCGGCATGCACCTTCCGGCCGGCTCGGCAGCAACCCCGGACGCACCGGCATCCACCTCCTCCAGCGCGGCTCCCGCAGCCACCAGCGGCGGCGGTGACAGCGGCATCTTCATCAGCATGCGCCCGGTCCAGGCACGCCTGCTGCTGCCGCAACTGCGCATCGCGCGGGTCAATCTGCCGATGTTCGCCACTTCGCACGTCTACGGCGGTGCCGATGACGCAGCGGACAACCGCGACCTGGACGGCCTGGAGTTCTGCGACGCGCCCTGGCTGTTCAACGCCCAGCCCGGCCTGCCCGACCGCGCCACCATCGCAACCCTGTTGCCGACGGCACGCGACGGCTCTGCGCGGTTGTTCGCCTTCGGCATGGATGCCTGGAACCTGGTGCCCTACCTCGACTGGCTTCGTGCGCACCCGGGCAGTTATTTGCCCGGCGCCAGCGGCCAGCTCGCCGCCGACCGCTTCGGTCGCGTGCGGCGCGTGCTGATCTGGGCACGATTCCAGAATGGCATCGCGCAACCGCTGGGAGGCAGCCTGCAGATGGACAACGTGCCGGACGCCGCACCGGCACCGGCCAGCAGCAGCCCCGCGCCAGCCAGTTCATCGGCCGATGCCGGCGCCGCGCCCGTATCCGGCTGATGCGCACCGCCGGCGAGGACTTCGAGCGACGCGCCTGCGCCGAACTCGAACAGGCCGGACTGAAGCTGCTGGCGCGCAACTACGGCACGCGCCATGGTGAGCTGGATCTGGTGATGCGCGATGGCGCCATCGTGGTCTTCGTCGAAGTGCGCTACCGCAAGAGTGCGAGCCACGGCGATGCGGCGGCATCGGTCACCGCCAGCAAGCAGGCCAAGCTGATCCTCGCCGCCCAGCACTGGCTGGCCGCCCATCCGCACCATGCCCAGCGCACATGCCGTTTCGACGTGGTCAGCTATGACGGACCGATCGGCGCGATCCAGCGCAACTGGCTGCGTGGCGCCTTCGAGGCCGGCTGACTGGTCACCCGCGCGGCGGTATCGCCTTCTACAATGATTCCAACGCCCGAATTGCCGGCGCCCACGGGACAGGCTCTGCCGATGCCACTATCCACCGCCCTGCTGACCCGTCTGCGCGAGACGTTTGCCGACGATGCGCTTGCCGTTGGCGACGCCGAGCGGATCGCCTATTCCTACGACAACTCGCGCCGCCACGCCTTGCCCGATGTGGTGGTCTTCCCGACCGAACATGACCAGGTCGAGGCGCTGGTGCAGGCCTGTCGAGCGCACGGCGTTGCGCTGACCGCGCGCGGCCGCGGCAGCAATACCACCGGCGCCACGGTGCCGGTGCATGGCGGCGTGGTGGCGAGCTTCGAGCGGATGAACCGGATCGTGCGCATCGACCCGGACAACCGCCTGGCCGTGGTCGAACCCGGCGTGTTGAACGGCGACCTGCAGGCCGCGCTGGCACCACACGGATTCTTCTGGCCACCCGATCCCAGCTCGGCGCCATGGTGCACGATCGGCGGCAACCTGGCCTGCAACTCGGCCGGGCCACGCACGGTCAAATACGGCAGCCCGCGCGAGAACACGCTGGGCCTGCGCGCCGTCGCCGGAAACGGCGAAGGATTCAGATGCGGCACCCACACCAGCAAGGGAGCCACCGGCTACGACCTGACCCGCTTGCTGATCGGCGCCGAAGGCACGCTGGCGCTGATCACCGAAGCCACCCTCAAGCTGACACCGAAACCCTCGGCCGTACGCACCCTGCGCGCCACGTATCACGACGTGGGTGCCGCAGCGCGCGCGGTGGCGCGGATCATGGCGCAGCCGGTGACACCGTGCGCGCTGGAGTTCATCGACGACGTGGCGCTGAAGCTGGCCCGTGACCATGGCGGCGACAGCGTACCCCTGGCCGGCGCGATGCTGATGATCGAGGTCGATGGCGAGCCGCAGACCCTGGATTCCGCCGTCGATGCGGTGTCGCGTGCGGCCCGTGGCGAGGGACTCGATGAACTGCGCGTGGCCACAAACAGCGCGGAGACGAAAGCGCTGTGGGCCGCACGCAAGGCGCTGTCACCGGCGCAACGCACGATCTCGCCAGACAAGATCAACGAGGACGTGGTGGTGCCGGTCAGCCGCCTGCCCGAGCTGGTCGATGGCATCAAGGCGCTGTCGGCGATGCACGAGCTGTTGATCGTCAGCTTCGGCCACGCCGGCAACGGCAACCTGCATGTGAACCTGCTGCCGCGCGACGCCGCCGAACGCGAACGCGCGCACGCCTGTCTGGCCGAGCTGTTTGCGCTGGTGATCGCCCTCGACGGCACCTTGTCGGGCGAACACGGCATCGGCATGCTCAAGCGCGAGTTCATGCCGCTGGCACTGCAGCCGTCGACTCTGGGGCTGATGCGCAGCATCAAGACGGCTTTTGATCCGGACGGAATTCTCAACCCGGGCAAGTTGCTGCCTTGAACAGCGAACGAATCATCCATGCGTGATCGCCTGGCACCACTGCTTGCACGGATCCGCGCCTGCCGGATTTGCGCAGCGCAGCTGCCGCTGGGGCCGCGACCGGTGCTGCAGGCCTCGGCAACCTCGCGCCTGCTGATCGTCAGCCAGGCGCCTGGGCGCAAGGTGCATGAGAGCGGAATTCCGTTCGACGATGTCAGCGGACAGCGCCTGCGCGAGTGGCTCGGCATCGACAAGGCCTTGTTCTACGACGCCAGCCGCGTCGCCATCGTGCCGATGGGATTCTGCTTTCCCGGCAGCGGCAAGGGCGGCGACCTGCCGCCGCGCCCCGAGTGTGCGCCGACCTGGCATCCGCGACTGCTGCCGCTGCTGCCGCAGGTGCGACTGACTTTGCTGATCGGCCGATATGCGCAGGCCGGTCAGGCCGGTGTACCGCGCGGTACGCGCCTTACCGACACGGTGCAGGCCTGGCGTGATCATCTGGCACTCGGTCGGCTGCCGTTGCCGCATCCCAGTCCGCGCAATCGCGCCTGGCTGCTGCACAATCCGTGGTTCGAGGCCGAGCTTCTGCCGGTGCTGCGCGAACGCGTCGCCCAGGTTCTGCGCGATGCCGGCTGAGGTGGCGTTGCGGCGTGCCTTGCCGGTTCGCCGCAGCTTCCTCTAACCTGCCCCGGATCTTGTGTCGTGAACCGATCACGGCCTGTCAGGGGAACACACGCATGCCGGTTACTCGCCCATGAGCCTCAAGCTCCGCCTCATCGCCATGAACTTCCTGCAGTTCTTTGTGTGGGGATCCTGGCTGATCACCATCGGCGCCTACTGGTTCCAGCACATGCACTGGTCGGGCGCGCAGTTCGGCGCCATTTTTTCGACGATGGGCATCGCCTCGCTGTTCATGCCTTCGCTGATGGGCATGATTGCCGACAAGTGGATCAACGCGGAAAAGCTCTACGGTGCGCTGCATATCGCCGGCGCGGCGGTGCTGTTCGCGGTGCCCATCGTGAACGACCCGACCACCATGTTCTGGGTGATGCTGGTCAACATGATGTGCTACATGCCGACCATCTCGCTGTCGATTGCGGTGGCCTATTCGGCACTGAAGGGCGCGGGCAAGGACGTGGTCATCGACTATCCGCCGATCCGGGTGTGGGGAACGATCGGATTCATCGTGGCCCTGTGGACCGTCAGCCTGCTGCACCTGGAAACGTCCAGCGGACAGTTCTATGTCGCCGCCGCCGCGGCGCTGCTGCTGGGTCTGTATGCCTTCAGCCTGCCGCCATGTCCGCCCAAGCTCGATCGGGTGCGGGACAAGTCGCTGCTCGACACGCTGGGCTTGACCTCGTTCAAGCTGTTCCGCAACGGCAAGATGGCGATCTTCTTCATCTTCGCCATGCTGCTCGGTGCCGCGCTGCAATTGACCAATGCCTACGGCGACACCTTCCTGCACGATTTCGCCACGGTCGACGCGTACAAGGGCCTGATTGCGGTGCGCTACCCCGCAATCATCATGTCGATATCGCAGGTCTCCGAGACCCTGTTCATCCTCGCCATCCCGTTTTTCCTCAAACGCTTCGGCATCAAGACGGTGATGCTGATCAGCATGCTGGCGTGGACCCTGCGCTTCGGCCTGTTCGCCTACGGCAACCCGGGAGGCGGGCTGTGGATGATCGTGCTGTCGTGCATCGTCTACGGCATGGCTTTCGATTTCTTCAACATCTCCGGCTCGCTGTTCGTCGAGGGCCAAGCCGACCCGGCCATCCGCGCCAGCGCGCAGGGCCTGTTCATGCTGATGACCAACGGCATCGGCGCGGTCCTGGGCAGCTCGCTCAGCGGCATCATCATCGACCGCTGGTTCACCGACGCCGGCGGCAACAAGGACTGGCACGGCATCTGGCTGGCGTTCGCGGCCTACTCGCTGGTGGTGGCGGTACTGTTCCAGATCCTGTTCCGGCACAGGCACGAGCCACACAGGGTCACCAGTGCGCACCCCGGCCGCGGCGAGGTGGCGGCGCCTTAGGCCGCTCCCCGGCACAACGAAGGCATGCAGCTACACTATGCCGATGCAGATCGGCCCCTACCGCATTGACCCGCCAGTGGTGCTCGCCCCGATGGCGGGCGTCACCGACAAGCCGTTCCGGCTGCTGTGCAAGCGGCTGGGTGCGGGCCTGGCCGTGTCGGAGATGACCACGGCCGACCCCCGGCTGTGGCATACGCGCAAGTCGCTGCGCCGAATGGATCATGCCGGCGAACCGGAGCCGGTCAGCGTGCAGATCGCCGGTTACGACCCGGCCATGCTGGCCGAGGCGGCGCGATTCAACATCGACCATGGCGCCCAGCTGATCGACATCAACATGGGCTGCCCGGCGAAGAAGGTGTGCAATGTGTGGTCCGGCTCCGCGCTGCTGCAGGACGAGCCGCTGGTGGCGCGCATCTGCAAGGCGGTGGTCGACGCCGTCGATGCACCGGTGACGCTGAAGATCCGCACCGGCTGGGATCGCGACAACCGCAATGCGCTGGCGATCGCGCGCATCGCCGAGGACGCCGGCATCGCGGCGCTGTCGGTGCATGGTCGCACCCGCGCCGACAAGTACGAAGGCGAGGCCGAATACGACACCATCGCCGCGGTCAAGGCCGCGGTGCGCATTCCGGTGCTGGCCAACGGCGACATCACGACGCCGCAGCGGGCGAAGCACGTACTCGACGTCACCGGCGCCGATGCGCTGATGATCGGCCGCGGCGCGCAGGGCCGGCCGTGGATCTTCCGTGAAGTGGCGCATTACCTGGCCACTGGCGAGCTGCTGCCCGAGCCGGCGCCCGCCGAGGTGGCAGCGATCCTGCTCGGTCACCTCGAGCATCTCTACGCCTTCTACGGCGAGGTGGCGGGCGTGCGCATCGCACGCAAGCACCTGGGCTGGTATGCAAAGGATCGGCAGGAGAATGCCGCGTTCCGCCAGGTGGTCAACCGGGCCGAGTCTGCCAGCGAGCAATCGCGGCTGACCCGGGACTATTTCGACGCCCTGGCCAGCGGTGAGCGATTGGCCGCCTGACCGGCTCGATCGTCACGGCCTGGCAAGACGCCCGGCCGACGAGAAGCCGCAAGATTGAACAGCCGTCCAAACGGCTGAACATGTGCCTAATCCTGCGGCGGAAAGAGTCGACGCGGGCTGCAAAGACGGGGTCGGCCATGTATCATGTCCGACTTCATTTATCTTTCTATCCGCACGAAAGGATATAAACCGCGATGTCCAACTACCTGTTCACCTCCGAATCGGTCTCCGAAGGCCATCCGGACAAGGTCGCCGACCAGATCTCCGACGCCGTGCTCGACGCGATCCTGATCCAGGATCCGCGCGCCCGCGTTGCCTGCGAAACCATGGTCAAGACGGGCGTGGCGATCGTCGCCGGCGAAGTCACCACCAGCGCATGGATCGACCTGGAGGCGCTGACCCGCAAGGTCATCGTCGACATCGGTTACAACTCCAGCGAAGTCGGTTTCGACGGCGAGACCTGCGGCGTGCTGAACCTGATCGGCAAACAGTCGCCGGACATCAACCGTGGCGTCGATCGCAAGAATCCGGAAGACCAGGGCGCGGGCGACCAGGGCCTGATGTTCGGCTACGCCACCAACGAAACCAGGACCTTCATGCCGGCGGCGATCCATTTCTCGCATCGCCTGGTCGAGCAGCAGGCCAAGGTGCGCAAGCAGAAGAATTCGCCGCTGCCGTGGCTGCGCCCGGACGCCAAGAGCCAGGTCACCCTGCGCTACGAGAACGGCATCGCCACCGCGATCGACGCCGTGGTGCTGTCGACCCAGCATGATCCGGGCGTGAAGCAGAAGGATCTGATCGAAGCGGTGCGCGAGCACATCCTCAAGCCGGTGCTGCCCGCCAAGTGGCTGCACAAGGGCACCAAGTTCCACATCAACCCGACCGGCAAGTTCGAGATCGGCGGGCCGGTGGGCGACTGCGGCCTGACCGGCCGCAAGATCATCGTCGACACCTACGGCGGCTGGGCTCGTCACGGCGGCGGTGCGTTCTCCGGCAAGGATCCATCCAAGGTCGATCGTTCGGCTGCCTACGCCGCGCGCTACGTGGCCAAGAACATCGTCGCCGCCGGCATCGCCGACCGCTGCGAAGTGCAGGTGAGCTACGCCATTGGCGTGGCCCATCCGACCTCGATCTCGGTCACCACCTTCGGCACGGGCAAGATCAGCGACGACAAGATCGAGAAGCTGATCCGCAAGCACTTCGACCTGCGCCCGTACGGCATCCTCAAGATGCTCGACCTGATCCACCCGATGTACCAGCAGACCGCCAGCTACGGCCACTTCGGCCGCACCCCGCAGAAGGTCAAGGACGCCAACGGCAACAGCTACACCACGTTCTCGTGGGAGCAGACCGACCGTGCCGAGGCGCTGCGCAAGGATGCGAAGTTGTAGGAGCGCACCGAAGTGCGCGAATCTCGCGCACCCATGGAAACGGGCCGCCCAATGCGGCCCGTTTCCATGTCAGGCAAACCGTCTTGCGGAGGTCATGGTGATCTCGCAAAGCAAGCCAGCAAGTCAAACCACCACGATTGGCGCGGGTGGTATAAGGGCAAAGGTCACTCGATATCACCCACATGCCGGATGCGTCAGTGCATCACACTGCCTGACGGAGGCAGCCCATCCCACTGCACGCGGCGGTCGATCGGCGGCAGACCAAACGCCTCCCGCACGCGGTCAGCCGGGAAGTCGATGCCTTTCGGCTTCAATACGATCATGCGGGCCAGATCACGGGTCACCTCGCGCGCCGAGGTCGCTTCGCGGCTGTAGATCGCGCAATCGGCGAACCACGCGAACTGGTTCAGGCTGCCCAGCACCGAACGCGAATTGCTGGCCGCCACCTGCAGCGGCAGCATCGCCTCGATCTCGGCCATGGCCAGATCCGCGGGAATCTCCAACTCAAGCAACGCCTCCAGCAAGGCACCGGCAAAGCGTTGCGGCGCCGTGGCATAGGGCGCCGCGTCGATCGCCACCGCCAGGCGGGTCGGCTCGCTCACCGCCAGCACCAGTTGAATGCGCCCGACCCGCAGCAGCGTGGCCGTCCATTCACCGAGCCGGTTGCTTGCCGGCGTCGGCTCGGCCTCCGGCTTGGCCTTCATCGCCTT
>JAJXYE010000351.1 GCA_021780735.1 Pseudomonadota bacterium | reverse complement strand
CGAGTCACTGGCCGACGGCCTCAAGCGCGCGATGGACGTGATGCTGGCCGGCAAGGTCGCCGTGGTCTGCGGCTACGGCGATGTCGGCAAGGGCTGCGCCCACTCGCTGCGTGCCTACGGTTCGCGAGTGGTGGTCACCGAGATCGACCCGATCAACGCCCTGCAGGCGGCGATGGAAGGCTTCGAGGTCAATACCGTGGAGAGCACGCTGGGCCGCGGCGACATCTACGTCACCACCACCGGCAACAAGGACGTGCTGACCCTTGAGCACCTGAAGGGGATGAAGGATCAGGCCATCGTCTGCAACATCGGTCACTTCGACAACGAGATCCAGGTCGAGGCGCTGAACAGAATGCCTGGCGTGAAGAAGATCAACATCAAGCCGCAGGTGGACAAGTACGTGTTCCCCGACGGCCGCGCGATGTTCCTGCTGGCCGAAGGTCGCCTGGTCAACCTGGGCTGCGCCACCGGCCACCCGAGTTTCGTGATGTCCAACTCGTTCGCCAACCAGACCCTGGCGCAGATCGACCTGTGGGCGAACAAGGACTTCTACGAGAACCGGGTCTACATCCTGCCGAAGAAACTCGACGAGGAGGTCGCCCGCCTGCACCTGGAGAAGATCGGCGTGAAGTTGACCACGCTGACCAACGAGCAGGCCGCCTATCTCGGCGTGCCGAAGGAAGGCCCGTACAAGCCGGATCATTACCGCTACTGATCAGCGCAATCTCCAGGCTGGTTGTTGAAGAAGGGCGCAGCAATGCGCCCTTCTTTTTTGTGGCGCTGGAGACCGGCTGTAAGAATTCCGGCGCAGGCACGTCTTCATGGTTGATCCACCAGGAGATGTGACCATGTCGCTGTCGCTGTTCGAGGAGAGTGTGCCCATGACGGATGATGCACCGCCTGATGTCGCCACCCTCGCCCGCGTCTACGGGCGCCTGGTGTTCCAGGCCGCCTATCGCGTGCTGGGCGAGGCCAGCCTGGCCGAGGACGTCCAGCAGGACGTGTTCGTGCGCCTGCTCGAGAAGCCGCCCACCGACGTGGCGTCGTGGCCCGCGTACCTTTCCACGCTGGCGGTGCGTCAGGCCATCGATCGACTGCGCCGGCGACAGCGATGGCGTCGGCTGCTGCCGGTATGGCGTGCCTCGGCCCCGGCGGCCTTCGACAGCACCGAGCACGACGCGGTGCAAGCCGAGCGCGCGCTGCGCCTGCGCGCTGCGCTGGCGGCCCTGAAACCACGCGAGGCGGAGTGTTTCAGCCTGCGCTTTCTGCAGGGTATGGAGATCGGCCAGGTCGGCGATGCCCTCGCCATGACACCCAACCACGTCAGTGTCTGCCTGCATCGCGCCACCCGCGCGCTGGAGGCCAGCCTTGGCGACGCCAGGATGACCGCCCCGGAGGTGCTGTGATGAATGCAAATCTGAGCCCCAACCTGCGTGCCCACCTGGCCGCGCTCGGTACCGACGCGTCCGGCAGCGCCTGCAGCGCTGCCCAGCACAATCTGGAACAGCGCCTGGCGCAATTGCCGCCGCGCCGTGCCAGGCGTCAATGGATCGGCTGGATGACCGCTGCCGCCAGCGCCTGCCTGGTGGTGGCGCTGGTCATGCTGCCGACCTCGAACGGCGTTGCCTTTGCGATGGTGCAAAAGCACCTCAGCGATTTCAACACGCTGAGCCTGACCATCGAACAGCAGGCGCACGGCATCGCCCTGCCGACCATCCGCGTGCGCATGAATCGCCAGGGCGATGTCCGCAGCGACGTGGGCGATGCGACCAGTATCGTGGTCAGTCCGCGCCAACACCGCATGCTGACCCTGCTGCATGGTCCGCACCGGGCGATGGCGATGCCGCTGGATGCGGCGGCAAGGCAGAAGTTGAGCGACAACCTGCGCTGGCTCGATGCGATCCGCCAGTTCCAGGGCAAGGCACAGCCGTTGCCCGGTCAGCGGGTGATCGATGGCATCCGCACCCGTGGCTGGGCGCTGGATACGCAGGGCCTGCACATCGAACTCTGGGCCGATGCGGACGGGTTGCCACGAGCGATCGAGCTCAATGGTGGCACCCTCTACAGCCAGCACATGCAGGTAGCGGTGGATCGCCCGATCGACGCCTCGGTATTCAGCATCCAGCCGCCGGCCGGCTACACCGAGATGTCGCGCTCGGCGGATTGATCATCGGCGCTGGTGATGTTCCGCCCGTGGCCAACCGCTCACGGCGCAGATCGCGTACCGTGCGGCGCCGATGACCGGCACTGACCGAACCTGCCGTCACCCATTGATCCGCAGCGAGGCGCATGGAGCGCACCATGCGCCTCGCTGCTGCGCCAGTGCGGGCACGGCCGGCACAATCCATTCGGACGTCCAAACATCATCCGACGCCGTCTTTGCGCTGGCACCAAACCGACCACTCGGCGCAATTTCTTGCGCTCGGTGAAGCACCATCGCCTGGGCCGAAGATAATGCTAGGCTGCTGATCAGGCTTTGCGCCGACAGCCTGTCTGGCGAGCCATCGGGGTGGAGAAATGGGGGGATCCAGTCAATCCCGGACGCCGGCCATCGTGCTGGCGCAGGGAGCGAACGCACTCGGCGTGCTGCGCAGCCTGCAGCTTGCCGGAGTGCCCACCTACGTTGCCTGTCCCCCGGGTGACCTGGTCACGCGCTCGCGCTGGTATCGACCCACGCCGGGGGCCACGCCCTGGGATGGCACACCCGGCCCGCAAGCCTGGAACATCCTGGGCGAGATGCCGTTGGCGCAGGCCGTGCTGATTCCCGGCGCCGATGATGCCGCGTTGTGGCTGGCCGATCTGCCGCAGCACAACCTGGCCGGACGCTTCAAGGTCAGCACCAGCTCGCGCGATACCCAGGAGCTGCTGCAGGACAAGTCGCGCTTCGCCGCCTTCCTGCGCGAAACCAACATTCCGCACCCGCCCACGTTCAGCATCGAGTCGGCCGACGACATCGAGGCAATTCCGTTCGAGCGGCTGGATCGGCTGTTCATCAAGCCGGTCAATTCGCAGAAGTTCAGCGATGTGCTGGGCGTCAAGGGCGTGCGCGTCAGCGGCAAGGACGAACTGCTCAAGGTGTGGCGGCATCTGCACGCCCATGGCTTCGGCCTGATGGCGCAGGAGTATGTCCCTGGCACGTCCGCCGATCACTATTTCGTCGACGGCTTTCGTGATGCCCGCGGCCGCCTGACCGGGCTGTTCGCACGGCGGCGTTACCGTATTCATCCAATCGACTTCGGCAACAGTTCGTACTGCGAGAGTATCCCGCTGACGGACATCCAGGCAGCGGTGGACGACGTCACCGAGCTGCTGGCGAAAGTGAATTACCGCGGCATCTTCAGCGCGGAGTTCAAGCGCGATGCCCGCGATGGCCAGTACCGCATCCTCGAAGTGAACTCGCGCGCCTGGACCTATGTCGAATTCGCCTCGCGTTGCGGCGTCAATGTGTGCGAGATGGCCTGGCAGGATGCACTTGGCCTGCCGGTCACGGTGGCTTCGACGGCCTATCCGGTTGGGGCCGGCTGCGTGAACCTGCCGCGCGACATCCGCTCGCTGCGCGAACAACCCGCCGACAAGCGCGGATCGCTGGCCACGGTGCTGCGGCAGTGGCTCAAGGCCCACTTCCACGCCTTTCGCCTGAACGATCCGCTACCCGGTCTGACCGTGGCCGGCAGCATCTTCCTGATGCAGTGCAGGCGCACGCTCCGAGGGTTTCGGGCAACGCGGGGGCGGGACAAGATCGTTCCACCGCCCGATCAGAAACCGACCGCACCAAGTTGAACCCGCCGGTTGCGGACATCGGCCGCAGACGCCTTCCCGCGTTCGCGATGTCGTTTATATATCGCTTCATCGCGAGACAGAGATATATACTTGCCCGCATCGTTCACCTGGAACCCTCGCGATGCCGGCGATCAGCTTTGAATTCTTTCCGCCCAAGACCGACGAACAGCGCGGACAGCTCGATCGTGCCGCGAACGCGCTGAAGTCGTATCAACCGGAATACGCCTCGGTGACGTTTGGCGCCGGCGGCTCCACCCTCAGCTACACCGGCGATACGGTGGCGCGGCTGCATGCACAGCACGGTCTCAACGTGGCGCCGCACCTGTCCTGCATGGGCGGCACCCGTGCCGAGATCGCCGAGCTGCTGGACGGCTACCGCGCGGCGGGCTACCGGCGCATCGTGGCACTGCGCGGTGACATGCCCTCGGGCATGGCGACCGCCGGCGACTTCCGCTACGCCGCCGAGCTGGTGCGCTTCATCCGCGAACACTGCGGCGCGCATTTCCATGTCGAGGTGGCGGCCTACCCGGAAACCCACCCGCAGGCGGACGACGCGCTGCGCGACCTGCAGCATTTCAAGGCGAAGATCGACGCCGGTGCGAATGGCGCGATCACCCAATACTTTTTCAATCCGGACGCGTATTTCCGCTTCGTCGACGACGTGCACAGGCTTGGCGTGGACGTGCCGATCGTGCCGGGCATCATGCCGATCTCCAACTTCAGCCAGCTCAAGCGCTTTTCCGACATGTGCGGCGCGGAGATCCCGCGCTGGATCGCCAAGCGCATGCAGGCGCACGGCGACGACGCCGACTCGGTGCGTGCACTGGGCAGCGAGGTGGTCGCGCAATTGTGTCGGCGGCTGCTCGAGGGCGGCGCGCCAGGGCTGCACTTCTATACCCTGAACCGGGCCAGGGCCACCCAGGCCGTACTGCAGCAACTTTCCTGAGTGGCTGCAGCGTTATGCTGAGGCCATGCACCGGTCAGCCATCCTGTTGTTCCTGCTCCTGCTGTGGCCGGCCGCACCGGCGCTGGCGCAGACCGAGATAAACCACTGCGTCGGCGCCCGGGGCGGAGCGGTATTCACCGATCAGCCCTGCTCCGCGTTGAACGCCACGGTGGTTCCCGCCAGCACCGCAACGGTCGTCGCAACGCGGCCCACGGCGCCGTTGCCGGTACTGTGTGCGGCCAGCCTGGACAGCCTGCGCCGCAGCGTGATCGACACCTTTGCCCAGCGCAACGCGAACCGGCTGGCCGGCCTGATGCTGTGGGACGGCTATGACAGCAGCGCGGCGATCAGCGACATCCGCTCGCTGGCCGACCTGATGAAACAACCGCTGCTGGATGTGGACATTGCCGGCGCAGCTGACGACTCCCCCACCCCGGCCCGGAGCACCAGCGCCATCGGCATGCCCATCGCCGCCGACACGACGGCACCGACGCCAGTGGCCAACCCGCAGCTGATCGTCCATGTCGCGGGCGATGACCGTGGTGACAATCCGCGTGATCGACGTTTCGACGTCATCGGCCGCGCCGGCTGCCTGTGGCTGCGCGACACGGATTGACGACCCTTGCACGCACAGCGGTTATCATGCGCAGTCCCCCTTGGAGAACCGACATGGCACAGCAATATCCCGACTGGATCTGGCAGAACGGCGACATCAAGCCGTGGGCCGAAGCGACCACTCACGTGATGTCGCACGCGCTGCACTACGGGTCATCGGTATTCGAGGGTATTCGCAGCTACGCCACGCCCGATGGATCGGCCATCTTCCGCCTCACCGATCATCTGAACCGGCTGTACCAGTCGGCCAAGATCTACGACATGGTGCTGCCGTATTCCGCCGACGAACTGGCCGCCGCCTGCCGCGCCGTGATCAAGAAGAACCGCCTGGGCGCAGCCTACCTGCGACCGGTGGCCTATCGCGGCCTGGGCGGTTTCGGCTTGTCCGCCGAAACGCCGATCGACGTCGCCGTGGCGGCCTGGCCGATGGGCCCGTATCTCGGGCCGGAGGCGCTGGAAAACGGCATCGATGCCTGCGTCTCAAGCTGGCAGCGCTTCGCGCCGAACACCATCCCGGCCGGCGCCAAGGCCGGCGGCAACTATCTGTCCGGCCAGCTGATCGCGCGCGAAGCGCGCCGGCTCGGCTTCGGTGAGGGCATTGCGCTGGCGTCGACCGGCTTGCTCAGCGAGGGTGCCGGCGAAAACCTGTTTCTGGTCTTCGACGGCGTGCTGCACACCACCCCGGCCAGCGCCTCGATCCTGGCGGGCATCACCCGCGACACGCTGAAGACGCTGGCACGCGAAGACGGCATCGAAGTGGTCGAACGCGACATCCCGCGCGAATACCTCTACCTCGCCGACGAATTGCTGATGTGCGGCACCGCCGCCGAGATCACCCCGATCCGCTCGGTCGACGGCAAGCCGGTCGGCGCGGGCAAGGCAGGGCGTGTCACATTGCGCCTGCAGGAGCTGTTCTTCGGCCTGTTCGACGGCCGCACCCATGACAAGTGGGGCTGGCTGGAGCAGGTGTAACCAACCTGTAGGAGCGCACCCTGTGCGCGATGCTCTTTGCCGACATTGCGGAAAGGCAATCGCGCACAGGGTGCGCTCCTACGGTTGCTGAGGAGCATCGCGCACTGGGTGCGCTCCTGCCGGTTCTTATTGAAACCGGATGCTGGCGATGGCACCGTTGCCATCGCTGCGCGGACGCATCGAAACGTCCCAGCCGTAGAGCTCGCATAGCCGGCGCACGATCGCCAGACCCAGACCGGCGCCGCTGCCGCCCGCACCTTCCCCGCGCACACCCCGCTGGAACAGTCGCTCGGCGTCCTCCGGCTTGATCCCGGGCCCGGTATCGATCACCTCGATGCTGCCCATGCCCACTTCGACCTGCACGCTGCCTTCCAGCGTGTACTTGATCGCGTTGCCGATCAGGTTGGTCAGCGCCACCGCCAGCACCGAAGCCGGTGCGTTGACGGTCACCGGATCGATCACGTTCAGATCGATGGTCAGCGGCTTGCCGCGCATCTGCGGGCGCTGACTCTCGATCACATCGGCGGCGACCTTGCCGACCTCGGTGGTCTCGCCGCGAGTCGGGCCGCGCCGCTCGGCCCGCGACAACAGCAACAACGCCTCGATCAGCTCGGTGGCCTGGCGCGATGCGCGCTCGATCCGCTTCAGCCGCTCGCTCAGCTTTTCGGTGAGGTCGGGCGAGCCCTGCAGCAATTCGGTGGTACTGGCGATCACCGCCAGCGGCGTGCGCAACTCGTGGCTGACGTCGGAGTTGAACTCGCGGTCGCGCTCGACCATCGCGGTGAGGCGGGCGGAGTATTCGTCCAGCGCATGCGCCAGCTCACCGACCTCGTCCTCGGCAAAATGCGGAGCCAGCAATTCGGCCTTGCCGGCGCGACGAAAATCGCGCAGCCGCTGGGCGAGATCGCTGACGGGCTTGAGGACGCGCCGCGACAACCACAGGCCAATGGCCAGCGAAAGCAGGCTGAACAGCAAGACTGCACCGAGCAGCGACATGATCAACTGCTGCTTGCCCAGATCCTCGCGACTGATGTCGTAGCGGGTGAAGCCGATGATGCCGTCCTTGCGCTGCACGGCCAGCTTGTAGTGCCGATTGCGGCCGTTCTTGTCGATTTCGTGAATGTCATGCACGCCACTGGGCAGGTTCTGCCAGGCCAACGGCATCTTGTACAGAGTGCGCTCACTCTTCACCCAGCCCTCGATCAGCTCCGACTGGAATGGTTCATTGGCGATCGCGTGGTCAACAGCCTGATCGACATCGTTCTGCATGCTCTCGTTGATCAGCTGGTTTTCGACCTTGGCGCGCACGTACAGCGAGGCCACGGCAAACAGCGCGCTGAGGCCGAAACCGAACAGCGCGAACGAGACGACCAATCGAAAACGCAGCTTACGCCTGGAGTGCATCCGGCTCGACCATGCGGTAACCGATTCCGTGTCGCGTGTGGATCAGCGGCTTGGCGAACGGCTTGTCGATCGCGGCGCGCAGCCCATGGATATGCACGCGCAGCGAATCGCTGTCGGGCAGTTCCTCGCCCCACACGCGCTGTTCCAGATCCTGCCGCGTCACCACCGACGGACTGGCCTCCATCAATGCCTGCAGCAGCTTCAGGCCGATCGGGTTCAACTGGATCGACTTGCCCTCACGATTGACCGTCAAGGTGTCGAGGTTGAAGGTGAGGTCGGCCACTTTCAGCACGCGGCTCTGCGGCCCCTTGCCGCGACGGGCCAGCACTTCCAGTCGCGCCGCCAGCTCCTGCAGGGCGAACGGCTTGGTCATGTAGTCGTCGGCGCCGGACTCGAAGCCGGTCAGCTTCTGCTCCAGCGCATCGCGCGCGGTCAGCATCAGGATCGGGGTCTGCTTGTGCGCCTCGTGACGCAGCTTGCGCGCCACTTCCAGCCCGTCCATGCCGGGCAGCGTGAGATCCAGCACGATCACGTCAAAATCGTGCACCACCGCCAGGTGCAGGCCGGTCACGCCATCACCGGCGAAATCGACCACGTTGCCGCGGTCCTCCAGATAGTCGCCAATGTTGGTGGCAATATCGCTGTTGTCTTCGATCACGAGAACGCGCATGAATCACTCCTGCACAGCCGGCGCACGGGGCGGCTGAGGTCGCCAGCTTAACAAGCTTGGATGAACGAAGTGCAGCGCCGGCCGGCCCGCTCCGGGGCGGGCGCGGGACAGCCAAGAAAAAGGCCCAGATGCACGACTCGCCGTCGCCCACCTGGGCCCAAACTGCTACCCCGATACCGTCATCTGCCGTCACGGCAACCAGCAGCC
>JAJXYE010000296.1 GCA_021780735.1 Pseudomonadota bacterium | reverse complement strand
GGATCGACCGCCACCGTCACCGGCATGTCCTCCACCGTGAACTCGTAGATCGCCTCCATGCCCAGATCGGCGAAGCCGACCACGCGCGAGGCCTTGATCGCCTTGGACACCAGATAGGCCGCGCCTCCCACCGCCATCAGATACACCGACTGGTGCTTCTTGATCGCCTCGATCGCGGCCGGTCCGCGCTCGGCCTTGCCGACCATGCCGAGCAGGCCGGTTTGCGCCAGCACCTGTTCGGTGAATTTGTCCATCCGCGTGGCGGTGGTGGGGCCGGCCGGGCCGACCACTTCATCGCGCACCGGATCGACCGGACCGACGTAATAGATGAAGCGACCCTGGAAATCCACCGGCAGCGGCTCGCCCTTGTTCAGCATCTCGACCATGCGCTTGTGCGCGGCATCGCGACCAGTCAGCAGCTTGCCGTTGAGCAGCAGCACCTCGCCCGGCTTCCAGCTGGCCACTTCCTCGCGGGTGACCGTATCGAGATTGACCCGGCGCCCCCTGGAGGCGTCGTAGGTGAGTTTCGGCCAGTCCTGCAGCGACGGCGGGTCGAGCATCACCGGGCCGGAACCGTCCAGCACGAAATGCGCATGGCGGGTGGCCGCGCAGTTGGGAATCATCGCCACCGGCAGGTTCGCCGCGTGGGTCGGGAAATCCTTCACCTTGACGTCGAGCACGGTGGTCAGGCCGCCCAGACCCTGCGCGCCGATGCCCAGCGCATTGACCTTGTCGTACAGCTCGATGCGCAGTTCCTCGGCCCGGTTCGACGGCCCGCGCGCGATCAGCTCCTGGATGTCGATCGCCTCCATCAGCGCTTCCTTGGCCATCAGCATCGCCTTCTCGGCGGTGCCGCCGATGCCGATGCCGAGCATGCCCGGCGGACACCAGCCGGCACCCATCGTCGGCACGGTCTTGAGCACCCAGTCGACGATCGAGTCGGACGGGTTGAGCATGGCGAACTTGGACTTGGCCTCGGAGCCGCCGCCCTTGGCCGCCACGATCACCTCGACCGTGTCGCCCGGCACGATGCTCATGTTGACCACCGACGGCGTGTTGTCCTTCGTGTTGACGCGCTTGCCGGCCGGGTCGGCCAGTACGCTGGCGCGCAACTTGTTGTCAGGATCCAGATAGGCGCGGCGCACGCCTTCGTTGGCCATGTCCTCCAGCGACATCGTGGCATCGTCCCAGCGCACGTTCATGCCAACCTTGAGGAAGACCGTGACGATGCCGGTGTCCTGGCACAGCGGTCGATGGCCTTCGGCCGCCATCCGCGAGTTGATCAGGATCTGCGCCATCGCGTCCTTCGCGGCGGGCGACTCCTCGCGCTCCCAGGCGGCGGCGAGGCTCTTGATGTAGTCGACCGGGTGGTAGTAGCTGATGTACTGCAAGGCATCGGCGACGGACTGGATCAGGTCTTCTTGCTTGATGGAAGTCATGGGGCGGCTTTGGCTGGGGGAACGGACGCGGAGCCGGTCGGGGCCACGCATAACCGCCCTATTGTGCCGCAAGCGGGCCCGCACGGTGCTGGCCCCGGCATCGCACACGGGTGACAACTTGCCGCGCTTCGCCGCTGGATGGCATCGTAGCGGCCTGTGCAAATTTCCGGATGAGCCCATGCCCGCGTCGCGCCGATTCCTGCAACTGGACGTCTTCGCCAGCCGACTCTGCGATGGCAATCCGCTGGCCGTGGTGGTCGACGCCGAAGGGCTTGACCGTGCAACCATGCAGCGCCTCGCGCGCTGGACCAACCTGTCGGAGACGGCGTTCCTGCTGCCACCGACGCAGCCACAGGCAGACTATCGTGTACGCATCTTCACCCCGCGCCAGGAGCTGCCGTTCGCCGGCCATCCCAGCGTGGGCAGCGCCTACGCGGCGATTGAAGCCGGTCGCGTGGATCCCAGCCGGGGCTCGCTGATCCAGGAGTGTGCGGCCGGTTTGCTGCCGGTGCGGGTGGTCGGCAGCGAGGCCTCGCGCATCATCCACGTGCAGGCGCCGCCGGCACGGGTCGAGCCGCTCGACAGCGCACTGGCTGACCAGCTAGCCGCTGCGCTGCAGGTGCACCTGTCGATCGACCAGGTGTGCCGCGTCGACAATGGCCCGCACTGGATTCTGTGCAACCTGGAGCGCGCCGACACGGTGCGCGGCCTGCTGCCGCACATGGCCGCCCTGGCCGCACTGTGCATCGAACAGAAGGCGGTCGGCGTGAGTGTGTTCGGACGTGAGTCCCGCGGCGACGCGGCGATGGCCGTGCGCGCGTTCTGCCCCGCCGACGGCATTCCGGAAGATCCCGTCACCGGCAGCGCCAACGCGGCGATCATGGCCTGGCTTGGTGGACGCGGCGATCGTGATGGTTACGGTGTGCGCTATCGCGCCAGCCAGGGACGCGAAGTGGGTCGGGATGGCCAAGTGGATGTGCAACGCGACCCGGGCACCGGCGCCGTCACTATCGGCGGTGCCTGCGTGATCGGCATGCGGGGCGAACTGATGCTCGACTGAGCGGGCCTGCCGCACAGACAACAACGGCCGCACAGGGCGGCCGTTGCGTTGCAGTCGTTGCGAAAAACTCAGAAGCGGAATTCGGCGAAACCGGAAAGCGCGCTGACGCCCTCCTTGGCCTTGGTGCCATACACCGTGGCACGACCGTGATACTCGTCGAAATTCACGCCGAGGCTGAAGTGCTGCGTGATGTCGTAGCCGACACCCAGGCCACTGTACGCACCATCACCACTGAAGCGCTGCGAGCCGATACCGGCGATATTCGCGTCAAATTTCGAGCGGAACCAGCCCGCACGCGCCGACACGTAGATCTTGTTGCTGAAGGTGTACTTGAAGTTCGCACCGAGCAACGGACCGCTCAGCTTGGTATCGAAACCGGCACTGCTGTTGTAAACCACCACCGAACCACTGGCGCGCCCCAGGTCGACATAGCCCGCCTCGACCCCGAATTCGCTGGCATCACCGACACGCCAGGCGTAACCAGCGCGCGCTGCCGTGGTGGTATCGGTATGGTTGCTGAAGCCGTGGTCGTGGAAATTCGACTGGCCGACGTTGGCGTTGATGAAAAACGCCCCCTGGCTGGCGGCAAACGAGCTGGTCGACACGGCGCCCAGCACCACCGCGAGCGCGGTCATCTTGATGATCTTTTTCATGGCTTCCCTGTTTGGATCTTGCTTTTGCTCCCGCCGCCCCATGCGCGCGGGCCACGCATTATCGGCACAAGCGCGGGCAACCCCAAATGCCGAAAGTACTGGCGAAATCAAACTGGCGCCGATCGACGCCAAATCCGCCGACGTCCGCTGCGCCACTCACGCGATCGGGCACCAGCCGCTTCGCGCGGCCAAGGCTTGCCCTCGACCGCGCTACTCGCCATGCTCGCCACCACCCTTTGCAGCGACCACGCCATGAGCGACTCTCCGGCTTCAACCAGTTACCAGCGCAGCCTGGGGCCGTGGGACGCCGCCCTGATCGTGGTCGGTGGCATCATCGGTGGCGGCATCTTCCTCACGCCGGGGGTTGCCGCGCAGCGCACCGGTTCCGACCTGAGCCTGCTGCTGTTGTGGATCGGCGCCGGCGTGCTGACCCTGGTCGGTGCCCTGTGCTACGCCGAACTGGGCGCACGCCGACCGAACGCCGGCGGCATCTATGTCTATCTGCGCGAGGCGTTCGGCCCCCTGGCGGGCTTCCTGTTCGGCTGGACCATGCTGCTGGTGATCTACTCAGGCTCCAGCGCGGCCGTGGCGACGATTTTCGCCCGCTATGCCAGCGCGCTGTTCGGCCTGTCACCGGCCTGGGCACTGCCGCTGACGATCGGCGCGCTGGTCTTCGTCGCCGGCGTCAACCTGTTCGGCATCCGCCTGGGCGCGCGGATCCAGAACCTGTTTTCCCTGCTCAAGCTGCTGGCGGTCGCCGTGCTGGTGGTATGCGGCCTGTTCCTCACCGGCGCCGGTCATGGCGCTGTGCATGCGCCCGATCCGGCGCGCAGCGGTGCCGGCTTCATGGGCGCGGCGCTGCCGGTGCTGTTCGCCTATTCGGGTTTTACCTACCTCAACAACCTGGCCGGCGAGGTGCGCGATCCACAACGCACGCTGCCGCGCGCGCTGACCCTGGGCATGCTGCTGGTGATCGTCGCCTACGTGCTGGTCAACCTGGCCTACCTGGCCACGCTCGGGCACGCCGGCCTCGCCGCCAGCAACGCCCCGGCGGCGGATGTGATGCGCCAGGTTTTCGGGCCGCTCGGCGAGAAGGTGATCGCTGCCGGGGTGGCGATTTCCACCCTCGGTTTCTGCAACATCACCCTTGTCGCCGGCGCGCGCGTGCTGCAGGTGATGGGCGAGGATGGCCTGTTCTTCCGCTCGGTGGCACAGCTGCATCCACGCTACCGCACTCCCAACCTCGCACTGTTGCTGCTGGCCGGCTGGGCGATCGTGCTGGCCCTCAGCGGCAGCTACGGTCAGCTGCTCGACTACGCCACCTTCGGTGACTGGCTGGCCTGCGCTGTCGGCGTGGCCACGCTGTTCTGGTATCGACGCCACGACGCCGCCGCGGCCAGTTTCCGCGTGCCCGGCTACCCGTGGCTGCCGCTGCTGTTCATTGGCATGGTGACGTGGGTGGTGCTGGCCACCATGCGCGACAACCCGCGCAACGCCGGCATCGGGGTGCTGATCATGCTGGCTGGCGTGCCGGTGTATTTTCTCTGGCGACGGGTGTTCAGCCGCGCGCAGGCCATGGGGATGCCACAATAATGCGGACAGCCCGCAGGAGACCTTGAATGGCGTACGTGCAAGCGCAGATCCCGTCATCGAAGCACGCCGGCAACGGCGTGCCTGGCAAGACGGCTGACGGCATCGATCTTCTGATCAACGGCGAACACTACCTTCATACCGGCGACCCGCAAATGCCGCTGCTGTGGTATCTGCGCGACATCCTGCGGCTGACCGGCACCAAGTACGGCGGCGAGCACGGTGAGAACGGCGCCGATCTGGTGCTGATCGACGGCAAGGCGGCTTCCGCCATCAACCAGGCGGTGAGCGCCCTGGCCGGCAAGCCGGTGATCACGGTGGAGGGGCTGGCCGCCAACGACGGTACCCTGCACCCGCTGCAACAGGCCTTCATCGACGAGGACGCGATCGGCTGCGGCTACTGCACGCCCGGCTGGCTGATCGCCGGCGTCGACCTGCTCAGGCGCAAACCGCGGCCCGACGACGACGACATCGACCAGTTGCCCAACCTGTGTCGCTGCGGCTGCCAGACCCGCGTGCGTCGTGCGATCAAGCGCGCCGCCGCCGGCAAGGCAGGCCAGCCGTGAGCGGACGCCAGCCGAACGATTCGATCCGTCTTTCGCGCCGCCGCTTCCTGCAGGTGCTGGCCACCACCGGCGGCGCCCTGATGGTCGGTATCCGTATGGCCGAAGCGACCGACGCACCGCTGCCGCCGGCCCTGCTCGGCGACACCTTCTACGACCTGGGCGCCTACGTGCGCATCGACGTCGACGGCAATGTGCTGATCGGTGCGCGCGACCCGGATACCGGCACCGGCGTGGCCACCGCGCTGCCGCGGATCATCGCCGATGAACTCGACGCCGACTGGAACCGGGTCAGCGTGCTGCCGCTGGGCCTGGGCGTAAGCGACAACAACGGCCAGCCGCAATGGACCTACGGCCACCAGGTGGGCGGCACCGGCAGCTCGATTCCTGCCGCGTGGCGCGACCTGCGCCAGGTCGGCGCGGTGGCGCGCTGGCTGCTGCTGCAGGCGGCGGCGCGCCGGCTCGGCGTGCCGGCGAACCGGCTGCGCTGCGAATCGGGCACGGTGATCACGCCGGACGGTCGTCGCGTCACCTACGGCAGTCTCGCCACCGACGCCAGCCAGATCGCCCTGCCCGGCAGCTTGCCGGCACTGAAGAATCCCGCCAGCTACCAGCTGATCGGCCAGCCCTGTGGCGATGTCGACGCACACGACATCGTCACCGGCCTGGCCCGCTACGCGATCGATCAGCATGACGGTGACGCGCTGGTCGCGGTGCTGGTGCATTGTCCATGGCCCGACGGCAATCTGGTTCGGGTCGACACCACCGACGCGCTGGCCATCAAGGGCGTGATCAAGGTCGTGCAACTCAAGCCCGAGCCCGGTCAGCCGTGGGGCAGCACGGTGATCGCCCCGGCCGTGGCCGTGCTGGCCGAGAACACCTGGGCCGCGCTGCGGGGGCGCGCCGCGCTGAAGCTGGAGTGGAAGCCCGGCGCCAGCGGCAACCAGAGCAGCAACGAGCTGGAGCAGCAGGCGTTGGCCGTGCTCGGCGGCCAGGCCGAACCCACCCGGCGCGTGCGCGACGACGGCAATTTCGACGCCGCCGGCAAGAAGGCGGCGCGCCGTCTGGGCGCCACCTATATCCAGCCATGGCAGGCGCATGTCACTGCCGAGCCGATGAACTGCCTGGTACGGCTGGACAAGGATCGGGCCAGTCTGGTCGTGCCGACCCAGGCGCCGCAAAAGGCCTGGGCCGTGGTGCAACGCCTGACCGGTCTCGCGCCGGCGCAGATCGACATCCGCGTGCCGCGCGTCGGCGGCGGCTACGGCCGCCGGCTCGATCATGATTTCGTCGCCGAGGCAGTCATGCTCTCGATGGCGGTGAACAAGCCCGTGCAACTGCTGTGGACACGCGAGCAGGAATTCACCCACGACTATTACCGCCCTGGCTGCGTGCACCAGCTCACCGCCATCATCGATCGCAAGCGCCAGCTGACCGGCTGGAACCAGCGCATGGTCAGCGCATCGGCCCTGGCCATGCGCGGCGTGGCCGACGATCGCCTGTGGACGTCCGAGCTGCAGGCCGAGCAATTGCCCGCCGGGCTCATCCCCAACTACCGCAGCGACTGGTACGCGCAAGCCACCGCGATGCCACGCGGCCCGCATCGCGGCATGCCGCACGTGACCAACGCGTTCGCTGTGGAAAGCTTCATCGACGAGGTCGCGCACCTGATGCGCGAGGATCCGCTGAAGACACGCCTGCGGGTACTCGGCAAACCACGCCAGCTGCCGCTCGGCGACCATCGCATGCTGGACATCGGGCGGCTGCGCAATGTGTTGCAGCTGGTTGCCGATCGCATCGAATGGAAGAACTGGCTGCGCACCGTCAACGGTCTCGGCATCGCCTGCTGGCACGTCGACGGTGCCTACGTGGCGCACGCGATCGAGGCCGCCATGCAAGGCGAGAAGTTGATCATCCAGCGCGTCGTCTGCGCCGTCGATGTCGGCCGCGTGATCAATCCGCTGGGGCTCGAAGGCCAGGTTGCCGGCGCCACCCTCGACGCCCTGTCCACCGCACTCAACCCGGCCATCACCTTCAGGAACGGCCAGGTTCAGCAACACAGCTACAAGGACTATCCACTGGCCAGCATGGCGCAGCTGCCAAACGACGTCGAAGTGATCACCGTGCCCGGCGAGCGCACGCCCAGTGGCGCCAGCTTCCTGGCCATGCCCACCGCCGCGCCCGCATTGGCCAACGCGGTGTTCCGCGCCAGTGCCGTGCGTGTACGCCGCCTGCCGCTGATGAAGGAATTGCTGCGCCTGCTGTAAATTCGGCGCCGCCACACGGTCCGCTGCTCCGCTCGCGGCACGACCGCGCCGCAAGCGGAGCTTGTGTCTCTAGCGGATCAACCCGACGCACCCGGATGCATCGCCGCCCGCTCCCGCGGCATGCGCAGAATCATCCACAGCATCAGCAATGCCGCCAGCAGCACGCTCACCGAAGCCATTCCGAGCACCGGCCCGAGCGTCGCCTCCGGCATGGCTCCACTGAACAGCAGCACCAGGCCGCCGGTCAACACCAGCGTGGCCAACTGATGCAGGTAGAACTGGATGCCACCCAGCCGCGGACTCGATCCGACGATCCACAACTTGTGAATGAGTGCGTAGATGAACGACACCACGAAACCCACCAGCAGGATGTGCGCGTGCGCAATGAACAGCGCGTGATCCTTCGATGCCCCCATGTAGACGCCAAGACCCATGCCGACGATGGCATAGGCAAAGCCGCAAAGCAGAAACCTCCGATCAATAGCCATGTTGCCCCTCCCCCGAGTGACCGGCACCAGAATCAGGCAGTGCGCCGCCGGTCGCGCACTGCCCGGACACTTCGATTGAACCCCTCCCGTTTCCACGCGACAGCTCGACCGGACTGCGCAAGAAGCCAGGCGTCGGCTGCAAGCGACTGACGGCAAGGACGTGAATGACCTGAATGCCAGAGTTTGATCTGGTCTGCGGCGACCAGGGAGCGGAAGTGAAGCATGTTGTGTGTTCTGACGCTGGGGTGAGACGACGCGGTTTTTTTGCGCCGCTTGGACGACCGATGATCTGACCCGGTTTTCGCGAAGGCTGATCGCAAACGTGACTAGCTCGCGTCGTGCATGGTTTGCAGCAGGATCTTCCAGCCGTCCGGACCGTTGTACAGTTGGTATGTGAACGTCGACTCCCAGAGCACGCGGTTCGCTGCGTTCTTGTACGCCCAAGCAACCGTCACGGCAACAGCGTTGGCGCCGAGCGGCGTCGCCGCGAGACTCCTCATCTCGCCTTGGGTGCATCCCTGCGACCGATACTGCCGGAGCACCTCAGCAAAGAAGGCCTGAACGTCGGCCCGAGTC
>JAJXYE010000286.1 GCA_021780735.1 Pseudomonadota bacterium | reverse complement strand
GCCGGCCTGCACCGGCAGGTGCAGGTAGTTGGCCAGCTGCGGCACGTTGGCGTAGGCCTCGATCAGCGAGTCGGAAAACTCCAGCGGGTGCGAGGTGGTGAAGCGGATGCGGCCGATGCCCTCGATTTGCGCGATGGCGTGGATCAGCACGGCCAGGTCGGCGATGCCGCCATCGTGGGTCGGGCCGCGCCAGGCGTTGACGTTCTGACCGAGCAGGTTGACCTCGCGCACGCCCTGGGCGGCGAGCTTGGCCACCTCGACGATCACGTCGTCGAACGGCCGGCTCAGTTCCTCGCCGCGGGTGTACGGCACCACGCAGTAGCTGCAGTACTTGGAGCAGCCTTCCATGATCGAGACGAAGGCGGTCGGTCCCTCGGCGCGCGGCTCGGGCAGGCGGTCGAACTTCTCGATCTCGGGAAAGCTGATGTCCACCTGCGGCAGGCCGCTGGCGCGCTGTTTGTCGATCAGCTCGGGCAGGCGGTGCAGGGTCTGCGGGCCGAACACCAGATCGACGTAGGGCGCGCGCTTGATGATCGCCTCACCTTCCTGCGAGGCCACGCAACCGCCGACGCCGATCAGCACGGGCTTGCCGTCCTTCTTGTGCTGCTTCCAGCGGCCGAGCTGGCTGAACACCTTTTCCTGTGCCTTCTCGCGGATCGAGCAGGTATTGATCAGGATGACATCGGCCTCGGCCTCGTCCAGGGTCAGCTCCATGCCATGCGATGCCTCCAGCACGTCGGCCATCTTGGCCGAGTCGTACTCGTTCATCTGGCAGCCGTGGGTCTTGATGAAAAGCTTCGCTGGTGCTGGTTTGCCGCTCATGGCGTGGAATACCGTGGTTCGTGACGCGAGACGTGACATCCGCGGAACCCCGCAGTTTACCCTCGTCGCGATCCTCTCGCCACAGGATCAGCCCGGCGGATCAAGCACTTGCGCTGATGAAGCGGCGTACGGGCGGTGCTGATGAGTCGCGGGAACGCTGCATGGCGCACGAAATCGCCGGCGCGCACTTGGCGTCGAGGGCGCATGGCGGCACACTGCACGCATGACCGGTGCCGCAAGCCACAGGGGAGGCGTCGACCGGCCCGGCCGCCGCTTCCCTTTCCGTCCGATCCTCGTCGGGGTCGTGCTGGTGGCTGCCTGGCTGTGCTGGGTGCCGGCCCGGGCCGGGACGCTGTATCAATGTACCGGCGCCAGTGGCGAAGCGGTGTTCAGCAGCAGCCGCGCCGGTTATCACGGTTGCCGGCCGATCAGAACCTATGCGGAGCCGAAGCGGCGGCGCGTGCCACCGCCGCAGCGGACATCGCTGAGCGGCGTGAGCGCCATGGTCAGCACCAGTGCGCGCAGCCTCATGTCGGATGGCGCGAAGCCCACCTCGCTCGATGCGGTGAGCGACAGCGTCGAGACGAGTGCGCAGCGTCTCGGCGCGCCACAACGCCAGCGTGTCTCCCTGGCCCAGGTGCAGGCCTCGGTGCAGACCAGCGCGAAACTGCCACTGGCGGACGTGGCCGCGGGCACGCCGGGTCAGTGGGGCTATCGCGAATCGCATGACAGCGCCTCGCCGCCGGCAGCCGTGGCCGACTCGTCGGCCGGCCGGGTGCTGCGCGGGGCGGTATATCGCATCGTGCGCAGTGACGGCAGCGTGGAATACACCAACCTTCGCCCGGCCAGCGGCAAGGGGCGCGCAGTGACCACCCTGTTCAGCTATATCGCGACCTGCATGGCCTGCAATGTGCACTCGACGATCCACTGGGGCAGCGTGGCGCTCAACCTCAACGCGTATGCCGACAGCATCCGCTCGGCCAGCGTCGAGTATGGCGTCGACGAGGCATTTCTGCGCGCGATCATCCATGCCGAGAGCGCGTTCAACCCCCGCGCATTGTCGCTCAAGGGAGCGCAGGGCCTGATGCAGTTGATGCCCGCCACCGCCAGTGACATGGGGGTGCTGGATGCGTTCAATTCCGACCAGAACATTCGCGGTGGCGCGCGTTACCTGAGCCTGTTGCTGCACGACTTCAACGGCAATGAGCGGCTGGCCGCCGCCGCCTACAATGCCGGCCCTGGCGCGGTGCAGCGTTACAACGGCGTGCCGCCGTATGCCGAGACCCAGGTCTATGTGGAGCGGGTGGACACCTTGCGCAAACGCTACGGCGCCGCGATCCACCCGCGGCTGGCATCGCGCGGGCCTGGCTGAACCCCGGCGCTCGCCATCGGCGCGGGCGTAGCCCGCTTACTCACCCGATACCCCTGCGCTGCCACCCGCTGCGCCATCGTCGCTGCTCATCGGTGGCCGCTGCACCAGGGTGATCTCGACATGAAACGGGTTGCCGCTGCGCAGGCCGGAGACCTCTACCTGGCTGCCGGGCTTGAGTGCTGCCTCGTGCCGGCGCAGCTCGGCCGGATCGAGAATGTCGTTGTCGCCGATGCGCAGCAGGATGTCACGCGGCTTGAGCCCGGCCTGCGCCGCCGGACCGCCCGGATAGACCGTGGTCACCATCACGCCGCGTGCCGCCGCGGGCAGTCCGCTGTTGGCTGCCACGGGCACGAAGGTGTAATCGGCACCGATCCAGCCGCGCACGACATGCCCGGTGGTGATCAGCTGATCCAGCACCTTCTGCGCGGTGGCCACGGGTATGGCGAAGCCGATGCCTTCGGCATTGGCGGCTTGGCCCTTGCCGATCAGCATGGTGTTGATGCCGATCAGCTGGCCGCGCGTGTTGATCAGCGCGCCGCCGGAATTGCCCAGGTTGATGGCAGCATCGGTCTGGATGAAATCCTCGGCACTGGAGCTGCTCAACTGCCGTCCGATCGCGCTGACGATGCCCATGGTCACGGTCTGATTGAGTCCGAACGGGTTGCCGATGGCCAGCACCACGTCGCCCGCGCGCAGCTGTTTCGGATCGGCCACGCGGATGGCTGGCAGGTTGCTGGCGTCGATCTTCAGCACCGCCAGATCGGTCTCCTGATCCGAGCCGACCAGACTGGCCTTGGCAATCCGGCCGTCGTAAAGCAGCACCTGGATGTTGTCGGCGTTGGCGATCACGTGGTTGTTGGTCAGCACATAATCCTGGCCGTGCGCACTGACGATCACGCCCGAGCCGAGTGTCTGCTCCCGATGCTGATAGGTGGTGGGCTGGCCGCCGAACAATTGCTGCAGCACCGGGTTGTCGTACATGCGCAAGGCCTGCTCGGTGACGATCTTGTTGGCATAGATGTTCACCACCGACGGTTCGGCGGCAGCAACCGCGTCGGCATACGAGGCCGGGCCGCTATCGCCGGAACCTGCACTGACCTGCGTGTGGCCGGTTGGCGCGACCGTTGCCGGTGCCAGGCCGAAACGACTGCGCAGACGTGCGCTGCTGCCGGGCCAGAACAGACCGACGACAAAGGCCAGCGCCAGCCCGAGGACGACGAAGCGGGCAATGAACAGGAGCGTGCCGGCGGCATGTTTCATGTCGGGTAATGCGTTCCGGCAGGTCGTGGCGGATGGTATGGCGGGAGCTGGGGCCGCCGGTATGACCTTTATTGTACGGGCCCGCCCCTGACGCTACACTAACGCGATTTTTGCGGGGCCCAAAACCCCACCTTGGCATGACATTGCAAGAACCGGAGAGCCTGATGGCGAACGAAGTCGTCGATCACGGCCGCCGCCGTTTCCTGACAGCGACCACGGCAGTGGTTGGTGGCATCGGAATCGTGTCGGCAGCTGTGCCCTTCATCAAGTCGTGGGAACCCAGTGCGCGGGCCAAGGCGGCTGGTGCTCCGGTCACGCAATCGCTCAAGAAGATCGAGACAGGCCAGCAGTTGATCGTGGCCTGGCGCAGCCTGCCGATTTTCATCGTCAACCGCACGCCGGCCCAGCTGGCGGTGCTGCCGGCGCAGGATCCGCGCCTGGTCGACCCGCATTCGCTGGTCGATCAGCAGCCGAAATACGCGCAGAACGGTACCCGTTCGATCAAGCCCGAGTGGCTGGTGATGATCGGCATCTGCACCCACCTCGGTTGCGTGCCGGACTTCTATGGCGAGATCAAGCCGGAGCCGTTCGATCCGAAATGGCAGGGCGGCTACTACTGCCCCTGCCATCATTCGCGCTATGACATTGCCGGTCGCGTCTACCAGGGCGTGCCTGCGCCGAAGAACATGGTCATCCCGCCGTACCACTTCGTCGACGACACGACGGTGCAGATTGGCGTGAATCCACAGGAGGCTGGCTGATGGCCAACGTATTCACGAGCATCGGTGACTGGGTCACCGAGCGTGTGCCAAACATGATGCCTGCCTACCGCAAGCACATGACCGAGTACTACGCGCCGAAAAACTTCAACCTCTGGTACTACTTCGGTTCGCTGGCGATGCTGGTGCTGGTCAACCAGATCGTCACCGGCATCTTCCTCACGATGAACTACAACCCGAGCGCGGCGGGAGCCTTCGACTCGGTGCAGTACATCATGCGTGATGTGGATTGGGGCTGGCTGATCCGTTACATGCACACCACCGGTGCCTCGCTGTTCTTCGTGGTGGTGTTCCTGCACATGTT
Organism: Pseudomonadota bacterium; assembly: GCA_021780735.1. GTDB lineage: Bacteria > Pseudomonadota > Gammaproteobacteria > Xanthomonadales > Rhodanobacteraceae > Rhodanobacter. The sequence goes on along the minus strand of JAJXYE010000286.1, from coordinate 4,112 downwards.
CCGCGGCATCATGTACGGCTCCTTCAAGAAGCCCCGCGAGTTGGTGTGGCTGCTCGGCATGCTGATCTTCCTGGCGCTGATGGCCGAGGCGTTCATGGGCTACGTGTTGCCGTGGGGCAACATGTCGTTCTGGGGCGCCAAGGTGATCATTTCGCTGTTCGGCACGATCCCCTATATCGGCGACTCCCTGGTGCAGTGGATCATGGGCGACTTCCTGCCCGGCGACGCCACGCTGAACCGCTTCTTCGCGCTGCACGTGATTGCCCTGCCGCTGGTGCTGCTGCTGCTGGTGGTGCTGCACCTCGCAGCCCTGCACGAAGTGGGGTCGAACAACCCGGACGGCGTCGAGATCAAGAAGGGCCCCAAGGGTAATCGCTGGGATGCGCTGAAGCCGGCTGACGGCATTCCGTTCCACCCCTACTACACGGTGAAGGATCTCGTTGGCGTCGGCTTCTTCCTGCTGATCGCCGCGTTCATCATTTTCTTCGCGCCGACCCTGGGTGGCTGGTTCCTTGAGCATGACAACGCCATCCGCGCCAACAATCTGCTGACACCACCGCAGATCAAGCCGGTCTGGTATTTCACCCCGTTCTACGCGATCGTGCGCATGGTGCCGTCGTTCGCAGGCACGGCGGTGTGGGGTGTGCTTGCCATGTTCGGTTCGATCGCCGTGTTGTTTGCGCTGCCGTGGATCGACGTGGGTGCGGTCAAGTCGGTGCGTTATCGCGGCACCGGCTACAAGGTGGCTCTCACCATTTTCGTGATTGCCTTCCTTAGCCTGGCGCTGATCGGTACGGACATGACCGATGTGCTGTTTCCCATGCTGTTCGGCAGTGGCATTGACCTCACCACCTGGACCAATACATTCGGCCGAATCATGACGGTGACCTACTTCGGGTTCTTCGTGTTCCTGTGGCTGTACACACATCTTGGCTGGGAGAAAACCAAACCGGTTCCGGATCGGGTGACCACACATGACTAAGCGGCGGATGATGATGAAGTCCTTGCTCTCCAGCTTTGCGTTGGCTCTCGTTGTGCTGGTCGGCGCCATGCCCGCCCATGCCGAGGGCGGCGATGCGCTGATGAAGTCTGGCGCCACTGTGCGCGATCAGGCCTCGTTGCAGCGCGGCGCCCGGTTGTTCTTCAACTACTGTGTGGGCTGCCACTCGCTGAAGTACATGCGCTACTCGCGCATGGCCGAGGATCTGGGGCTGACCGAACAGGAGGTCATGCAGAACCTCAATTTCACCGGCGCCAAATTCGATGATCCGGTCATCTCGCACATGCCTGCAGCATCGGCGGGGAAGTGGTTCGGCAAGGCTCCGCCGGATCTCTCGCTGGAAGTGGAGGCGAGGGGCGCCGACTGGGTCTACACCTATCTGAACTCCTTCTATCTGGATCCGCACAGTCCGATCGGCTGGAACAACACCGCTTTGCCAAACGCGGCGATGCCGTTCCCGCTATGGGCATTGCAGGGCATGCAGACGGCCGAGATGAAGCCGGCCAAGGCCGGCGGCAGCGCGACTGTCGAGAAACTGGTGTTGTCGCATCCGGGCAAGATGACCCCGGCGCAGTACCAGCAGGCAACCCGCGACCTGACCAGCTTTCTGCAGTACGTTTCCGAGCCGGCCGCGTTGCAACGGCATCACTACGGTATCTGGGTGCTGCTGTTCCTGGCCCTGTTTACCCTGCTGGCGGCCATGCTCAAGAAGGAATACTGGAAAGACGTCCACTGAGTCGGATGGCATTATCCGAACGCGGCGGCCACGAGCCGCCGCGTTCGTCTCATCGATGAGGAATCGTGCATGGTTCAAAATGCCCGCTTGCGCAATGTGCTGACGCTGTACACCACGGCCGATGACGTGCAATGCCATCGTGCCCGGCTGGTGCTGGCCGCCAAGGGGGTCAGCTATGACCGCGTTCTGGTCGATCCGGCCAAGCCACCTGAGGACCTGCTTGACCTCAATCCCTATGCCAGCACCCCGACCCTGGTCGACCGCGACCTGACCCTGTTCGACAGCTCGGTGGTGTGCGAATACATCGACGAGCGTTATCCGCATCCACCGCTGATGCCGATCGATCCGCAATCGCGTGCGCGATTGCGGGTGGCTGCCGTGCGCATCGAGAAGGACTGGTTGCCCGAGGTTGGGGCGATCCGAGCCGGTGGACGGTCGGCGGATACAGCGCGCAAGCGCTTGCGTGAGCAGCTGCTGTCCACGCTGCCGTTGTTCAAGGCGTCAAAATTCTTCCTCAATCCGGAAATGAGTCTGGCTGACTGCCTGGTCGCACCGGTCATCTGGCGCCTGCCGTGGCTGGGCGTGGATCTGGGGCGTGAGGGCAAGCCGATCATCGACTATGGCGAGCGTTTGTTCCACAGTCAGGGTTTCACGCGCAGCATGACGGATCAGGAAAAGGCAATGCGACCCATCCATGAGCAAGCATGACAGTGTTCCCATGAGTCCCAATCGTCCGTATCTGATGCGGGCGATCTACGACTGGATCAGCGACAACAACCTGACCCCGTACATCCTGGTCGATGCCGGTTGCGCCGGTGTCCAGGTGCCGCCGCAGGTGGTCAAGAATGGCCAGGTGGTGCTGAATCTGGCGATGCGTGCGGTGGCGAATCTGGATCTGGGCAACGACTGGATCAGTTTCCAGGCGCGTTTCTCCGGGGTCAGCCAGGCGATACAGATTCCGGTACAGGCGGTGCTTGCACTTTACGCGCAGGAGAACGGGCAGGGCATGATGTTTCCGGCCGACGAGGAGGGTGGTGATACGCCACCGCCGTCAGCGCCGCCGCCCGTCGATGGGCCGTCTGGCAGCGATCAAGGCGGCGGCAAGCCGAAGCGCGCGGCGCCGCACCTGCGCGTGGTCAAGTAACAGCGGCAGCGGGGCCGGGCGTCAGCCCGGTCTTCAGTGCAGGCGTTGCGGCGGTGGTCGCAGCGGAACCACATTGTCGCGCGCTGTCTCCAGGGCCGCGGCAACAACCGTGGCCGGCGGCAGCAGGTCGATCGTGGGCAGGCTCACGCTGCTGACGGCGTCGCCGATCATCCACAGTCGCCCCGGCTCGCGGTCGTGCCCATCGATGCTCACGTCGAATCCGTAGCAGCGTTCGATCCGGCGCAGGCCGTTCACGCGACGCAGGCGCAGGCCGCGCAGCCCGACGGTTTCGTCGAGTAGTTGCAGGCCATGTTGCATGCATTGCCGGCGCGCCTCGCGTACGGCGTGCTCGCGCGCGACGCTGAGCTTGAGCCACAGCCCCACGATGGCGCCGAGCACCAGCAGCAACAGCAGGTTGGAAAAGTCGCTCATCACTGCAGTGTGTGGGCGCGACCGACCCGGTGCAAGCGGTCAGTCCAGTTGCAGGCGCAGCGACAGGTCGATCGCTCGCACGTGCTTGGTCAGGGCGCCGACCGAGATGAAGTCCACGCCGGTGCGGGCAAGTTCGCCGATGCTGTCCAGATCGACATTGCCCGAGGCTTCCAGCGGCACGCGTCCGGCGGTGTGCCGAACCGCCTCGGTCATCTGTGCCAGATCGAAATTGTCCAGCATGATTCGGTCAGGGCCCGCCCGCAGCGCCTGTTCCAGTTCGTCCAGATTCTCCACTTCCACTTCGAGCGGCAGGCGCGGATGCAGCTGACGTGCCGAGGCGACGGCCGTCGCCAGGCCACCCGCGGCGATGATGTGGTTTTCCTTGATCAGAATGGCGTCATGCAGCCCCATGCGCTGGTTCTGACCGCCGCCGCAGCGCACTGCATACTTCTGCGCAAGGCGCAGGCCGGGCACGGTCTTGCGGGTGTCCAGCACCCGTGCCGCGGTGCCGGCGACGGCCGCGACGTAGTCGGCAGTCACACTGGCGGTCGCGGACAGCAGTTGCAGGAAGTTCAGTGCCGAACGCTCGGCGGTGACCAGCGAGCGGGCATGCCCGGCCAGGCGGCAGATCACGCTGCCCGCAGCGACGCGTTCGCCATCGCGCACTTGCCAATCGATATGCACGGCCGGGTCGAGTCGCCGGAAGCAGGCATCGAACCAGGCGCTGCCTGCGATCACGGCCGACTCGCGGCAGGTCAAAGCAGCGTGCGCGCGGGCGTCGCTCGGAAGCAAATCGGCGG
>JAJXYE010000319.1 GCA_021780735.1 Pseudomonadota bacterium | reverse complement strand
GAGGCGGCGCAGGGTGTACCGATCAGTGCCATCGTCTTCGGCGGCCGCCGGCCGTCGCTGTTGCCGCTGGTGATGGAAGCTCGCGACTGGAGCCACGGTGTGCTGATGGGCGCAGCCATGGGCTCGGAAACGACGGCCGCCGCCACCGGTGCCGTTGGCGTCATGCGTCGCGACCCGATGGCGATGAAGCCTTTCTGCGGCTACCACTTCGGCGACTACTTCGCACACTGGCTGTCGTTCGATCGAGCCGGCGCCAAGCTGCCGAAGGTGTTCCACGTCAACTGGTTCCGCAAGGGTGCCGACGGCAAGTTCCTGTGGCCGGGCTTTGGCGACAACCTGCGCGTGCTGGAGTGGATGATCGGGCGCGTCGACGGCCATGTCGATGGCGTGGAAACGGCCATCGGCATTCTGCCGGCAGCGGACGAGCTGAATCTGTCAGGACTCGCCATCGGGTCGGCACAGCTCGACGAACTGCTCGATGTGGACAATGCCAAGTGGCAGGTCGAGTTGAACGCCATCGGCGAATACCTGCAGAGCTTCACGCCGCGCCTGCCCGAACGCCTGCACGAGGAACAGCGGCGCGTCGCCAACGCACTGCTTGAAGCCGGAAGTCGGCCCCAGCGCAAGGTCGTGGGATCCTGAGCCCCTGCCCATCGCGGGCGGCGCACCATGCGCTGCCCGCGATGCACCCGATAGGGCGGTTCAAACCCTTTCGCGCCGCGTGGCATCCAAGCTGGCAAGATGATCGCCGCCTGCCCCGCCTCTGGAACCACCATGTCGCCCGCCCCGACGCGAGCCAACGACAGCGATGATGTGCGCGCCGCCGTCGATGGCGATCGGCAGGCATTCCAGCGGCTGTATCGACTGCACGTCGGGCGCGTGCACGGTGCCATTCATCGCCTGGCCGGCTACGACCATGCCCGTGCGGAGGATCTCACCCAGGAAGCCTTTGTGCGCGCCTGGCAGAAACTGCCGGGCTTTCGTCACGAGAGCGCCTTCGGCACCTGGCTCTACCGACTGGCGGTGAATGTGGCCCTGATGGATCTGCGCGCACGTGGCGCTGATCCAGTGAGCACGCTGGATGATGAGCACTTGCCAGAGGCGGGCGATACGCCATTCTGCGCCGCCGAGCGGGAAGAGCTGGAACGCGCCATAGCCATGCTGCCGGTCCGCGCGCGCGCCGTTCTGGTGCTGCACGATATCGAAGGCTGGAAGCACGAAGAGATCGGCGGCGAACTTGGCATGGCGACCGGCACCTCGAAAGCACAACTGCACCGCGCGCGCCGGCTGCTGCGACAGATTCTCGGAGAAGGCTCATGAACGAATTCGAATGGCGCCGCCAATTGCGCGCCCTGCACCAACCACTCCAGCCACAACGCGATCTTTGGCTCGCCATCGATGCGTCGCTCGATACGACGGGTGGGAGCGCCAACAACGTCGGGCAACCCGGATCAGCTCGCCGCCCGTGGTTGCTTGGCGTCGGCCTCGCAGCTTCCCTGCTGCTGGCAGGGGGTATCGGCTGGCATCTGCTGCCAACGCCGGCCACCGGAACGAGCGCCGGCTCGACTCCATGGAAGCCCGCTGATCCACGATTGGCCGGCGCCGCGATCGAGCTGGACTCGGCCCGGCTCGAATTGCAAATGGCGCTGCGACAGGCACCCGCCTCGTCGGCATTGCAGCGGCTGCTCACTCGCACCGAGCGGCAACAGGCACAGCTGCGCCACCTGGCCAACGAGGCCGGCTGATACCCGCACAGGAATGACCATGAAATCCACCCGATATGCTCCGCTGCTGTTGTGCCTCTGCATCGGCCAGGCCCTGGCCGGTACGCCGATCCAGCTGCAGCACGACGCCAGTCCGACCGTCCATGTCAGGATCAGCAATATCGCCGGCTCAGTGAACGTGGTCGGCTGGGATCGCAACGAGGTGCAGGTCGACGGCGAACTCGGCGACGGCGCCAAGCCGCTGGCGATCACCGGCAGCAACGGCAGCCTGACCGTCAAGGTCGAAGCGCAGAGCGGCTCGGGCTGGTTCAACTGGCGTGGCGACAGCAAGATGTCACCAACCACGCTGGAACTGCATGTACCCCGGGCTGCCTCACTCGACGTCGATGTGATCAGCGCACCGCTGGTCATCGACGGCACCAACGGCGGTAACATCGTGGTGAACACCGTCAGCGGCAAGGCGCGCATCAACGCGCGCACCCCGTCATTGAAGGTGGACAGCGTGAGCGGCGGCATCGAGCTCGCCGGGCATGTCGACCAGGCCGAGTTGCAGACCGTCAGCGGCGAGATCCTGGCGCCGGTGCTGGGCAGCAAGGTCAGCCTGCAGACCATTTCCGGTCGGATCCACGCCGCCGGCGGCCCATGGCAGAAACTCTCGCTCAGTACCGTGTCCGGCGACGTTCAACTGACCGGTACCACCACCGCCGACGGCAGTGTCGACATCGACAGCATGAGTGGCGATGTTCAGCTGCTATTGCCGCCAGACAGCGTGGGCAGGCTGCATGCCAGCAGCTTCAGCGGTGACCTGCGCAGTGATTTCGGCACCCCCAGACACGCCGAACGCGGGCCCGGCAGTTCGCTGGATGTCCAGCTCGGCGACGGCAAAGGCAAGATCCACGTCGAGACCTTCAGCGGTGACTTGCGCATTCGCAAACAGGATTGAACGCACTTCCCGACGACCCGAAAGCAGTCACGCAAAACGGCCAACGACGGCGCATGCGCCGTCGTTGCCAATCACGCAGGGAATGAATCAGAGATCCTGATGGTACTGCACGTAGGGCGTGCGCGACTGATCCGGCTCGGGACCTGCCGGCGTGTTCGCCGGCGTGCCGGATGACCAGAGGTTTTGCGCGCCGACGCTGAGCGAGCCGCGCCACGGCAACCGCCAGGTGACACCCAGATCAAGACTGTTCCAACGCTTGTCCGAGTACAGGCTACCGGGAATTCCCGCTTGCGGCTGCATGGTTCGACCGGTCAGCGTACCGCTCAACGAACCGTGATCGACACCGAAGCTGAGTGCCTTCTGATCCATCACGTTGATGCCCAGCAGGTTGCCTGGCAACAGATAGATGCGACCCACACTGGCACCAAGGTCGATGCCACTCTTGCTACCCAGGGCCAGTCGGCCACGTGCGTTGATCTGCGCACTGCTGTCGAAACTGGAAAGCCCGTCGAAACCCGCCACCACCCCTGGCAGTACCCGCGGCAAGACCACGTTGCGATGCGGCGTGCTGGTAGAGCCGACACTTACGCCAAGACTGTAGCCACCACCGTCATACGTGGCACCCACCTCACTGCCAAACAGTTGTGCGTTCGGGTGGTTGAACCAGGCCCGCTGGCTGACTTCGGCATGCGCCTGCAGACCGGGTCCGAGACCATATTGCAAGCCGGTACTGGTCACGCTGCCGGCATCCAGCGGACGCAGCATCAGGGCACCGTTCGCTTGCGACGCTTCGGCCGCGCTGTGCTGATCAGCCTTGAGCACCAGCAACCGCCCGCCGCCACTGCGCCACAGTGGAACCAGTACCTGCGAGGCAGCCTGTGCCGAGGCCTGCTGTGGTTGCGCCAGCAACCGCTCTGCCTGAGCGCTGTCGACACCCACGGATTGCCCTGCCGCCGTCAGCGGCAGCAGCAAAATCAGCAGAAGTAAAGACAGGCGTCGCATGGTTTTTCGCCGAATACTCGTTCGAGCAGCAGATGCTTGGGTCGAAGTATACCCCGTTTTACGTTTTGCTAACACCCAAAAAGGCTTGCCAACTCACAGAAACGCACGTTCTTGTGTCAAGCTTCGACCGTCCGGGAAAGCGCGGGTTCCCTGCCATGGTTCAACTGGTTCCCGCGCCAACCGGCAGGGTATAAGGGCCTTGGACGCCGATTCCGTCAGCTTGTTCCGGAACTGATCACTGTCTGCATGAGTGCCACACCAACGATCCGCTCATCCCCGCCGCCGCCGGCGCTGCGGAGCCCCGTGCCACTGCACGGAGCCGTGGAGCAGCTGTTTGCCGCGTCCGACGCCACCAGTGTGATGGAAACCTGTGAGCTGATGCTCGCCAATTTCGGTATCCACGGCCGTCTGCAATGGCGCCGCGACGCCGATCCGGAGGCCGTGCCCAGCGAACTCTGGCATGACCTGGCGGTAGATCCGCAGACGGCACGCACGCTGAGCCTGGCGCGCACCGAGCAGAAGCTGTCGGCGACACTCCGGGAACAATTGCAGTGGATGGGCCGACTGGCGGACATCCGGCTACGCCAACTGGCCGAAACCAGCCGCCTGTATGAAGCCATCTCCCGGCTGGCTCTGGCCGAACGACTGCAGCGGGCGCTGTACGCCATCGCCGAGCAGGCCAGCGCGGATCACGACATGCCGCAGATGATGCGTTCGCTGCACGCCATTGTCAGCAGCCTGATGTACGCGGAAAACTTCTACATCGTGTTGTACGACGCGTCGACCAGCAGCCTGCGTTTTCCCTATTACGTCGATATCGTCGACACCGACATACCGGCGCCGGACCAGGTTCTTCCCCTGCAGGAGATGCTGCACAGCCTGACCTGGAACCTGTTGCAGGAAGGTCGCCCGCTGATGGGTTCCATGGACGAACTCAGGCAGCAGCTCGGTGACCGCTTCGTGCTGTTCGGCCCCAGCTGCGAGCAGTGGCTCGGGGTACCCATGCTGCGCGACGGCCGTGTGGTGGGCGGCATCGTGATGCAGAGCTACCGAACCGACACGCATTACTCCCGGCACGACCTTGAGCTTCTGAACTATGTCGCCCAGCACGTACAGACCGCCCTGGAGCGGCGCGAGGCACACCTTGAGCTTGGCCGTCGGGTTACCGATCGCACTGCCGCCCTGCGCGAGGCCAATCGGGTATTGCGTCAGCAAGTGCTGCAGCGCCAGCGCGGCGAACGGCTGCAGGCCGCCCTGTTCCGGATCGCCGAACTGGCCAATACCTCGGACAGCCTGGAGAAATTCTATGCGGCGACGCATCAGGTCATCAGCGGCCTGCTCTACGCTCGAAACTTCTACATCGCCCTGGTCGACGAAGAGAACGGTCAGCTGACGTTTCCCTACTCGATCGACGAGGTCGACGGCATGCGCCCGGCGCGTGCGCACGGTCGCGGCGCCACCGAATATGTATTGCGCCATGCCAAGCCGCTGCTCGCCACTCCGGCGGATATCGACCGGCTCAGCGCGCTTGGCGAGATCAACCACTTTGGTACGCGCTCGGTGTGCTGGCTCGGCGTACCGCTGATCTGGGCCGGCAAGGCGATGGGCGTGCTCACCCTGCAAAGCTATTCGCCCGAGCACACCTACAACGAACGGGACCAGGAATTGCTGACCTTTGTCAGCTATCACATCGCCAATGCGCTGCAACGCAAACAGGCGGCGACCGCGCTGAAACAGGCCTACGCAAGCATGGAGCGCCGGGTCACCGAGCGAACCCGTGCGCTGGCGCTGGCCAATCGCGACCTGCGCGAGCAGATCGCCGAACGCGAGCGGGTCGAGCGCCGGCTGAAGTACGAGACACTGCACGACTCGCTGACCGGACTGCCCAATCGCATGCTGCTGCTGCAACGGCTCGATCAGGCGATGCAGCGCTACGCCGCCAATCCGGGCGAACAGTTCGCCGTGCTGTTCATCGACCTGGACCGGTTCAAGGTGATCAACGACTCGGTCGGACACCTGGTCGGCGACGACCTGCTGTTCCAGGTCGGCGGCCGCATTCGCGCCTGCCTGAAGACCCGTGATGTGGTTGCTCGACTGGGCGGGGACGAGTTCGCCGTCCTGCTCGAGGGCATCGTCGACACTGGCAAGGCCATGCTGATCGCCGAGCGCATCATCAGCGACCTGCAGGCGCCGTTCCGGCTCGGCACGAAGGAGATCTTCACCTCCGCGTCCATCGGCATTGCCCTGTCCAGCCCGAACTACCGCCAGCCGGAGGAGCTGCTGCGCGACGCGGACGCCGCCATGTACAACGCCAAGGACGGTGGCCGCCATCGCGCCGCGATGTTCGACGACCGCCTGCGCCGCGAGGCACTGTCGCTGCTGGACATGGAAAGCGACCTGCGCCACGCGCTGAGCCGCAACGAGTTCGAGCCGTACTACCAGCCGATCGTCGAGCTGTCCGACGGCCGCGTCACCGGCTACGAGGCGCTGCTGCGCTGGCACCATCCCGAGCGCGGCCTGCTGGCACCGAACGATTTCCTGCTGATCGCCGAGGAATGCGGCTGTGCCGAAGCGATCGACTGGCAGATCTTTGAACAGGTCTGTATCCAGGCGGTACGGCTGATCGGTACCGACGGCTTCATCAGCATCAACGTGTCGGGCCGGCATTTCCGTTCAGTCGATCTCGATCAGCGTCTGCTCGCGCTGCTGGATCAGTACGCCGTGCCGACCCATTGCATCCGCATCGAGGTCACCGAGCACGCCTTGCTGGAGAACCCGACCCAGGTGAAGCAGATGCTGAAGAACCTGCGCAGCCACGGCGTAGGCATTGCACTGGACGACTTCGGTACCGGCTATTCCTCGCTCAGTTATCTGCACCAATACCCGTTCGAGAGCCTCAAGATCGACCGCTCATTCATCACCGAGTTGCCGCACGACGACAGTGAGACCCAGGGGCTGGCGCTGGTGCGTGCCATCCAGGTACTGGCCGACTCGTTGCAGATGAAGGTCATCGCCGAGGGCATCGAGGAAGAGTCCCATCGGCAGGCCCTGCTGCGGGTGGGCTGCCGCTACGGCCAGGGCTTCCTGTTCGCCACGCCGCAACCGTCAAGCACCTGGCTCAGCGCGGACAAGCCGCTGCTGCTGGCCTGAATCACAAGCGATTGCGGCATGCGACACACGCCGCCGGAATCACTGCGGCGTGTCCGGCATCGGCGGTGCGACCACGGCACTGAGCAGGTGTTCGGCGTCGATCCGGTCATAGTGGTAGCGCTGCGCGCAGAATTCGCAGATCACCTCGATCTCTTCGCCACGCGCTGCCAGCGCGGCCTCCACCTCATCGCGACCGAGTGAGCGCAGCATCGCGCTCACCCTCTCGCGGCTGCAACTGCAGCCGAATGCCAGCGGCCGCGCCTCGATCAGTCGCACGGATTCCTCGTGGTAGAGCCGGCGCAACAGCTCGGGTGCGGGCGTTGCCAGCAGCTCGGCGGCTCCCAGGGTCGCAGTGAGATGCAGCACACGGTTCCACCCATCCTCGTCGTGCACCGCATCCCGCCCACCCTCATCAGGCAGCTTCTGCAACATCAGGCCGACCGCCTGCTGCTCGTCGGCGGCGAGCACAATGCGCGCCGGCAGCTGTTCGGACTGGACGAAGTAGTTTTCCAGCGAGACGGCCAGTCCCGCATGCTGCAATTCGACCAGGCCCTGGTAACGCTGGCCTCGCTCGACATTGCCAATCGTGATGGCCATGATCGCGTCCGGCAGCGCATCCAGCGCCAGCGGCTCAGGCAGCGGCTCATGCCACCGCGCCAGCCCGCGCACACGCCCCTGATCGGTGCATTCGGCAAACAGCAGACGCAGCGCGGCGGAGCTCTTCAGCTCGATCGACAAGGCACCATCCAGCTTGATGTTTCCGGTCAGCAGTGCGCTGGCAGCGACCGTCTCGCCGAGCAGCGCTCGCAGCGCCTGCGGGTATTTCGCGTGCGCCGCCACTTCGCGCCAGGCGGCCCCCAGGCGGATCAGGGTGCCGCGAACTCCCGCCTGTTCAAGCAGAAACCGGTGCAGCACATCATCGTCGGGCAGGCTTTCCAAGATTGCGGTACTCATGGGTGTCAGCTGCGCCACATGGGGGCGCGGGAGCAGCGGAACAACGCCCCTTATAATGCCAGCTTCACCCTGCGACCGCCGCCATGCCCCACCTGTTCCGCCGTCCGTTCCCGTTCCGCCGCCTGCTGCGCATGCTGGGTGTCACAGCGCTGGCTTGGCTGGCGCTGAGCTGGATGGCCGTCTTGCTGCTGCGCTTCGTACCTCCCTGGACCTCGGCCGTGATGGTCGAACGTCGACTCGGCGCATGGATGCACGGTGAAAAGGATTTCCGGCTGCACCAGCGCTGGGTGCCATGGAAGCGGGTGTCGCCCTGGGTGCCGCTGGCGATGGTGGCGGGTGAGGATCAGAAATTCCCCTACCATCACGGCTTCGACTTCGATTCCATCCAGAACGCCATCGACGCAGCGGATGAGGGCAGGCGCTTGCGTGGCGCCAGCACGATCAGTCAACAGACCGCCAAGAACCTGTTTCTCTGGAATGGCCGCAGCTTCGTGCGCAAGGGGCTGGAAGCCTACTTCACCGTGCTGATCGAGCTGACCTGGCCGAAGCGGCGGATCCTTGAGGTGTACATGAACATTGCAGAGCTCGGCAACGGCATCTATGGTGTGGGCGCGGCCAGCGACGCCTATTTCCATGTGGCGCCTGCGCAGCTCGGCCCCGGCCAGGCGGCGCTGCTCGCCGCCGTGCTGCCAAGTCCGCGACGGCTGCACGTGGATCACCCCAGCGCCTACGTCCAGCGTCGCGCCAGCTGGATCGAGCAGCAGATGCGGCATCTGGGCGGACCGGGGTACGTCCAGGGTGACGCGCCGCCACGCCCCCCGCACTGAACAAGCAGTGGTCACCGGCCCGCGCCGTCGCTACGCTGTCAACCTCACTCCCCGGATCAAGACATGCCGCAACTCA
>JAJXYE010000156.1 GCA_021780735.1 Pseudomonadota bacterium | reverse complement strand
GTCGAAATGGGTAAGGAAGGCGCGCTCGACCTCGCGCAGGCGGCGCCGCTCCAGTACCGCCATCACCCGTGCCCGCAGCATCGCCACCTGAATCGGTTTGGTTAGATAGTCCTCCGCGCCCAATTCAATGCAGCGCGCCGCGACATCGATGCTGTCATGCGCCGACACCATCAGCACCGGCAGGTCGCCAAGGCGGCCTTCCCGGCGCAATACCTCCAGTACGTTGACACCATCGGTGCCTGGCATCATCACATCCAGCAGCACCAGGTCGGGGGCCCGTTCGCGGATCAACGCGAGGGCCGCGTCGCCGCCATCGGCCTCGCTTGTCTGCTGGAACCCGAGCTGGCGCAGACGCTGAACCAGCATGAAGCGGTTGTTCTCGTCATCGTCGACGATGAGGATATGGGCGTCGTGGTTCAACAGTCGCCCCCTGCCCCGGGTTTGTCCGCAAGCAGCCGCGCCAGAGTCTGCAGCAGCCGGTCGAAATCTATCGGCTTGGCGACGAAGGCATCCGCGCCGGCCTGCATCGCCTTGCTCAGCGCAGCATCCTGCACCGATGCCGAGACGATGACCACCGGCAGGTCGCGGGTGGCGGCGTCATCACGCAACCGTCGCAGCACGGTCAGGCCATCGGCACCCGGCAAGTTGACGTCGAGCAGGATCGCGTCCGGACGATCCCGGGCGACTGCCAGCAGCGCCTGCTCACCATCCTCGACGTGCCTGACAGCCATGCCGTGGCGATGCAGCCGCTGGACAAGCATGAAGGCGTTGTCCGCGTCGTCCTCGACATAGAGAATCATGGTCACGCGTCCGGATCCCTGCCGGCTGCGCCAGTCGCGCCCAGCTGCGCAAACAGACAACCCACCCGGCGGGCAACGCCGGCCAGGTCGCTCGCATCCTTGCGCACCAGCAGAATCGCCCGATTGTAGAGTTGCTCGATCGTCGCCAGCGGAACATCCGCTGCGGTGATCAGCACCACAGGAATCTCGGCCAGCGCCCGCTCGTCGCGCATCGTCGCGATCACCGCCAGGCCGTCGATGCCCGGCATCACCAGATCAAGCAGGAGCAGATCGGGGGCCTGCTGGCGCATCTGCTGCAGCGCCAGCTCGCCACTGGATGCCATGCGCACGCGATGGCCTTCGTGCCTGAGGGCCAGCGCCATCTGCTCGCGATACACATCGTCATCGTCGACCACCAGGACCTCGACTGGCTGCTCGGTGCCGACGAAGCGCCGCACCAGCTTTTTCAGCTGATCCCGATCGATCGGCTTGGTCAGGTGCTCGATCACGCCGAGAGAGACGGTGCGGTGATCCGGATCGGTGATAGTGCACAGGATCACGGGCAAATCGGCATGGTCGGGGTCGGCACGCAGCACGGTAAGCACATCCCAGCCGCTCATGTCGCCAAGCAGGATGTCCAGCACCATCACCGCCGGACGTTCGCGCCGGGCCAGCACCAACGCCTCCGCGCCGGAAGCGGCGGTGATCACGTGCACGCCATCGCGTTCCAGCAGGGAACGAAGCAGGTCACGCGCATCGGCATCGTCATCGACCACCAGCGCCACTGCGCGGCGCGGCAACGAAGACGCCCCCGACGCGCCGGACGTTGCCGGGCCCGACGCGCGCTGTGCGGGTGTATTGACCGGCAGCACCAGGGTGAAAACGCTGCCTTGGCCCGGTGCACTGGCTACATCGATCCGGCCACCCATCAGTTCAGCCAGCTGGCGGCTGATCGCCAGACCGAGGCCACTACCTCCATGGGTGCGCGATATCGAGCGGTCAGCCTGCTCGAACGGTTCGAAGATGCGGGTCAGCTGCTCCTGCGTCATGCCGATGCCGGTATCGGACACTGCGATCCGCAGCATGTCGTCCTCGCGATCCACTCGCAGCGTCACGCGGCCGTCCCGGGTGAACTTGATCGCGTTGCCCACCAGGTTGATCAGGATCTGGCGCATGCGAAGCGCGTCGACGTCGAGGATTCCAGGCTCCCCTCGCACATCCAGCAGGAGTTCGTCGCCGTTGGCCACGGCCAACGGCTTGAGGGTCGCAAACACGCTCTCGATCAGCGAGCGGGCGAGCAAGGGTTCCGGGCGCAGGTCGATGTGGCCGGCTTCGACCTTGGCGATGTCGAGAATGTCGTTGATCAATGCCAGCAGGTGGCGACCGGCACCGACGATGCGGCGCAGCGATTCCTTCGACAACGGGTTGCCCGGATTCTCCTCGACCTGCTCGAACAGCAGTTCGCCAAGCCCGATGATGCTGTTCAACGGGGTGCGCAGCTCATGGCTCATGCTGGCGAGGAAAGTCGACTTGGCCCGGTTGGCGGCCTCCGCCTGGTTCTTGGCCAGACGCAGCCATTCCTCCATGTGGTTGCGCTCGGTGATGTCGAGCGAGACCGCGCCGACTCCGACCACCCGCCCGCGCTCGTCGGTGACCGGAAACCGTGTGGTCAGCAGCGTATAGGCGCCGCCGAGGTAGGCAACCTGTTCCTCGTAGTTGCTCACGCGGTTGCCTTCGATCACCTCGTGGTCGTGCGCATGCACCAGTGCGGCGGTTTCCTCCGTGGCCACCACATCGATCGGCTGCCCGATCAGTTGCCCGACGTCGCGGCCCAGCAGACGCGCCGCCGCGCCGTTGGCGCGCAAAATGCGCCCCTGCAGATCCTTGACCTTCATCGACAGGCTGGAGTGCTCGAAAATGTCCTGCAGCAGCCGGCTGTTGCCGGCGATCTCGCCGCGGGCGCGGGCCAGCCGCGCGAGCAGGTAGGAGACCCAGCCGGCCAGCAACAGCAATATCGGCAGCAACACGGCGTAGACCAGCAGGTGACTCCTGTCGAGAAGAATCGCGGCCAGTCCGGCGCGCGGGGCCAGCGCCAGCACGCGCAACTGGGGAAGCGGCCGGCCCGGGTCGCTGTGCTCGCCCAGCATCACCCGGTCGAAACTCAGCAGGCCGAAGGCTCCCCGCATCTGCCCGTTGTCACGGCTGCGCACGGCGTCCCATACCGCCGGCAGGTCGGTGGCCAACCCTGCCCGAGCCTGACCTGGCACCATGAAACGCCAGTCGCGCGAGAGGTCGGGGCCAACCAGCCAGTCGCCCTCGCGATCGACCAGCCAGATCGCGCCACTGGCCAGTTGCGCGTCATGCGCGATGCTGGCGAGCATGCGACGACCATCCAGGTTGATCACGACCATGCCCAGGCGACGTCCGTCCGCGCCGAACACCGGCGTGGCGAGCCGCAGGGTCGGCAACAGGGGGTGCTGAATCTGTCCGTGCTCGATGTTCAGATCCAGTCGTGAGACGTAGACCTGACCCGCCTCGAGCTGACTGGTTGCCTCGACGTAAGGTCGATGGTGCTTGTCCTGCAGCTGCCCGACCGGCACGACCGTGATTGCTGCGCCACTTCTGTCCACGCGCGCGACCTCGCGCCCGCCGGCATCGATCAGGCGCACCTGGGCATAGTTGCCGCGGATCCGGGCAAGCGCCGCCAGGAGCTTGTCGACGCGGGTGCGGGTGGCATCGTCCGGTGCGGCAAGCATCCGCGTGACGATCGGCGGCTGCGCGAGCACCAGGGTATCGCCGCGCACCTCACCCATCTCGCTGCGCAGGGTGCGCACGATGAGGTCGATGGTGCTTTTGTTGCGGAGCTGGATATCCGTCTCTTGCTGGCGCTGCCCATTTCTGGCCAGCAACACGGTGATCAACGCGGCCAGCGCTATCAGCGCCAACAGCGTCAGTGCGAACCTCAGCGCACGGTGCCCGGAGTTGTTCGATGTCTCGGCCATGCTCCCTGCCTGCGCCTGCACGTCACCCCGATGATCTCACCCCCCCTTTTACAGTATGCACCCAAATCCCGGCGCTTCTGCAGCACCTCACCGGGGGCATGGCGCCAGAGCGGTCGGCGTTCAGCGGTGGCGCACCCGCGCCGCACGTCGTGAAATGTGGCGCCCGGGCCGCCCGGCCCTGACGACGCCTCCGCGACATCGTCGCGAACGCAGGAGGTCGCCGGTCGGCGAGGGCATGAAACAACCACGGGCGCCGCAGCGCCCGTGGTTGTTTCATGTGTCGGAAAAACTCGACCGATGCAGTCGCGCTCAGCCGGCGTAGTACATCTGGAACTCCAGCGGATGCGTGCTGGCGCGATAGCGGGTGACTTCCTTCATCTTCAGCTCGATGTACGAGTCGATGAAGTCGTCGCTGAACACACCACCGGCCTTGAGGAAGTCGCGATCCTTGTCCAGCGCTTCCAGCGCGGCGTCGAGGCTGGAGCACACCTGCGGGATGTTCTTCTCTTCCTCCGGCGGCAGGTCGTACAGATCCTTGTCGGCCGGCGCGCCGGGGTCGATCTTGTTCAGGATGCCGTCCAGCCCGGCCATCATCAGCGCGGTGAAAGTCAGGTAACCGGACTGCTGGGGATCGGGGAAGCGCACCTCGATGCGGCGGCCTTTCGGGCTGGCCACGTAGGGAATGCGACAGCTGGCCGAGCGGTTGCGCGCCGAGTAGGCCAGCATCACCGGTGCCTCGAAGCCGGGCACCAGGCGCTTGTAGCTGTTGGTGGTGGCATTGGAGAACGCGTTGATCGCCTTGGCATGCTTGAAGATGCCGCCGATGTACCACAGCGCGGTCTGGCTCAGGCCGCCATACAGGTCACCGGCGAACAGGTTGGTGCCGTCCTTGCTGAGCGACTGGTGCACGTGCATGCCGCTGCCGTTGTCGCCGACGATCGGCTTGGGCATGAAGGTGACGGTCTTGCCGTTCTGGTGGGCGACGTTCTTGACCACGTATTTCATGGTGATCAGCTCGTCGGCCTTCTTCACCAGGGTGTTGAACTTGACACCGATCTCGCACTGGCCGGCATTGGCCACTTCATGGTGGTGCACTTCGACCGTCTGGCCGAGCGACTCCAGCACCTTGCACATGTCCGCGCGCAGGTCGCCGAGCGTGTCGACCGGGCTGACCGGGAAGTAGCCACCCTTGACGCCCGGACGATGGCCGGTGTTGCCATCGTCGTACTTGTTGCGCGAAGACCAGGCCGCTTCCTCGGACTCGATCTCGTAGAACACGCGGCCCATGTCGTTCTGCCAGCGCACGGAGTCGAAGATGAAGAACTCCGGTTCCGGCCCGAAGAACGCCGTATCAGCCACGCCGCTGGACTTCAGATAGGCCTCGGCGCGCTTGGCGATCGAGCGCGGGTCGCGGCCATAGGCCTGCATGGTCGACGGCTCCAGCACGTCGCAGTGCAGGTTCAGCTGCACATGGGCGCTGAACGGATCGAGGTGGGCCGTATCCGGATCGGGCATCAGGATCATGTCCGACTCGTTGATGCCCTTCCAGCCGGAGATCGACGAGCCGTCGAACATCTTGCCGTCCTCGAAGGTCGACTCATCGATCTGGTGCGCCGGGAAGGTCACGTGGTGCAGCACGCCGAGCACGTCGGCAAAACGGAGATCGACGAATTCGACGTCATGTTCCTGGATCAGGTCGAGCACTTTCTGGACGGACATAAATCAACCTCGATGGTGAGTGGCGGGACACACGTGAGCAAATTCCATGCCGCGGCATCAGACCCGGCAGATACGGGCACTTGCCTCGCGCAGGCGCCTTCGCGGCGGGAGGATATGCATCATACACGCGCAACCGGGACTGCAGTTTGCACCAAGTTGAAGCAAGTCCGGAACGGATCCGTTCCGCCCTCTGGAACGGATCCGACCAGCTTATCCCTCGTAGGCGGCTTCGCCATGGCTGGTGATGTCCAGACCCTGGTGTTCGTTCTCCTCGCCGACCCGCAGGCCTCCGAACACCGCGCGCACCAGCAGGTAGGCCAGCAGCGAGACCACGCCGCTCCAGACCAGGGTGACCAGCACGCCCAGTGCCTGGATACCCAACTGGTGAATGATGGAGAAATCGGCCGCACCGGTACCGCCCAGGCCGGGCGCGGTGAACACGCCGGTCAGCAGCGCGCCGGCGATGCCACCCACACCGTGCACGCCAAACACATCGAGCGCGTCATCGGCCTTGAGCAGTTTCTTCAGACCGCTCACACCCCACACGCAGACCCCGCTGGCGATGGCGCCGATGATGATCGAGCCCATCGGCCCGACCGTGCCGCAAGCCGGCGTGATGGCCACCAGCCCCGCCACCGCACCGGAGGCGCCACCGAGCATCGACGGCTTGCCCTTGAACACGCGCTCGATCAGCAGCCAGGCCAGCACCGCCGCCGCCGTGGCGACCAGGGTATTGATGAAGGCCAGTGCCGCACCGGCATTCGACTCCAGGTTGGAGCCGGCGTTGAAGCCGAACCAGCCCACCCACAGCAGCGAGGCGCCGATCATGGTGAAGGTCAGGTTGTGCGGTCGCATTGCCTCGCGACCCAGACCGAGCCGCGGCCCGAGCAGGTAGGCGCCGACCAGGCCGGCAATTCCGGCATTGATGTGCACCACGGTGCCGCCGGCGAAGTCGAGCGCGCCGCGGGTCAGCATGAAGCCGCCCGGGCCCCACACCATGTGCGCGATCGGGATGTAGGCGAAGGTGAACCACAGCGCGGTGAACAGCAGCACCGCACCGAACTTCATCCGCTCGGCCAGCGAACCGACGATCAGCGTGCCGGTGATGCCGGCAAAGGTTGCCTGGAACACGATGAAGACGAATTCAGGCAACTTCACGTTGCTGGTGAAGGTGTCCGCCAACGACGCGCTGTTCACTCCTTTCAGGAACAGTTTGCCGGCATCGCCGATGAACGGGTTGCCGGCATCGAAGGCGAAGCTGTAGCCATAGATCACCCACAGCACCACGATCATCGAGAACACCGTCAGTACCTGCATTAGCACCGAGAGCATGTTCTTGGAGCGCACCAGGCCGCCGTAGAACAGCGCCACACCGGGCACCGTCATCATCAGCACCAGCAAGGTGGAGGTCAGCATCCAGGCGACATCGCCCTTGTCCACCACCACCGGCACCGCGGCAGCCGCCTCGGCGTGGGCGGTCGGAGTCAGCAGCATCAGGCCCAGCAACATCAGCGAAGGCAGCCAGGACGGCAGGCCACGCAGATGGCGGAACAGCGAAAAGTCTTTCATGGAAACCTCGCGGGACAGGAGTGTTAGAGGGCGTCGGCGTCGAGCTCGCCGGTACGGATGCGAATGACCTGGTCGACCGTGCTGATGAAAATCTTGCCGTCGCCGACGGAGCCGGTCTTCGCGGATTGCTGCACGGCCTCCAGCGCGGCATCGAGCAAGCTGTCGTCCACCACCAGCTCAAGCTTCAGCTTGGGCAGAAAGTCGACCACGTATTCCGCGCCGCGATAGAGCTCGGTGTGTCCCTTCTGGCGACCGAAGCCGCGCACCTCACTCACCGTGATGCCGCTGACGCCTGCGGCGGTCAGTGCGTCACGCACTTCGTCCAGCTTGTACGGGCGGATGATGCAACTGATCAGTTTCATTCATGTCTCCAGATGTTGAGACCGCGGCGACGAACTGCCGCGATTGGCAGATGCCGGTTCAGAACGCTTTGCTCAGGGTCAGCACGCCGGTGGCACGGCCGACGAAATGGCCGTACGCATTGGTGTAGACGCTGCGGTCCGCATTCGTGTCGTAATAGCCGAGCGCTACCGAATAGCCGTGGTTGAAAGCCTTGGTCACACCCAGCTTCCAGTCCGTATAGGAAAAGCCCGGCGTGTTGGCGACGTCCTGGTGGCCGACATGCGTGTTGAGCGTCCAGCTCGGGCTGAACTCGACGTTCCAGGACAGGTCGAGGTAGCCGCTGTGCTTGCTGCCGGGAAAGCCGAACAGGTTGGTGAACGAATGCGAGTACTTCAGTGAAAGAGTCTTGTACGCCAGCGAGACATAGCCCTCGGTGGTGTAGGGCCGGGTGAATCCGGGCGGATAGTCACCGGGGTAGTAGTACTCGTAAAGCCCCACATCGTAGGTCCAGTCGCTGCTGAAGCTGCCGCGATAACCCGTGTAGAGATCCACCTCGAGGCTGCTTGAAAGCGGCGCCGCGGTGGTGGAGGCATCCGACAGCCAGCTGATGTTGCTGCCCCATGCGCCTGCGTACCAGCCGCTGTGGTGGTCGTACTCGATGCCGGCCTGCACGGCCGGTTTGCGGTTGGTCTGGGAGAGCCCGCGGAACAGGTAGTCGTTGACCACTGCGATGCTGCCGGTGATGGTGCTCTGCGGAGCATCCGCCGCCCTTGCCGGCGTGCCGAGGCTGGCGAACAACAACAGCGCCATGCATGAAAGTGTCAGACATCGCTTCATCGACATGCTCCAGTAGGAATGGGCGTAGCGCGATGTGTTCAGCAAGACTGGTGCCACACAGTCAAATGCTTTAAGGACAATGACTTGTGCTGAAGCAAGCACAACCATCATGTTGCGTTGCATCATTCAAGGGCAACGGTCCGGCCCGTTTGCACCAAACACACCAACCAGGAACGGGAGCCGGCGCAGCGGCCTGCAGATAGCCCTCGGAACGACCATGGCCTGACGTGCGGGCAGTAAACTGCAGCGCCTTGCCGTAACCCTCGCCCCACCTACCCTGGACTCGCCAACCCATGAGCGATCTGCTCCACGTCATCCTGCTCGGCCTCATCGAGGGCATCACCGAGTTCCTGCCGATCTCCAGCACCGGGCATCTGCTGATTGCCGAAAAGCTGGGGCTGGGCCACCGCTCGGATCTGTTCAACGTGGGCATCCAGGCGGGCGCGATCCTGGCGGTGACGATGGTGTACTGGTCAC
>JAJXYE010000015.1 GCA_021780735.1 Pseudomonadota bacterium | reverse complement strand
CGACACCCAGCGACCGTTCGCCCTGGTCATCGTCAGCGGCCTGTTCACCCGCCTGCTGATCAGCATCTTCCTGATGCCGGCGCTGTATGCGCTGGTGGCGCGTGCGGATGATCGGCTGGAGGTGTAGGTAACCTGACCGAATCACTCCAGACCGGGTTCTGCAAACGAGTGTTTGGCCGTCTGCAGTCGTTGCGCCTGCACGCCATCGGTGGTGTGCGGCTATCATGAGCGCCATCCTGCTTTTCTGCGGCGGTGGCAAAGCTCATGCTCCTGATGATCGACAACTACGACAGCTTCACCTTCAACCTCGTGCAGTACCTGGGCGAGCTGGGTCAGCAGGTGAAGGTGGTGCGCAACGATGCGCTGGATCTGTCCGGCATCCGCGCGCTGCGCCCTTCGCACATCATGATTTCGCCGGGACCGGGTACGCCGGACGATTCGGGTGTGTCGCTGGATGTGCTGCGTGAGCTGGCCGGCCACATTCCCGTGTTCGGTGTGTGCCTGGGGCATCAGGCCATCGGCCAGGTATTCGGTGGCAAGGTGATCCGGGCCAGGCAGATCATGCATGGCAAGACCTCGCCGGTGCGCCATCGCGGTCAGGGCGTATTCGCCGGTCTGCCCGATCCTTTCGAGGCGACCCGCTATCATTCGCTGGTGGTGGAGCAGTCCTCGCTGCCGGATTGTCTCGAGGTCACCGCCTGGACGGAAAACCCTGACGGCTCGATCGACGAGATCATGGGTCTGCGCCACAAGACGCTGGCGGTCGAGGGCGTGCAGTTCCACCCCGAATCGATCCTGACTCAGCATGGTCACGATCTGCTGCGCAATTTCCTCGGTCTGCCGCTGCGACTGGCCGCATGAACGGTGAGGCAGCCGGCCGGGCCGGGCGCGATATCACGATCACGCCGCAGGAGGCTCTGCAGCGCACGATCGAACACCGCGAGATCTTCCACGACGAGATGATCGCGCTCATGCGCCAGATCATGCGCGGCGAAGTCAGCCCGCTGATGACCGCGGCAATCATCACTGGCCTGCGCGTGAAGAAGGAGACCATCGGCGAAATCACCGGCGCGGCCCGGGTGATGCGTGAACTGGCCACCCGGGTACCGCTGGATGGCGTTGGTGCGAACGAGCATTTCGTCGACATCGTTGGCACCGGCGGCGACGGGGCATCGAGCTTCAACATATCCACCGCCGCCATGTTCGTGGCGGCTGCTGCCGGCGCGCGCGTGGCCAAGCACGGCGGGCGCAGCGTGTCGTCCCGATCCGGCAGTGCGGACGTGCTGGAAGCACTGGGCGCAGCGATCAATCTCACCCCGATTCAGGTCGCCGAGTGCATGGCGCAAACCGACATCGGCTTCATGTTCGCGCCGAACCATCATCCGGCGATGAAGGTGGTGGCGCCGGTGCGCAGGGAAATGGGCGTGCGTACGCTGTTCAACATCCTCGGTCCGCTGACCAATCCGGCCGAGGCACCCAACATTCTGATGGGCGTGTTTCACCCGGACCTGGTCGGCATCCAGATCCGCGTGCTGCAGGCGCTCGGTGCGCGCCATGCCATGGTGGTGTGGGGTCGCGATGGCATGGACGAGATCTCGCTTGGCGCGGCGACCCTGGTGGGCGAGCTGCGTGACGGCGTCGTGCGCGAATACGAGATCGAGCCGGAGGACTTCGGCCTGGCCATGGCGTCCAGCCGCAATCTGCGGGTGGAGGACGTGGATGCGTCGAAGGCGATGCTGCTCGATGCCCTGCAGGGAGAGCCCGGCGTGCCGCACGACATCGTTTGCCTCAACGCCGGCGCGGCGCTGTATGCGGCGGATGTGGTCGAATCGATCGCCGAGGGCATTGAACGGGCGCGCAGCACCATTGCCCGTGGTGCGGCGCATGCCAGGATGCAGGCCTTCGTTGCCACCACGCGTCGGCTCGCCGGCGTTGGCTAGCGGAAGCCACGGCCCGGGGGAGTTTGCGGGCGGATGCGAAAAAAATGTCGCATGGGTAGGCGATGATGCCGATCGCGCATTAGGATGCCCGCATACACCATCGAGCGAGATGCCATGACCGACATCCTCAATCGCATTCTTGCCCGCAAGGCGGAGGAGATTGCCGAACGCCGGAGCAAGCTGCCGCTGGCCGAATTGCAGGCGCGGATCGCGAAACTGCCGGAGACTCGCGGCTTTGCCGCCGCGATCGAGGCAAAAATCGATGCCGGCCTGCCGGCAGTGATCGCCGAGGTCAAGAAAGCCAGTCCGAGCAAGGGCGTGATCCGCCCGGACTTCGACCCGGTGGCCATCGCCAAGAGCTATGAAGCCGGGGGCGCCGCCTGTCTGTCGGTGCTGACCGACAGCGACTTCTTCCAGGGGAGCGAGACATTCCTGCAACAGGCCCGTGCGGCATGTTCGCTGCCCTTGCTGCGCAAGGATTTCATCATCGATCCCTATCAGGTGTACGAGGCGCGCGCGATCGGCGCCGACTGCATCCTGCTGATCGTCGCCGCACTGGACGATGACGTGCTGTTGCAGCTTTCGATGCTCGCCGCCGAACTCGATCTGGACGTGTTGTGCGAAGTGCACGACGAGGAAGAGCTGGAGCGTGCGATGGCCCTGCCGGTGCCGTTGATCGGGGTGAACAACCGCAACCTGCGCAATTTCGAGACGGCGCTGGAGACCTCGCTGGCCCTGCAGGAGCTGATCGAATACGACCGCATCCTGGTGGCCGAGTCGGGTATTCATACACCCGAAGACGTGGCGCGCCTGCGCGAGGGTGGCATCCAGGCCTTCCTGGTCGGCGAGGCATTCATGCGGGCCGAGGATCCAGGCAGCGAATTGCGCCGGCTGTTTGCCACCACGTGAGCGACCTGGCCGAAGACATCGATGCGACGCAAACGGACATGGCGGCGTCGGCGCTGCGGGTGGTGCTGTTCGATTTCGATGGCGTGCTGATCCACGGCGACGCGTTCTACCTGTTCATTCGAGATCGCTACAGCAGCTCGCTGTGGCGCCGGCTGCTGGCGCTGTCGAGCACGCCGCTGCTGTTGCCGTTGTTGCCGTTCTCGCGCCGTTTGCCGGTGCGCGTGCTGGTGCGCATTGCGCTGCTGGGCCTGGGCGAGCAACGATACCGCCTTGCGGCGCACGCGTTCGCGGCCAGTCTGGCGCGGCGGTCGCGGCATTTTTCTCGCGACGGTCTGCGCAACTTGCGTCAGCATCAGATGCGAGGCGACCGGGTGATCGTGGTCACCGGATGCGAACACACCCTGGTGAGCTCCATCCTGCGGGAGCTGGGACTGGACAACCTGGAAGTGCTCGCCTCGACCCTGCGACCGGGCCGGTTCGGCATGCGCCCACTGCGGCACAACGTGGGGCCGCGCAAGGTGCAGGCGCTGGCCGAGCACGGAGTCAGCACGTGGCACGTGGCCTATGGCGATTCGATGTACGACGTGGCAATGCTGAAGCCGGCCGCCGAGGCGGTGCTGGTCAACGGCACGCCTGCACTGTGCAAGAAGGTCGAGAAGGCGCTAGGCCGCGCGGTGAGTCGGGTCGAGTGGTCGTAGGGACGACCGGTTTGCAGGAGCGTACCTCGTGCGCGATGCTCCTCGTCGAGGAATCAAAATCAGCGCAATCGCGCCCAGGGCGCGCTCCTGCGGTCGCCGCCGCAGCCACACCACCGCGCTGGCGGTAATCAGCGGGTGCCGCGTATCACGATGGTCTTGCCGGACACGTCGATCATCCGCTGCTCTTCCAGCTGTTTGAGCACGCGACCGACCATTTCGCGCGAGCAGCCAACGATGCGACTGACTTCCTGGCGCGAGATGCGGATCTGGGTGCCGTCAGGATGGGTCATCGAATCCGGCTCCTGGCAAAGGTCGAGCAGGGTGCGGGAAATGCGGTTGGTGACATCCATGAAGGCCATCCGGCTGACCTGGCGCGAGGTGCGCAGCAGACGGTTGGTGAGCTGGGCGCCGATGGCGAACAGGATCTTCGGACATTCTTCGCGCAGCGGTCCTTCCATCAACTGGAACAGCCGTTCATAGCTGATCTCGGCCATCTCGCACGGCGTGCGCGAGCGCACCATCGATTCGCGCTGTGCCTGCTCCACGAACAGGCCCATCTCGCCGATGAACTGGCCGCGGCTGATGTAGGCGAGGATCAGTTCGCGCCCCTGCTCGTCCTCGGTGCATACCGCCAGCGAGCCTTCGACGACGTAATAGAGCGTGTTGGCGGGATCGCCCGGGCGCATGATCGCGGTCTTGCCGGGGTAGCGGCGACGGTGGCACAGCGCCAGGAACCGCTCCATCGATGCGGGATCCGGAGCGAAGCCAAGTGGTGCCTGCGAGCGCTCGAAAGCCTGTTGCAGCTGATATTTGAGAGGTTGCGCCACGATGACTCCTCGATCCGGCAGATTGTCCGCGGCGGCCACTTGCGACCGCAGCGTGCGTGTCCGTGATCCCCCGTGCTCCTGCGCCATTATGGCAAACCTTTACGTCATGACGCAGGTTCAATTTTTTTCGCTTTTGCCGCATACTTCGCGGTCTTTCGGCAACGACGATTTTGTCGCGCGTCGTTCACAGGGGTCGTACAGGATGGCTCCTGTACTCCATTCCAATCGCGGGGACCCTTGTCGCTAACCCGCCTCTACTGCTGACCGTTGCCCGGTCATGGAGAGCTGCCCGTGGTCAAACCGCTTCCCCGTCTGCGCCTGCAGGGTTTCAACAACCTGACCAAGGCCTTGAGCTTCAATATCTACGATATCTGCTATGCGGTGTCGGAGGAGCAGCGTGGCCGCTACATCGAATACATCGATGAGCAGTACGACGCCGATCGGCTTACCCAGATCCTGACCGACGTGGCCGAGATCATCGGTGCCAACATCCTCAACATTGCCCGCCAGGACTACGACCCGCAGGGTGCCTCGGTAACCATGCTGATCTCCGAGGAGCCGGTGCTGGAGAAGCTGGGTCGCGACTCGATCGCCGGTGCCGTGGCGCACCTGGACAAGAGCCACATCACCGTCCACACCTATCCGGAGACGCATCCGCACAATGGCATCGCGACGTTCCGTGCGGATATCGACGTGGCGACCTGCGGGGTGATCTCGCCGCTGAAGGCGCTGAACTACCTCATTGACAGCTTCGAGTCGGACATCGTGGTGTGCGATTACCGCGTGCGTGGCTTCACCCGCGACGTGAAGGGCAAGAAGCACTTCATCGACCACAAGATCAACTCGGTGCAGGACTACCTGGCCCGCCACATCCGCCAGAAGTACGAGATGTTCGACGTCAACGTGTACCAGGAAAACATGTTCCACACGAAGATGCACATCAAGGACTTCGACCTCGACACCTACCTGTTCGAGTCGCATGCCGATGATCTCTCGTTCAAGGAGCGGCAGCGGATCGAATCGCTGTTGCGACGTGAGATCGAGGAACTGTTCCACGGCCGCAACCTGATGTGATGAAGAACCCGCCGCGAGGCGGGTTTTTTTTCGATCGGCGTTCCTACACGCGGTAGGCTACCGTCTTCATCACCATCGAACTGAGGTGCATCAGCTGCGGCAGCGGAAATGGCAGCTCGACGCCACCCCGCGCCTGCGCCGCCTCGGCGTGGCGGATTTCATCTGCCTGCATCTGGCTCAGCACCGCACGTGAGCGCGCATCGTCCGGCGGCAGTCTTTCCAGGTGCTCGGCCAGATGGGCTTCCACCTGGCGTTCGGTTTCGACCACGAAACCCAGGCTGAGCGGGTCGCCGGCAAGCGCGGCGACGGCGCCGATGGCATAGCTGCCGGCATACCAGAGCGGATTGAGCAGACTGGGACGGCTCTCCAGCTGCTGCAGGCGCCCGGCGCACCAGGCCAGATGATCAGTCTCTTCGGCAGCCGCCTGCAGCAGGTGTTCACGGTTGGCCCCGTCGCGCGCCAGGGCCGCCTGACCCAGATACAGCGCCTGTGCGCAGACCTCGCCGGTGTGGTTGATGCGCATCAACCCGGCGGCATGGCGGCGCTGCCCATCATCCAGATCCGCTTCGTCGATACCCGCGGCGGGTGTGGGTCGCTGCGCTGCCGGAGATCCGGCGACCGCCTCGAGGGCGCGCTCGCAACCGGCCAGCAGGCGGTCGAGCGGTGTGAGGGTACGGACGTTCATGCGCAATCGAGCTCCAGTCAGTCCAGTTCCAGTTGTTGAGCCAGCAGGGTCAGCGGGTGCTGCGATGGCAGCGTGCCGGTGGCAGCACCCAGATGCAGGCGGCAGCCGATATTGGACGACAACAGCCGCTGCGGATCCAGTGCGCCGAGCTGGTGCAGGGTCGCCTCGCGCAGCTGCGCGGCACGTTCGGGGAATTCAAGCTGATGGCTGCCGGCGGCGCCACAGCAGTGGGGTGGGCGGCTCAGCGGCAGTACCTCGAGCCCGGGGATCCGCCGCAGCAGGCGCAGCATGTCGCCATCGGTGCCGGCCACATTGACCTGCGTGCATGGCACATGCACAGCCACCCGCAGTGGCAGCGGGCGAAAGCGCAACGATTCGCCGTGGCTTGCCAGCAGCTCCAGCGGATCGACCACGCTCACCCCGGGCAGGGCGTGGCGCAGCGTGCCCAGGCAGCCTGGCGTGACCGAAACCAGCCGACCGGCGCCGCTTGCCTGCCAGTGCCGCCGCAGGCGTTGCGCGGCCCGCTCCGCGGCCGCGGTTGCGCCGCCGTGCAGATCCATCGCGCCACAGCAGAAGGCGGGCAGCACGCTGACCCGGAAGCCCGCCGCCCGCAGCAGGCGCAACGAGGCGTGCTGCGCTTCGGCATCCTCGACGCTGGCCACGCAACCGGGAAAGAGCGCCAGCTGCGGACGCTCGTCGCTGCCGGCCGCGAGCGGCACGGTCGGCGCCGCTGCGGGCATGCCGGACAGTGCGGCGCGCCAGGCGGAGGTCGCCCGCAAGTGGCCGGTCAGCCAGGCTTTCCAGCGCGGCGGTACAACCCGGTCGCCGAGCCGGCGCAGCACCCGCAGCAGCGCCGGTCGCTCGATCAGGGCAAGCAGCAGCCGCGGGCGCCGTGGCGACGGCCCGAGCAGGGCGCGGGTACCGATCAGCAATTCGTCGTACTGGACATGCGCCGGGCAGACGTTTTCGCAACTCAGGCAGCCCAGACAGTGATCGAGGTGCTCACGCAGCGCTGAAGTGGCATCAACCGCACCACGAGCCAGCGCCGCGGCGATGGCGATACGCCCCCGCGGAGACTCGGCTTCGTTGCGATCCAGCGCATAGGTGGGGCAGACCGGCAGGCACAGCCCGCATTGCACGCACTGGTCGGCTAGCTTGGCGATGCGGCCTGCCGGTGCGGACATGGGGGACTTTTCAAGCGGCATGCCACTCATGCTATCATTGCCAGCTCACAGCCCGCCGGTCGGTGGGCTTGCGCCATGGATGACGGCTCCGCTATCATCTCGCGCCTTTGATCCACCGATTACGCGTACCGCCTGACGGCGGCATATCAGGTATTTGAAATGAAAACCTTCAGCGCCAATGCAGACCTCGTCAAGCGCGACTGGTTCGTGGTCGATGCCACGAACAAGACGCTCGGTCGCCTGTCGACCGAAATCGCCCGTCGTCTGCGCGGCAAGCACAAGCCGGAATATACCCCGCACTGCGATACCGGCGACTACATCGTGGTGGTCAACGCGCAGAAGGTGGCCGTGACCGGCGCCAAGCTGGACGACAAGAAATATCACCGCTTCACCGGCTATGTCGGCAACCTGAAGACCACCAGTCTGAAGGATCTGCTGGCCACTCACCCGGAGCGCGTGATCGAGATCGCCGTCAAGGGCATGCTGCCGAAGAACCCGCTGGGCCGCGAAATGTATCGCAAGCTCAAGGTCTACGGCGGTGCCGAGCATCCGCACACCGCACAGCAGCCGCAGGCGCTGGAACTCTAAGGAATCAACATGTCGATCCAGCAGAATTACGGCACTGGCCGCCGCAAGACTTCCGCCGCCCGCGTGTTCCTGCGCAAGGGCAAGGGCGATATCGTGGTCAATGGCAAGACGCTTGAAGCGTTTTTTGGTCGCGAGACCTCGTGCATGATCGTGCGCCAGCCGCTCGAACTGACCGAGAACACCGAAAAGTTCGACATCACGGTCACCGTCGCCGGTGGCGGCATCACCGGTCAGGCTGGCGCCATCCGTCTGGGTATCGCCCGCGCGCTGATCGAATACGACGAAGCGTTGAAGTCGCCGTTGCGCAAGGCTGGCTTCGTGACCCGTGACGCTCGTGAAGTCGAGCGCAAGAAGGTCGGCCTGCACAAGGCACGTCGCGCCACCCAGTTCTCCAAGCGCTAAACTCAGCTTCACAGCCCCGTCGCCAAGCGGTAAGGCACCTGACTCTGACTCAGGCATCGGTGGTTCGAATCCATCCGGGGCTGCCAATCCAGATGCCGATGCACGCAGGCTTCTGCGAGATGTCGGCCGAAAAACCCGCCCCGTGGCGGGTTTTTCTTTGGATTCGCCCTTTTCCGGCAGGTCGAAGCGGAGCCGCGCTCGATCATGCAAAAAAAGGCGGCCCGCCGGGCCGCCATTCCTGATCGCCAGGGGTCGTGGCGTATCACATCTCCCTGTCGCCGATCAGCACCACGTCGGCCGGCCGCCGCGCGAACAGGCCGACGGTGACGATGCCGGGCAGCTGATTCAGTTCGCCTTCCAGCGCCGCCGGATCGGCGATCTGCCAGTTGTGCACGTCGATGATCCAGTTGCCGTTGTCGGTGACCACACCGTCACGCCACACCGGCTGCCCCCCGCGCTTGACGATTTCGCGACCAACCAGGCTGCGAGCCATCGGGATCACTTCGATCGGCACCGGGAACTTGCCGAGCAGGTCGACCCGCTTGCTCGAATCAATGATGCAGACGAATTTCTCGCTGGCCGCCGCCACGATCTT
>JAJXYE010000263.1 GCA_021780735.1 Pseudomonadota bacterium | reverse complement strand
GGAGTTCGCAGACGTGCATCAAGGTGGCTGCCTGGGAGCGCGGGCGGCAGAAATCTTTGGGCTGCGATGGTGCTCTCATCCATAGGCCACGCCTCTCGTCGGGCTTGCATGGAATAACCATGCGCATCCTCCGATAGACGCGTCCCATGGCGATAGCTCAATCTCGCTATCCAAAGTTTCTACCGCCCACACTCCTAGTCGACAGGTAGCGTGTTGATCCGGTGCGCGTTGGCAAGCTGTTGCAGCAGCCGGCGAAGTGCAACCCGTTCGGTCGTGCCGAGTACGGCAAAGAAGTGCTCGTCGTTGCGGTCGGCAATGTCCCTGAGCGGGGGCAGCACGCGCCTTCCGGATGGGGTGAGCGCCAGCAACTGAACACGGTTGTCGCGCTGGCTGGTGCTGCGCACCAGCCATTGCCGGGCCTGCAGCTTGTCCAGCACTTTCGAGATGGCGCCGCGGGTCATGCCCATTGCGTCAGCGAGTGCAGCGGCGGTGACCTCGGGATGTGTGTCGAGTTGTTGAGCGCTACCCATTCCGCCACGGAAAGCTGGCGCTGCTGCAAGGCGCTCGCGAACGATCCGGAGACCTGATTGGAGACCGGTCGAAGCCAGTGGCCGAGACGGATTTCCAGCGGATTTGTTGTGGCCTCGGCATCCAGATGCTTATTCACAAACAGTTGCCATGAATGAGTTCCGTGGAAACTATACTGATTCCATGGAACTCGTTTGCCAAGTGGCGGGGTCGATAAGGATTTCCGGGTGCCGCTTACGTCCTGGATTCCTCACTGGCGTTCACCGTCGCCTTGCGCTCCTGTTTGCCCCAGCCGACCGAGGGCCCGCGGATGGCCGTCCATACCGAGCGCACCACCACGTAGTACATCAGCTGGCGATAGCCGAAGCGTTGCAGCACCAGCCACCACATCAGGCTCCACTTCTCCTTCTTCTCCATCGCGAAGGCGAGCGCGGAAGCGCCAAGATCCACGGCCATGAAGGCGGCGTAGAAGATCAGCATCTTCATCAGGTTGGTGTCGTTGAACTGGCCGCGGTGCTGCAGATAGTCCAGGCCGGTGGCGATGATTTGCCATACCAGCACCAGATCGACCAGCGGCGACACCACGGAAAACAGGATCTGGAACAGCCACACCTGCGGCAGCGCGATCATGCCCAGGGCGCCGTAGCGCGGGCGGAAGGTGGCGTCGCGATGTTTCCACAGGCATTGCAGGGTGCCGTAGGACCAGCGGAAGCGCTGGCGGGCGAGGCCGCCGGCGGTATCCGGCGCCTCGGTCCAGGCGATGGCCGCGGCATCGAACAGGGTGTGGTAGCCGGCTTTCTGCACGGCCAGGGTGAGATCCTGATCCTCGGCCAGGGTGTCGGCGGGAAAGCCGCCCAGCCGTTCCAGTGCCTCACGGCGCCAGGCACCGACCGCACCGGGCACCACGGTGATCGCGCCCAGCGCCGCCAGCGCACGGCGTTCCAGATTCTGTGCGGTGATGTATTCCAGCGCCTGCCACACGGTGATCAGGTTGATGCGGTTGCCGACCTTGGCATTGCCGGCGACCGCACCCACCGCGGGGTCGGCGAACCAGCGCACCAGGCGCGGAATCGTCTCCGGCTCGAACTGGGTGTCCGCGTCCAGCGCCACCACCACCGCCCCGTTGGACTCGCGCAGGGCGGTGTTCACCGCGTGGGCCTTGCCGCCGTTGGCGATGGTCAGCAGGCGCACGCGCGGCTCGTTCGCGTAGTGCTCGCGCACCACCGCCGAGGTGGCGTCGGTGGAGCCGTCATCGACCACGATCACTTCGAGATTCGCGTAGCGGCTCCTCAGGATCTGGCGGATCGAGCTGGCGATCACCTTCGCCTCGTTGTAGGCCGGGATCAGCACCGATACCAGCGGCGGATCGTCGCCGAGCGCCGGCGGAACGCGGCGGCGTTCCTTTGCGCGATTGAGCAAGGCCAGGGCGCCGAGCAGCAACAGCCGGCCGATGCCCAGGGCGATCGCGGCGACCAGCAGCCAGCGGATGAAATGTCCGAGCAGGCCCAGGGTCAGGAATACCGAGCGGTCGGCCCAGCGCGACAGCGAGCCCGGCGCCAATGGCGGCATGGTCTGATCGCGGGTCAGGCCGGCCAGGGTCGAGACGGTGACGAACTGGTAGCCTTCGGCGCGCAGGCCGTCGATGATCCGCGGCAGCGCCTCCACGGTCTGCTCGCGGTCGCCGCCGCCGTCGTGCAGCAGCACCACCTGGCCCTTGCGATCGGGGTTGGTGGTGTTGATGCCGGCCAGCACGTTGTTGACGATGGCGTCGACGCCCGGACGTTGCCAGTCCTCGGCATCGACATGCAGTCCGACCGAGATATACCCCATCTTCTGTGCAATCTCGATCGGCACCAGCTCGTCAGCCGTGGTCGGTTCGGCGTCGCCGAAGTAAGGCGCGCGGAACAGCCGCATCGAGTGGCCGGTCAGCGCCTCGAACAGGCGCTGGGTGGCGTTGAGCTCCAGCGCCACGATGCCGGGCGGGCTTTCGCCCAGGTTGGGATGGGTGAACGTGTGGTTGCCGACATCGTCGCCTTCATCGACCTCGCGTTGCACCAGCTTGGGCGACATCTCGGCGTTGGAGCCGATGATGAAGAATGTCGCCGGCACGTGCTTGGCCTTGAGGATGTCGAGGATCTGCGGCGTCCATTCCGGGTCGGGGCCGTCGTCGAAGGTCAGCGCGATCTTGTGCGGCAGGGTGCCCGCACGCTTGATCAGGTAGGAGCTGGGCAGGCTGGTGTAGCTCTCGTCATCGATGCTGCCGTCGTCCTTGTCCACCGTCACCGTGCGCGCACCGGGCGACGGTTCGGCCGCGATCTCCAGCACCTCGCCCTGGCCCTCGATGTCGATGTCCTCGCCCTGGCCAATCGTGCGCAGCTGCTTCGGCGCACTGGCGCCGTAAGCCTGGCCCAGCACCGACCAGATCGACGGATCTTCCGCGCCGAGCCGCCACAACGCGTAGCCGTAGGGCTTGTAGTCATCGGCGGCATGGATCTCGTTGTAGGCGGTGACGCCGTCGAGGAACCAGACCTGGTGCTCGGTACCGTCGTCCTCGCTGTAGGAGAAATGCGGGTTCTGCGAATCGGAGTCGAAACTGATGTCGGCCTGGGCATCGGAGGCGCGATCCATCGCGTCCTGGAAGGTCAGCGTCTCGGCGTTGTGGCCCTTGGCCCAGTCATAGCCGTAGCTGCCGATGGCGATGATGGTCTGGTCCGGGTCGAGCGCCTTCATGCGCTTGTCCAGGGTCTGTTCGAACCAGTCCTCGCCGGCGATGCTGCCCGGATCCTTGCCAGCCCAATGCTGGTCATAGGCCATCAGCAGCTCGAAATCGACGATGTCGGCGTAGCCGGCGTAGTCCCAGCTGGGGTCGTCGAACGGCACCGACAGCACGATGCCCCAGCCGTGCGGATCGAACGCGTCGTTGAGTTCGGTCAAGAAGGTCTTGAGATCCTTCTGCGAGGCGTCCGGCACCTCTTCGAAGTCGATCGTGATGCCCTGGAAATGATAGGCCGCGACGAACGCCACGATCTGCGCGATGCGCGCCTGGCGCAACGCCGGGTCGGCCAGCATGTGCGCCAGGCCCTTGCCGTCCCAGTTGCCGTCGACCGCGTTCTGCAGCAGCGGCAGGATCGGGGTGGAGGGCTTCTGCGTGCGGATCAGGGTCAGCGCCTTGGCATCGATGCTGGTATGCAGGGCCATGTCCGGACCGCTGAGGCTCATCCAGGTCGGGATCACCCAGTCCAGCGTCGGCAGGGCGCGTTTCAGCGAGGGATAGCTGCTGTCGTCCCAGTTGACGTAGAAACCGATGGCCAGCGGCCGATCCGCCGGCTTGTGCA
The DNA here is from genome assembly GCA_021780735.1 of Pseudomonadota bacterium. Lineage (GTDB taxonomy): Bacteria > Pseudomonadota > Gammaproteobacteria > Xanthomonadales > Rhodanobacteraceae > Rhodanobacter. Next base: position 5,042 of record JAJXYE010000263.1, on the reverse strand, counting down.
GCGAAGGTGGCGGTACGTGGAGGGCGGCGGGCTTGCTGGCATGGCGGTGCGGCGCGTGCAGCAGCTTCTGCCGCGCACGCACTTCGGCGGCCAGCTTCGCCGCTGACTTCAGCAGCTCCGGCTCGGCTGCCTTCACATTGGCCATGGCATGCCGGGTCTTGCTTTGTTTGCCGATGTGCAGGCCGCTCATCTGCGGCCCGACGAACAGGCTGATGGCACAGGCCAGCACGAACAGCGTGCTGATCACGCCGGCACTCAGCGCCAGGCGCGAGACGTGGGTGGCGCGTCGGCCGGTGGGGTCGAAGAAGATCGGTTTCTTTTGCATGCCAGTCGGGGGGTCGGCGAACGCGAGCAGTCGCCTGCGGGTGCCGTGCAGTTTATCGGGTCGGTGTGCCCGGTGCCGATGGCGTGTCGCCTGCCGTTCAGCTGATCACGTCACCCGGCAGGGGCTTGCTGAAGTCATGCGGCGGCGGCTGCTGGGTCAGCCGGAACACGCCCTCATGAACCTTGCGCGAAAGCACCACGTCGAGCACCGTGGTCTGGTGCGCGCCCAGCAGGCTGAACAGGTCGTCTGCGGCGGCACTGCTGGCCAGCGCATGGTGCACCAGTCCCTTGAGATCCAGCGGTTCCACCGTGGCGCCGTAGGGACGATGGCTGGCGACGGCGGCGCGCAGGGTCTTGCGGCTGTTGCGTGGGTCGGCTACCCGGCTGTCGCCGGCCAGCAAGGCGTAGTTGAGGAACAGCGACACGTTTGCCCGTTGCCTGGAGTTGGACTGACGGTCGAGCATGAAGCCGGCCGGCATCAGGTCGGCACTGGGCGGCGTGCCGGCGGTGAACAGGCATCCGGCGCCGACCAGCGGCTCGCCTGCCTCGTCGCCGAGGCGCACGATCAGCAGGCTGCATGGGTCGTGGATGTGCACGCGCGGGGCGAACGGGCCGGCCGGCTCCAGTTCCACCTTGTTCGCGTCGCGTGCCGCGTTCTCGCCATCGAACGCGTCGCAAAGTGCGGTATAGCCGGCGGCATCGCGGATCGACAGGCAGCGCAGGATCGTCTGCACCGTGTCGGCGGCGGCGTGCGCCATGATGCCTTGCGCATCACCGGAGTGGGAGGCCCCGGCGATCAGCTTGAACGCGCAGCGCGGGCCGCGGCTGAGATTCAGCGCCAGGGTGTCGCTGTCGCCTGCACCATGCGTCGACAGCACCGCATGCCGGGCGTTGAGGTTGGCCGCAGCGAGGCGAACCACGCCGTCGGAGCCGTCCTCGCCGGTGTAGCTGTTTAGGTGGTCGTACAGTGCACGATCCGGGCGGTCGCCAATCAGCACGAACTGGAACTGGCCGCGGGCCAGCGGGTCTTCGCCATGGATATAGTCGAGGTTTAGCGACAGCGACTCGGCGCTGCCCAGCTCCAGCCAGTCGAGGATGCGCTGCCCCGGTTCGACACCGGAGAACCATGATTTAAGTCGACCAAACATGCCCTTGCCCAGCTGCGCCAGGGCCGAGCCGAAGTTCGCCGGCGCCAGCATCACCAGATGGCCGAGCTTGATCGTGCTGCAGCTGCCGGGGCGGTCGTGCTGTGCGCGCAGCCATTCGCGCACCACCGGCCCACCGGTGGAGTGGGTGATGCAGTCGAAACTGGCGTCGCGCAGGTGCAGGTCGCGCAGCGCATGGTCGAATGCGCGCACCAGGTCGGCCATGGTCACGGCATCGTCGAAGCTCACGTATTCGGACAGCCAGACATCGGCCACGGTCAATGACATGCCGGCCGCGCCAGCCTGTTGCTGCAGTTGCTGCGGCATCTGGCCGTAGGTCGAGGTGTTGGTGACGCTCCAGCCGTGGACGAACACGAGGGTAGTCATGGCATCGCTCCGTGGTGCTGTCTTGCTGACAGGGACGGTCGTGCGGGCAATCCTTCGGCAATGCTGAAGGCTTGCCACCGCAACTGCTGCCGATCGTCGCGCAGTTCAGGTCGGCAGGGAAGCGTCTGCTTCGTCGCGCCGACATGGCTCGGGTCGTGGTCTGGGTTACCCTGCCACTCCCACGGCGAATCGAATGATCATGACTCTTCCCGTATTTGCACTGTTGTTGATCCTGGCCGCACTGGCTGGCTGGCGCCGCTGGCGCCGGCTGGGCTGGACCATGGTGGTGCTGGCCGCGCTGCTGTTCGGCCTGGTCGGATGCGGGATCGTGCCGAGACTGCTGCTGCAGCAGCTGCAGGCGCCCTACGCCCTGCGTCCGGCGCTGAACTGGTCGCCGCACAACGCGATCGTGCTGCTCACCGGGGACTCGGTGTACATCCCGCATGACAAGGTCGAGCCGAGCATGTCCGCTTACGGGCGCATCACCGAGGCGGCGGTGCTGTACAAGGCGTGCCGGCAGGCGCCGGTGACGTGCAAGGTGCTGGTCAGCGGCGGCGATCCGTCGCAGATGGGAACCACGCTGGCGGCATCCTACGGGGCGGTGTTGCGCCAGCTCGGCGTGCCGGCCGGGGATCTGGTGCTGGAGGCGCGCAGCAACACGACCTGGCAGAACGGTCAGTACAGCCGGCCGCTGCTGGCGGCCCTGGGCGTACCGCGCGTGTGGCTGGTCAGTTCGGCCTGGCATCTGCGTCGTGCCGTGCTCTACTTCAGCCATTTCGGTATCGCGGTGACACCGGTGCGCGCCGACTATTTGCGCGGCACGATCGGCGCTTGGCCGTCGGCGTCTAACTTCGTGCTGACCGATGTGGTCGTGCACGAGTACCTCGGCATCGCCCGTTTCTACGTCTACAACGCGATGGGCTGGAATGCACCGGCGCTGCCGTTGCTGGCGCCGGTGCAGCCGGGTCGGACCAGCGCCGCAGCGATGGTCCGACCCGTTCAGGCGGCCTTGTCGATCGAGGCCAGGTCGATCACGAAGCGATAGCGCACGTCGCTCCTGAGCATGCGCTCATAGGCGCTGTTGATGTCGCTGATGTCGATCATCTCGACGTCGCTGCTGATGCCGTGTTCGGCACAGAAATCCAGCATCTCCTGGGTCTCGGCGATGCCGCCGATCAGCGAGCCGGCGATCGAGTGGCGACCGAAGATCAGGTTGGCCGCATGCACCGTCGGCTCGATCGGCTCGACCAGCCCGACCAGCACGTGCACACCATTGATCTTCAGCGTGGCCAGGTACGGGTTCAGGTCGTGCTGGTGCGGCACGGTGTCGAGGATGAAATCGAAGTGGCCGGCCACGGCCTTCATCTGCGCCTCGTCGGTGGACAGCACCACGTGATCGGCACCGAGCCGGCGGGCTTCGTCTTCCTTCGAGGGCGAGCGGGTGAACAGGGTGACGTCGGCACCCAGTGCCTTGGCAAATTTGAGACCCATGTGGCCGAGGCCGCCCAGCCCCACCACGGCGACCTTGCTGCCTCGGCCAACCCTCCAGTGACGCAGCGGCGACCAGGTGGTGATGCCGGCGCACAGCAGCGGCGCAGCGGATTTCGGGTCGAGCCTGTCATCGATGCGCAGCACGAACTTGTCTGCCACCACGATGCGCTCGGAATAGCCGCCGAAGGTCATGCGGCCGTCCTGCCGATCCTTGCTGTTGTAGGTGAAGGTCGGCATCTCGGCACAGTATTGTTCCAGTCCCTGGTCGCAGGCGGCGCAGTGCTGGCAGGAGTCGACCATGCAGCCGACGCCGACCATGTCGCCGACCTTGAAGCGGCTGACCGCGGCACCCACCGCACTGATCCGGCCAATGATCTCGTGGCCCGGCACCACCGGGTAGGTCGTGCCATGCCATTCGTTGCGGGCGGTGTGCAGGTCGGAGTGGCAGACCCCGCAGTAGAGGATGTCGACCACCACGTCGTCCGCGCGCGGGTCGCGGCGTTCGAAGCTCAGCGGTGCCAGCGGTGTGGTGGCGGATCGGGCGGCGTAGCCACGGATGTTCAGAGGCATGCGTTTCTCCTTGAGGGTGGTGGTGCGGCAAGTGGGCCAGTATGCGCAACAAGCGCCGGGAACCGGTAGCCGGATCCTGCGAGATGCTTGCCCGATCCTGCAAAGCTGTCGCGGAGGCCTCGCCATGGCGTGCAGGAACAGGCAATCTTGAGCTGCCTTGCTTGATATCGAAATTGCATGAAAACCGAGATGGTGTCGTCTGAACGAAATCCCCGGCTGGAGCGCGATCGCGAGGAATTGGCAGCGATCATTGAACGATCGACCGGAACCGATGGCCACCATGCCACCGCCTTGCCGGCGCTGAGCTTCTTTCGTGCCGGGCGCCTGGGCACGCAGACCTGTGCGATGTACGAACCGGGTCTGGTACTGGTTGCGCAGGGCGCCAAGCAGGTGTTGCTGGGTGGCGAGATCTATCGTTACGACCAGGCCAACTATCTGGTCACCTCGATCGACCTGCCGGTGTCCTCGCAGGTGGTGCAGGCGACGCCGCAGGCGCCCTATCTCTGCGCAATGCTGAGTTTCGATGCCCGTCGCGTCAGCGAACTGCTGGCCGAGACCGACTTGCCCGCGGCGTCGGCGGTGGCCGGCCGTGCGATGTCGGTCAGTCCGATCACCGCTGATCTGCTTGATGCCGTGCTGCGACTGGTGCGCCTGCTCGATGCACCGCGGGATCTGCCGGTACTGGCCCCGCTGATTGAACGCGAAGTGATGTACCGGCTGCTGGTCGGCGAGCAGGGGCCGCGCCTGCGCCACTTGGCGCACGTGGGCAGCCGCAGTCATCAGGTGTCGGACGCCATCGGCTGGCTGAAGGCCCATTTCCGCCAGCCCCTGCGCATTGACGAACTGGCCGGCGCGGTCAACATGAGCACGTCGTCGCTGCACCATCACTTTCGCGCGATCACCGCGATGAGCCCGCTGCAGTACCAGAAGCAACTGCGGCTGCAGGAGGCGCGCCGCCTGCTGCTGAGCGAACGTTGCGACGTGGCGGCCGTGGCGCATCGCGTGGGCTACGAGAGCGCGTCCCAGTTCAGTCGCGAATACCGTCGCCTGCATGGCGCGCCGCCACTGCGTGATGTCGAGCAGTTGCGCCGGTCGGCGGGCGGGTCAGCACCGGTTTGATCACGA
>JAJXYE010000203.1 GCA_021780735.1 Pseudomonadota bacterium | reverse complement strand
GCAAGCTGGAGAAGAATGCCGGAAAGATCCAGAAGGCAATCGGCAAGGCCGCCGACCGGGCGCAGCGCGACGAGGAGAGGCAGCATCGCTAGAGACGCTGCGACAAGACACTGCCCGCGGTGGCGGGCAGCGCTCGTGAGGTGGCAGTGTCACCCGGGCCGGCTTACCATCGGCTGCTCAATCGAGGGCAACGCCACGGAGTCTGTGTGCAGTCGATCATCTCTGTTCAAAAGCTGACCAAGACCTACGCTTCGGGGTTCCAGGCCCTGAAGCCGATTGATCTGGAAATCCGGCAGGGCGAGATCTTCGCCTTGCTCGGCCCGAATGGTGCCGGCAAGACCACCCTGATCAGCATCATCTGCGGCATCGTCAACCCGACCGCGGGCCACGTGCTCGCCGACGGGCACGATGTGGTGCGCGACTATCGCGCCGCCCGGTCGAAGATCGGCCTGGTGCCGCAGGAACTGACCACCGACTCGTTCGAGACGGTGTGGAACACGGTCAGCTTCAGTCGCGGCTTGTTCGGCAAGTCGGCGAATCCGGCGCACATCGAAAAGATATTGAAGGATCTCTCGCTGTGGAGCAAGAAGGACAACCGGTTGATTACCCTGTCCGGCGGCATGAAACGCCGGGTGATGATTGCCAAGGCGCTTTCGCACGAGCCGCAGATCCTGTTCCTGGACGAGCCTACCGCCGGCGTGGACGTGGAGCTGCGGCGCGACATGTGGGCCATGGTGCGAGCCTTGCGGGCCAACGGGGTGACCATCATCCTGACCACCCATTACATCGACGAGGCCGAGGAAATGGCCGACCGGATCGGCGTGATCAACAAGGGTGAGCTGATCCTGGTCGAGGACAAGGCCGAGCTGATGAACAAGCTCGGTCGCAAGCAGCTGACCCTGCAACTGCAGAATGCGCTGTCCGCCATTCCGGCCGGGCTGGATGGCTATGCGCTGGAACTGTCCGGCGACGGCCAGCAACTGGTCTACAGCTTCGACGCGCAGAGCGAACACACCGGCATCGACGTGCTGTTGCGGCGTCTGGCCGAGACCGGTATCGACTTCAAGGACCTGAAAACCAGCCAGAGTTCGCTGGAGGATATTTTCGTGGATCTGGTCAAGGAGCGCGCATGAACATCCACGGCATCCGTGCGATCTATCGTTTCGAGATGGCGCGCACCCGGCGTACCTTGCTGCAGAGTATCGTTTCGCCGGTGATCTCCACCTCGCTGTACTTCGTCGTGTTCGGTGCGGCAATCGGCTCGCACATGAACGGCATCGATGGGGTCAGCTATGGCGCGTTCATCGTGCCGGGGCTGGTGATGCTGTCGCTGCTGACGCAGAGCATCTCGAACGCCTCGTTCGGCATCTATTTCCCGAAGTTCGTCGGCACCATCTACGAGATCCTGTCGGCGCCGGTGTCGCCGTTCGAGATCGTCGCCGGCTATGTCGGTGCGGCGGCCAGCAAGTCGATCATCCTGGGTTCGATCATCCTGGTCACGGCGCGGCTGTTCGTCACCTTCGGCATTGCCCATCCGCTGTGGATGCTCACCTTCCTGGTGCTGACGGCGCTGACCTTCAGCCTGTTCGGCTTCATCATCGGCATCTGGGCGGACAATTTCGAGAAGCTGCAACTGGTACCGCTGCTGATCGTGACCCCGTTGACCTTTCTCGGTGGCAGCTTCTACTCGATCCACATGCTGCCGCCGTTCTGGCAGAAGGTGACACTGTTCAACCCGGTGGTGTACCTGATCAGCGGGTTTCGCTGGAGTTTTTACGGCGTCTCCGATGTCGGCGTCGGGATCAGCCTGGGCATGACCCTGGTATTTCTCGGCGTCTGTCTGGCGCTGGTCTGGTGGATCTTCCGCAGCGGCTATCGGCTCAAGGCCTGAGCGCGGTGTTGGCGCGGCAAGCCGGCGGGGAGGATCGGTGTCACCAGGCGCGACGCCGTGACGCGCATCGCTGCAGCGCCGTCATGCCCTGATGGAGAATGGCGGGGAGCGGATGGTGCACGGGCGGCGAGGTCGTCCGGTGGCGTCGAATGAACGATTCGCGTCATGCGCAGTCGTAACAGGTACACAGGTTTTGCAGTGACGGGGAACGGTGATGGGCAGGCAGGCATCTACAGGTAGCTGGATCGCGGCAGTGATCGTGCTGGGCGCGGTGGTGGTGGCCGGCGTGTTCCTGGCGCGCAAGGCGATGCAGCCGTCGCCGACGACAATCAGCACCCCTGCCACGGCAGCCTCGATCCCGGCGAAACCCGCCAGCGCCCCCGTCGAACACCCGATCGGCGAGGTGCAAACCGCGCCGGCAAACGCCTCGACCGCGGCCATGCCGACGCTGGACGACAGCGACGACGCGGTGGCCTCCGCACTGGGTGGTCTGGCCGGTGGCGGCGAGTTGTCCTCGCTGCTGGTGCGTCCGCAGATCATCGCGCGCATCGTGGCGACCATCGATGCCCTGCCGCGTCATGAACTGGGCACCATGGTTCTGCCGTTGCGCACGCCGAAGGGCAACTTCCTCACCCGCGATGCCGGTGACCGCACCGTCATGGACGAGCAAAATGCCTCGCGCTATGCGCCTTACATGCAGATCGTCGCGCACGCCGATCCGCAGGCCGTGGTCACCTGGTACGTGCACGCCTATCCGTTGTTCCAGAAGGCGTACCAGCAGCTGGGTTATCCGAAGGGCTATTTCAACGATCGCCTGATCGTCGTGATCGACAACCTGCTGGCCGCACCGGAGCCGACCCAGCCACCCACGCTGATCCGCTCGAAGGGGTTCTACATCTATGCCGATCCGGCGCTGGAATCGTTGTCGGCCGGACAGCGCCTGTTGCTGCGTACCGGCTCGGCCAACGCAGCGACGATCAAGGCCAAGCTGCGCGCGATCCGTGCGCAACTGGTCGGGCAGCACTTGCCGGCCGCGCCGACGTCCCCGGATTAGCCTCGCGTCGGCTGCGCGGGTGGTGGGTGATGCGGCCGCAACGGCCACCTTGGCGCATGCGTCAAGCGTAGGGCGAACCGTCCTTGCGCGTATAGACGCCAATGGCCGGATCCCAATCCAGGTCGACGTCGGGGTAGTGGCAGTGATCGTCGTCGCTGCGACTGCCGATCTCCAGATAGACGGCCATCTGCTCGCCGCGATTGATCAGATGGTGGGCGTCGGCCCGGTTCTTCGGGAACGCCGCGCAATCATGCGCGCGCAGCGTCTGCTCGCCGGCGTCGGTGATCAGGCACAGTTCGCCGGACAGCACATAGACGAATTCGTCCTCGCTACTGTGCCAATGGCGCTGGCTCGACCAGGCTCCCGCTGGCAGCTGGGTGAGGTTGACGCCGAAATCGGTCAGCCCGCCCGCGTTGCCGAGTGCCTGCTTGACGCGCAGCCCGGCTTTTTCCGCGAAGGGAGCGGGGTAGTTGGAGCCATGGCGTGCGGGAACACTACGGGGGTCGATCCTGGGCATGGGTCACCGGATGGGTGGATGTGTGGCGCAGTAGAGAGCGCTGGTCAGTGCGGGGGGACAGGTCATCCGGGAAGATAACCGGGATCCGGGTCGGCCTGGGCTGCATCCGGGCTGAGCGTGAGGCCCGGGATCGGCAGCGCGGCACCGGACGGAACGCGTCCGCTGCCCTCGCGTAGCAACGGATTTCCACGTCGTTTGCGCCGTCCAGAACGCTCGGACACCTGCCGCAGCGGTGGCTGCAAGTAGGTACCGCCGGCTAACTGGCGCTACAGTGGTGGCCGGGCACGCTTGTCTGCGGGAGGTGAATGCCATGCGGCGTTGGCGAGTCTTTTGGGTGCTGGGCCTTCTGCTGGCAGCGGCTGCTGCTGCATCGGTCAGGGATCCTGCCGCAAGCGGCGCGGTGGCGCGGATCACGCTGGACGGGCCGATCGGCCCTGCTGCTGCGGAATATGTGGATGACGCCTTTCAGCGCGCGCAGGCTGACGGCGCGGTGGCGATCGTGCTGCAGCTGGACACGCCCGGCGGCCTGTCCGAGGCGATGCGGCAGATCATTGCGCGCATGCTGGCCAGCCCGATCCCGGTGCTGGCCTACGTGGCGCCCGGCGGAGCGCGTGCCGCATCGGCCGGCACCTACATCATGTACGCGGCGCAAGTCGCCGCGATGGCGCCGGCCACGCACCTGGGTGCCGCCACGCCGGTAAGCCTGGGCGGTGCCACGCCGATGCCGCTGCCCAAGGCGATCGAGAAGCCCGCGTCGGCGACCTCGACAGCGACGAAGCCGGCAGCCGAGCCGGCCGATGCCGAGTCGAACAAGGTGCTCAACGATGCGATTGCCTACATCCGCTCGCTGGCACAACTGCGCGGGCGCAATGTGGCATGGGCCGAGCAGGCGGTGCGTGGTGCCGCCACGCTCACCGCGGACGAAGCTGCCAGACAGCAGGTGATCGATTTCGTCGCTGCGGATACGGCCCAGTTGCTGGCCAAGGCCGATGGCCGCAAGGTACGGGTGGGCGAGCGCGAGTTGACCCTGCGGCTGAAGGGTCTGGCCGTGCATGACTATGCGCCGAGCGCGCGCAACCGCTTCCTCGGCATCATCACCAACCCCACCATCGCCTATTTGCTGCTGCTGGTCGGCGTCGTCGGGTTGTTTCTGGAAGCGACTCATCCCGGCATCTATCTGCCCGGTGTGGCTGGCGGCATCTGTCTGCTGGTGGGTCTGTATGCGCTGCAGTTGCTGCCAGTGAGTTATGCCGGGTTGGCCCTGTTGGCGCTGGGCATCGGCCTGTTGGTGGCCGAGGCGGTGACGCCCACGGTCGGCGCACTCGGCATCGGCGGGGTGATCGCCTTCGTGTTGGGCTCGGTGTTGCTGATGCATACCGGTGTGCCGGGTTATCGGGTCAATGTGGGCGTGATCGCGGGCATTGCCGTGGGTGCGGTGGCGCTGTTGTCGAGCATTCTGTGGCTGGTGTTTCGCGCGCATCGTGCGCGCCAGTTCAGCGGCGAGACGGCGATGCTGCAGGAATTCGGTGAACTGCTTGGCCCGCTCGATGTCGGCACTGAGGGCTGGGCCAGGGTGCATGGCGAGTGCTGGCGGGTCCGCAGCGAGGCAGCGTTGCCGCAGGGCGCGCGCGTGCGCATCGTGCGGCGAAAGGGCCTGTTACTGTGGGTGGCGCCGGCCTAGCGCCGAAGTGCTCGTGTCTGCATGCCGATCGCTGGCGTGTGCGATGGTGTTGAAACAACGGGAGAGCCTCATGTTCGGATTTGCGGGTGTACTGATCATTCTCGGCGCGATGCTGCTGTTGTCGGCGGTGAAGATCCTGCCGGAATATCAGCGTGGCGTGGTACTGACCCTGGGCCGTTACACCGGCACCAAGGGGCCTGGCCTGGTGCTGCTGATTCCCGGTGTGCAGCGCATGATACGGGTGGATCTGCGCATCACCGTGATGGACGTGCCGCCGCAGGACGTGATCTCGCGCGACAACGTGTCGGTGCGGGTCAACGCCGTGGTGTATTTCCGCGTGCTGGAGCCGGACAAGTCGGTGCTGCAGGTGGCCGACTTCTACCAGGCTACCAGCCAGTTGGCGCAGACCCGATTGCGCTCGGTGCTGGGCCAGCACGAGCTGGACGAGATCCTGTCGCAGCGCGAGTCGATCAACCGCACCCTGCAGACCATCCTGGACGAGGCTACCGACCCCTGGGGCATCAAGGTGGCCAATGTCGAGATCAAGGACGTTGACCTGAATGACACCATGGTGCGCGCCATCGCTCGCCAGGCCGAGGCCGAGCGCGAGCGCCGTGCCAAGGTGATCCATGCCGAGGGCGAGATGCAGGCCGCGGAGAAACTGCGCGACGCCGCGGCGATGCTGTCACAGCAGCCGCAGGCACTGCAATTGCGCTACCTGCAGACGCTGGCCGACATGTCCAACAACGGCAAGTCCTCGACCATCGTGTTCCCGCTGCCGCTGGATCTGATCAAGCCTCTGATGGACGCGTTTCCGTCGAAAGCAGGATCGAACGCCTCCTGATCAGCTGTCGTTCGCCACCACGATAATGCGATCCCTCCCACCGTCACACGAGTCGAAGAATGGATGACAACCGCTTGCCCGGAAGCCTGGTTTGTGTCGGGCTGGGCATGACCCTGGGCTCGCACCTCGGCCCGCTGGCGCGCAGCCATATCGAGCAGGCTGACGTGGTGTTTGCCGGGGTTTCCGACGGAGTTGTCGAGCTGTGGCTGCACAAGATGCATGCCGATGTGCGCAGCCTGCAGCCGTACTACCGCGAGGGCAAGTCGCGCATGCAGACTTACCGGCAGATGGTCGAGGCGATTCTCACCGAGGTGCGTGCGGGGAAGAAGGTCTGCGGGGTGTTCTATGGTCATCCCGGCGTGTTCGCCTGGGCACCGCACAAGTCGATCGCAGTGGCGCGAAGCGAGGGTTACGCCGCGCACATGGAACCGGGTATCTCCGCCGAGGACTGCCTGTACGCGGATCTGGGCATCGACCCGGGTACCTATGGATGCCAGCACTACGAAGCCAGCCAGTTGCTGTTCTACCAGCGGCGGATCGACCCCACGGCGTACCTGGTGTTGTGGCAGGTCGGCCTGGTCGGTGACCAGTCGCTGGCGCGATTCTCCACTGGCCCGGCCTACCGCCAGGTGCTGGTCGACGTGCTGGCGCGCGATTACCCGCTGGAGCACGAAGTCATCATCTATCGCACGCCGACGTTGCCGATTCAGTCGGCTCGGATCGAGCGGATCGCGCTGGCTGCATTGCCACAGGCCGACGTCAGCATGGCCGACACCGTGGTGATTCCGCCGGCGCGGCCGTTGTTGGCCAACCCCGAAATCCGCGCACGACTTGCGGCTCTGGATCAGGTTAAACAGGATCAGGCCGACGCAGCTCTCAGCGAGTCGTGACACCGATGACTATGGCGACTGTGGAAACGTTTTCGTGCGAAACCGAACGGCTGCACCTTCGCCCTCTGTTGGCAGGCGATGAGGCCTTGTTTCAGGAGCTCTATACCGACTCCCAGACCATGCGTCACATAGGCTCCCCCCTTTCCGCCGAGCAAGCGACGAGCACTTTTCACATGATCCTGGCTGGAATGAGGCAGCAGCCCTTCAGATGCCTTTATCTGGCGGTGCTTGACAAGGTTTCGATGCGACCGCTTGGCATCTGTGGCGTGCGACAATTCAGAGCCGATGCCATCCGACAGGAAGTTGGCTTAGTATTGACGAAGTCGGCGCGATCACGGGGGATTGCACGAGAGGGTTTGTCAGCGTTGGTGGATCGTATTTTTGCCCTGTCGCCCGTCGACGAGGTATGGGCGCAATTCTCCGGAGAAAATCTGGCGGCACAGCAGTTGGTTGTCGCCGTCGGGTTTCATGCGTGTGATGAAGAGGTTTCGAGGCAGGGGATTTCGTCAAAGCGTCGCTGGTCGGTTGATCGATCATCCTGGCGTGGCGGCGAACCAAATTAACAGCAGGGGGTTCAATGATGTCAAACGTGATCGCTTTTCTTGAAAGGATGGGCCAGGACGCAAGACTCCGGCAAGGCTCGCCTGCCGAGGTGGAATTTGCGCTTGAGGGCGAACAGCTGGATCCGGTTGTTCGTGCGGCGATTCTTGCCGGTGATCAGTCTGCGCTGAACGCGGCTCTGGATCGCGAAGTCCTCTGCTGCATGCTCTTTCCCGCCGAAGAGGAAGAGGGTGAAAATGAGCCTGACGAAGACGGAGATCCGTCGCGTGAAGGTGGTGAGAGCTCGGCGCGAATCGCGCTTGCTGCCGTCGCTTAAGATCAGTCGAGTGCTCTCATGAGCAGCTTGTCCAAGGCCCTATTTGTTGCATGGGTTTCGCTCATGGCATGCAGCGCAGGCGCGGCAGGTTCTGCCGCGCCTGCGACCGATCCTGGTCAGTTGCTCAAGCAGGCGGACAGTTATCGGACTTCCAACCAGGCCGAGTTCGCCGCTGTGCTGAAGCGACTTGGCGACGGCTCGCTCAAGCTCACGGCGCACCAGCGCATGTATCTGCTCTATCTGGAGGCCTTCGAGTTCGCATACAAAGGTAATTATGCCAAGGCGGTGCAGCAGCTGGATCAGGTCATCGATCAGGCAGCGGATCCGGAGTTGCGGTTTCGCGCCGGACTTTCGGTGGTGAATGTGCTGGGTATCGGAGCACACTACGAAAAGGCGTATTCGCAACTGAACCAATTGCTCGACGAGTTGCCTTCGATTTCCGACAAGGAAGCACGTCTGCAGGCGCTCGCCACGGCCGCGCAACTGTTTTCTCAGGCTGGACAGTACGACTTGGCATTGCAGTACTCGGATCAACTGCTGAAGGAAAATCCAAGCGGTTCGGGTGCGTGCAAAGCCATGGCTGTGAGAACTCTTGCGCTTTACAAAGATAGTCAGTTGGCCGCGTTTGCGCGGCAGGCACCTGAGAGCCTGAAAGCATGCGTGAAAGCGAAAGAGCCCATTTATTCCAGCCTTATGCTTGCATACATGGCAAGCAGCAATATTGAGAAGGGCAGTCCGAAAAAGGCATTGAAGCTGCTTCTGCAAGGCTTCAACAGGGCGAAAGACACCCGTTATCCGCCTCTGGTTTCGGTCTTCGATTCCCTGCTCGCCAAGGCCTACTGGGCCTTGGGGGACGAACAACATGCCAATCAATTTGCTCTCGATGCAGTTGGCGGGCGACTCAGCGATCAATACCCCGAATCACTTGTCGACGCTTATCGCCTGCTTTACCAGATCAGCAAGAAGCAGGGAGACATGGCCCTTGCGCTTGCCTACCATGAACGGTACATGGAGGCGGACAAGGGTTATCTGAACTCCATTAGTGCCAAGGCGCTGGCCTACCAGACCGTCAAGCAGCAGGTGCTGGCGAAAAAGCTGCAGATCGACACGCTGGCCAAGCAAAACAGGATCCTGCAACTGCAGCAGGCGCTCAGCAAGAAGGCGGTG
>JAJXYE010000223.1 GCA_021780735.1 Pseudomonadota bacterium | reverse complement strand
TGCGAAGCGGATCACCCCATGGGTGGACGCCTGGGCACGATGCGCGGTGCCGAAGGCGTCCATCACGAAGATGTCGCACAGCGCGGCGTATTTCTTCGCCAGCGCCTCGTCGTCCTTGCCCTCGCCGGGATTCATGCGGCAGTTTTCCAGCAACACCACTTCACCCGCCGCGACCTCGACGCCATCGAGATAGTCCACGAGCAGGCGCACCGGCGTGCCGAGCTGCGCGCCGAGCCAGGCTGCGACGGGAGCCAGCGAGGACGCCTCGTCGAACACGCCTTCCTTCGGCCGGCCCAGGTGCGAAAGCACCATCACGCGCGCGCCGGCATCGCGCGCGGCCCTGATCGTGGGCAGGGCGGCATCCAGGCGCTGGGTGGAGCTGATCTTGCCGTGATCGTCGAACGGCACATTCAGATCCTCGCGGATCAGCACGCGCTTGTCGTGCAAATCGAGCTCACTCATGCGGATGACGGACACGGCGGATCTCCGGTGGCGAATTGAAAGGTGCGCCGGTCTGGCGGCAACCGCTTATTGTCCGGTGCGCCGCCACTCGATGCAAACGTTGGGCTGCCCGGCGATCGCGTTGCAGCCGGCGATGTGTCGGAGCCAAACTGTGGCTAAACTGCCATCTACAAGTTCGGGGGAAGGGGGGGAGAAAGACTCATGGCAACCGGTCTGGTGCTCTACGGCTACTGGCGATCCAGTGCGGCATATCGCGTGCGCATCGCACTCAATCTGAAAGGGGTCGAGTACGAATCGCGATCCGTTCACCTGGTGAACAACGGTGGCGAGCAGCACAGCGACGTTTACCGTGGCATCAATCCGCAGCAAATGGTTCCCTGCCTGCTCGATGGTGACCGGGTGATCACCCAGTCACTGGCGATCATGGAGTATCTGGATGAACTGTATCCGGAGCTGGAGACCGCACTGCTGCCGATGGATGCGCGTGGGCGTGCGCGCGTGCGCTCGATGGCGATGGTGGTGGCCTGCGACACCCATCCGCTTGGGAACCTGCGCGTGTTGCAGCGACTGGAATCGCAGTTTGGTGCCGACGAGGATCAGCGTGCGCAATGGTCACGGCACTGGATGGAGACCTGTTTCACCGCACTGGAGGCGATGCTGGACGACAACGCCGCGACCGGCCGTTACTGCCACGGCGACACGCCGAGCATGGCCGATATCTGCCTGGTGCCGCAGGTCTACAACGCGCTGCGCTGGAAGCTGCCGATGGACAATTATCCGACGGTCTGGCGGATACATCAGGCCTGCAACGAACTGGATGCCTTCCGCCGAGCCATGCCGGAGGCCCAGGCGGACGCACCGCAAAGCTAGCGACACGTGAAGCGGAGTGAGAAACGGGCGCGGCCAGGGTCAATATCGTCCTCGCCTGCGCCCCTCAGAAGCCCATGCCGTAGGGGTCGTTGCCAGCCAGTGCCTCGTTGTTGTTGCCGCCTTCGGCGAGGCGGATCTTCAGCGCCAGACCGTCGCGCGAATCGGACTTGTTGAGCACTTCCTCCAGATCCACGCGGCCATCCTTGTACAGCTTGTACAGCGACTGGTCGAAGGTCTGCATGCCTTCCTGCAGGCTGCGATCCATCGCCTCCTTGATCTCGTGGGTCTGGCCGCGGCGGATCATGTCGCGGATCAGCGGCGTGTTCAGCAGCACCTCGGCGGCGGGGATGCGGCGGCCGTCCTTGCCGATCACCA
Source organism: Pseudomonadota bacterium (assembly GCA_021780735.1). Taxonomy (GTDB): domain Bacteria; phylum Pseudomonadota; class Gammaproteobacteria; order Xanthomonadales; family Rhodanobacteraceae; genus Rhodanobacter. Next base: position 7,357 of record JAJXYE010000223.1, on the reverse strand, counting down.
GGCGCTGGCTGATCACCGCGCGCAGGTTCAGGGCCAGGTTCATCAACACGTTCTTGTGTGCCGATTCGGGGAAGAAGTTGAGGATGCGTTCCAGCGTCTGGTCGGCGTTGTTCGAGTGCAGCGTGGCCAGACACAGGTGGCCGGTCTCGGAGAACGCGATTGCCGCCTCCATCGTGTCGGTGTCGCGGATTTCGCCGATCATGATCACATCCGGCGCCTCGCGCATCGCGTTCTTCAGCGCCTCGTGATAGCTGTGCGTGTCCAGCCCGACCTCGCGCTGATTGACGATCGACTTCTTGTGCCGGTGCAGGTATTCGATCGGATCCTCGATGGTGAGGATATGCCCGGCCTGATGGCTGTTGCGCTGGTCGATCATCGCCGCCAGCGTGGTCGACTTGCCCGAGCCGGTGGCGCCCACGACCAGGATCAGGCCGCGTGGCTCCATGATCAGGTCGCGGAAGATGCTGGGCAGCTGCAACTGGTCGATGCTCGGGATCTCGCTCTTGATCGCGCGGATCACCATGCCCACTTCGCCGCGCTGCTTGAACACGTTGATGCGGAAGCGGCCGGCTTCCTTCACCGCCAGCGCCATGTTCAGCTCGAGGTTGCGCTCGAACTGAGGCACCTGGCCCTCGTCCATCAGCGAATAGGCGATTTTCTTGACCATGCCGCTGGGCAAGCCGGTATTGCCCAGGGGATAGAGCTTGCCCTCGACCTTGATGTTCACCGGGGCGCCGGTGCTGAGGAACATGTCCGAAGCGCCCTTGTCTACCATTAGCTTGAGGAAGTAGCCGATATCCACGATTTACCCCTGGTTCCAGATATGCATTGCAATGGTGGATTATGCCTGTCCACAATACGCTGCGACACACGATGAGGATTGTGATGTACTTCTTTTCACCGCCTGCCGGAAGCCCCGGCCGCACCCGTTATGCAACACCTGTCCTGGCGCTGCTGCTGAGTCTGGCGCTGGCTGGTTGCGCTTCGGTACCCCCGCCCAATGATTCGATGAACCTGGCGCAGAGCCGGCTGCAGGACGCTCGCGATGCCGGTGCCGCCGATTATGCCCCGGTCGACCTGGGCTTCGCGCAGGACAAGTTCCAGCAGGCGCAGGATGCCATGGCCGAACGCAAATACGCCGTGGCGGCCGACCTCGCCGCCGAATCCAGCGCCGACGCCGAGCTGGCGCGAGCCAAGGCCCGACTGGGCGCGGCGCGCGCGCAGATCCTCACCAAGGAGCAGGACAACAGCCACCTGCGCCAGCTGGGCGAGCAGGCAGCGGCTGCCGCGCAGCAGGAGCAGGAGCAGGAAGCGCCACCGGCGCCGGCGTCTTCCTCCGCTGCGCCGGTTCAGGATATGCCGGCGCCGTCGGCATCGGTGCTGTCCGCGCCGACCGATGGTGGATTCCAGAATGTCCCCGATTCGACCCCGATGCCAGCCTCAAGCTCCAGTACCCAGGAGGGCCAGCCATGAAGCGTTCCATCAGCCTGCTGGCGACTCTCGCCCTGGCGCTGAGCCTGATCGGCGTCGTCCATGCCCGCCAGGACGACATCGACATCAATCGGCTGACCAGCAGCCTCGACCAGCTGACCAACGACCCGGTGTTGGGGGGCTATGCCCAGGCCGAACAGGCGCGGGCACGCGATGCGATCAGCCAGTTGGCCCAGGCCGGTTCGCGCGAGCGGGCGCACGCGCTGTATCTGGCCGAGCGCCGGGTCGATCTGGCCAGGACGTCTGCGCAACTGCAGGCGGCCCAGGTCAAGCTGACCCAGCTCGACCGGGAGCACGACCAGATCCTGCTCGACAACAGTCGGCAGGAAGCGGCGCGGGCGCGCCGCGAGCTCGATCGGCAGCGATTGCAGTACCAGCTGGCGCAGGAAGAGGCGGCGCGGCTGCAGCAGCAGGGCCAGGAATATTCTCAGGCAGCCGATCAGGCGCGCGCCGAAGCCGAGCGTGCCAACAAGCTGGCCGCGGCCCAGAGCAGGGTGGCTCGCGCGGCGCGGCGTGAGGCCGCCCTGGCCGCGCAGGCGGCCAAGGCGATGCGGGCGCAGATCCAGGATGGCGGTGCCGAGCCGGCAAAAGACAAGCCGCACAAAAAGCCGACCAGAAGGGATCCAGGGCATCGTTGAGCGCACGCCGGTTCGCCCCTGCGGAGCGGTTTGGCGACCTGTGACCGTTTGTGCGGCACGACTTTTCGGGGCATCGGTTAACCTGGTGTAAAATGCTGTTTTGACAGGTTTTTCACCTTCGCTTCCGACGACTGAAGCGATCCTGCGAAAAGCTTGCGCAGCCCTGACTGGCGGAGTAGGGTCAAAGTCCCATGAGGCACCAACGCCGCATGGGTCACTGACCTGAACGATGCCCCTTTCGCGTACTCCCATCGACTCCTGCTACCGGCATGCCGGCGTGGGTCGTGATTGTGTGCCTGCGTTCAACCATCGGTGGACGTCCGCCCCGGCGGCGTCCCCCAGTCCACTCGTAGGAGGTCGGAATCATGTTTGAAAACCAGCAGCGAGATGATGTCGAGGCATTGATGAAGGCGGACGCCGAGTTCCGCCGGCTCTACCAGCACCACAAGCAACTCGACAGCAAGGTGCACGACGCCGATATCGGCGTGCTTCCCATCGACGATGTCACCCTCGCCAGCATGAAGAAGGAAAAATTGCTGGCCAAGGCGCGACTCGAGCGCATGTGGACCGATCGGGCGCACCTCATTCACTGAGTCTGCGGTTTCACGACCAACGCGGCCCCGAACCTTTTTGCTGCAATGGAAAAGGTGGCGGGGCCGCAGTGTTTCCGGTGGCTGCCTGGCAGCTCGGTTATCATGGCGTTTGTGCCGGATGGGTGCGTTGCGCATCCTCCACTTTCCCAGCTACGGAGCCTGCATGACCGTTCACCAGAGCGTTCTCGAATTGATCGGACATACCCCGATGGTGCGTGCCCAGCGCCTGGATGCCGGTGTGTGCGAATTGTTCCTCAAGCTGGAGAGCGCCAACCCCGGTGGGTCGATCAAGGATCGCATCGGCCTGTCGATGATCGAGGGCGCCGAGAAGGACGGTCGCATCCGCCCGGGCGACATCCTGGTCGAGGGCACGGCGGGCAATACCGGCCTGGGCCTGGCCCTGGTCGCGCAGCAGAAGGGTTACCGGTTGATCCTGGTGGTTCCGGACAAGATGAGCCGCGAGAAGATCTTCAATCTCAAGGCGATGGGTGCCGAAGTGGTACTGACCCGCTCGGACGTGGCCAAGGGGCATCCCGAGTATTACCAGGACATGGCCGAGCGGATCGCGCGCGAAACGCCGGGCGCGTATTTCATCAACCAGTTCGGCAACCCCGACAACCCGGCGGCGCACATCGCCAGCACCGGGCCGGAAATCCTCGAGCAGATGGATGGCCGCGTCGACGCGGTGGTGGTCGGCTGCGGTTCGTCCGGCACGCTGAGCGGACTGTCGAAATATTTTGCCGAGCATTCACCGCAGACCGAGCTGATCCTGGCCGATCCGGTCGGCTCGATCCTCACTGAATACATCAATGAGGGCACGCTTTCGACCAAGTCGGCAAGCTGGCTGGTCGAGGGCATCGGCGAGGATTTCCTGCCCCCCATAAGCGACTTCACCCGGGTGAAGAAGGCCTACGCGATTCCCGACAAGGAGAGCTTCCTGACGGCACGCGAGCTGCTGGCCAAGGAAGGCGTGCTGGGCGGCTCGTCCACCGGCACCCTGGTTGCCGCCGCGCTGAGATATTGCCGGGAACAGACCGAGCCGAAGCGCGTGGTCACCCTGGTCTGCGACACCGGCAACAAATACCTGTCCAAGCTGTACAACGACTACTGGATGCTGGACAACGGCTTCATCGAGCGCGAGCAGCACGGTGACTTGCGCGACCTGCTGCTGCGCCCCTTTGCCCAACGCGATACCGTAGTGGTCGGTCCGAACGAATTGCTGATCACCGCCTACAACCGCATGAAACTGTACGATGTGTCGCAGCTGCCAGTGATGGACGGGCACAAGCTGGTGGGCATCGTCGACGAGTCGGACGTGCTGATGCATGTTCATGCCGACGGCGCGCGCTTTCGCGATCCGGTGTCGACCGCGATGATCACCGACCTGCATATGCTCGACGTACGCTCGCCGATCGAGTCGTTGCTGCCGGTGTTCGAGCGTGGGCATGTGGCGATCGTGGCCGACGGTGAGCAGTTCCTGGGCCTGATCACCCGCATCGATTTGTTGAACTGGTTGCGCCGCAAGGTGAATTGAGTCGACGCGGTGCGCGGGCCGGTCTTGGCGAAAGCCTGCGGCAATGCAGTCCGCCGAGAATGTTTCGTCTGTGATGGCGCCTGCCCGGGCGCCGCATCCAAACCAGGGAAAACTCTGCCATGTGTGGAATTGTTGCTGCCGTTGCCCAACGCGATGTCGCGCCGCTGCTGATTGTTGGCCTCAAGGCGCTCGAGTATCGCGGCTACGACTCTTCTGGTGTGGCGGTACTCGATCACGGCGCGCTGCGGCGTGTGCGGGCCAAGGGCAAGGTGCGTGAAATGGAGGCGCTGTACCTGGCCGACCCGTTCCCCGGCGGCACCGGTATCGCGCATACGCGCTGGGCTACCCACGGCGTGCCCAGCGAGGCGAACGCCCATCCGCACGTGGCGGGTCGCGTATCACTGGTGCACAACGGCATCATCGAGAACTACGTCGGTCTGCGCGCGGAACTGCAGGCGGCCGGTCATGTGTTCACCTCGGAAACCGACACCGAGGTCATGGCCGCACTGATCAGCCGGCGCATCGACCAGGGCATGAATCTGCGCGAGGCGGTACTGGCCACCGTACGCGAGCTGGAGGGTGCCTATGCGATCGCCGTGATCAGCAGCGATGAACCAGGCAAGGTGGTCGGCGCTCGCCGCGGCGCGCCGCTGCTGGTTGGCGTCGGCATCGGCGAGAACTTCCTGGGCTCCGATGCGCAGGCACTGATCCAGGTCACCAACCGCATGCTCTATCTCGACGAGGACGACGTGGTCGAGATCACCCGCGACAGCGTGCAGGTATTCGGCCTCGACGGCGCGCCGGTGCAGCGTGCCGTGCACGAGAGCGAGCTGTCCACCGATGCGGTCGAGCGCGGCGAATACCGCCACTACATGCAGAAGGAGATCTTCGAACAGCCGCGCGCGGTGGCCGACACGCTGGAGGCGCGTATCGGTGCACACGGCGTGCTGCCGAACATCTTCGGCATCGACAGCGACTCGCTGCTGCAGGCCGCTCGTGGCGTGCACATCATTGCCTGCGGTACCAGCTACCACGCAGGCATGGTAGCCAAGTACTGGATCGAGGAATTCGCGCGCCTGCCGGTGAGCGTCGAGGTGGCCAGCGAATACCGCTATCGCGATGCCGTGGTGCCACCGGGCACGCTGTTCCTGGCGATCTCGCAGTCGGGCGAAACCGCCGATACCCTGGCCGCCCTGCGCGAATCGCGCCGCCGCGGCTACCTCGGCACGCTGGCGATCTGCAACGTGCCCGAGTCGTCGCTGGTGCGCGAATCGGATCTCAAACTGATGACCCGCGCCGGCCCGGAAATCGGCGTGGCCTCGACCAAGGCCTTCACCACCCAACTGGCCGGGCTGGCCTTGCTTACGCTGGAACTGGCACGCCGCAATGGGCTCGATGCGGAGCGCTACGCGGCGCTGTGCACCGAGCTGCAGCACCTGCCACGGGCGATCGAGAATGCGTTGAAGCTGGAGCCGGCGATCATCGAACTGGCCGGTGATTTCATCCATCGCCAGCACGCCCTGTTCCTCGGTCGCGGTGCGCATTATCCGGTGGCGCTGGAAGGTTCGCTCAAACTCAAGGAAATTTCCTACATCCATGCCGAAGCCTATCCGGCTGGCGAACTCAAGCACGGCCCGCTGGCGCTGGTCGACGAGGACATGCCGGTGGTGGCGGTTGCGCCCAACGGCCCGCTGCTGGACAAGCTGAAATCGAACCTGCAGGAAGTGCGCGCCCGCGGTGGCCGGCTGATCGTGTTCGCCGACGGCGCTGCCGGCATGGACGACATGGCCGATCATGGCACCACCTTGCGGGTGGAGTCCGGTGGCAGCTTCATTTCACCTGCCGTGTTCACCGTGCCGTTGCAACTGCTCGCCTACCACGTCGCCGTATTGCGCGGCACCGACGTCGACCAGCCACGCAACCTGGCCAAGTCGGTAACGGTGGAATAGTTTCCAGCCGCCTGTCGAGCCGGTTGTCCACCGACAATAAAGTTCTATCGCGGACAATAAAGTTGGATCCTGGACAATAAAGTTGTGAACTGGCCGTCGTGGCCGTTCGCAATTGGCTTGGTGAGTAAGTAGCCCTCGGCAGAGCCGGGGGCTTTACGATGGCTGGTTCCTCAAAGGATATGTGTCAAGCATTAATTAAGCAAAGAATTTACAGTATTTCTAATCAAACAATTCCCGGGCTAAGGAAAGGAATTGTTCCTGTCGACTAAGTCCCAGTATCCCAATTTATATCGCCACTCAATAACTTGCACTCCAAGTGCGCTATTTGGAGGATGCCCGGCGGGGTGTTATATGAAATGCATATTTGTGGTGCTATCACTTTTTGTGTTTTTGACCGGATGTGGCGATAGGACGGCGAGCGAAGATGTCGTCTCAAAAAGAGAGTGGTCGAATTCGGTTGAATATCATAGATATGATGAAATAAGCAGGGCTCTGAGCGGTTTTAGTACATATACTACTGAGCCTCTACCCATACTTTTGAGTAAATATGGAATTTCTATTGGATCAGTGAGGGAGATTACTATCTCAAAAAGCGTGGTTAAATATAGGATCACATTGCTCGGTCCCGCTCTATCTTCAACACCATGTTTTCTAAGTGATTGGATAGTGGCTAAGGGTAGATTCGAATTTGCTGAAAGAAATGGCAATGAATTTCCCGATCTTTCATCAAAAATAGACCCAGTGCTCTACTGGGCCGCAACGGGGAAGTGCTTGGCGGCCTATAAGTTATGAGCTGGGCTTACTGAAGCTGAACACATCGCGAGAGAGTGGCAGCGGTACGCGGAGCGTTCGGCCTCATTCATCAGACCGGGTGGATCACGGTCGCCAACTTGGTATTGGATAGGGCTTTATTCCCAGCTGAAATCGGAGATGCTCCGAACGAGGGTAGAACTTTGAGCGTTTAGGGATTCGTAGTATCAGCGTAGATTCAAAGAGTTAGACTGTTTCTGGGAAACAACTTTATTTTCCGTCTACACAGGTGGCGGGTCAGAGCCGTACCAGGCGACCGCCTGGGCGTGACGTGTCCGGCGCAGGCAGCAGGATCGAACACACAGCCAGCAGGCCGTCCGCCTGGCTGCGCCGCGTCGGAGT
>JAJXYE010000225.1 GCA_021780735.1 Pseudomonadota bacterium | reverse complement strand
GGTGCGTGCGCCTCCAGCAAGGCGGTGCTGAAGCCGGCCCTGGCCAGCGCCAGCGCGGTGGCGGCGCCGACCATGCCACCACCGACCACGGCGACATCCAGTGCCGGCGCGCGGCGACGCCTTGAGGCTTCGGCTGCGGATGCGTTCATGGCAATCGCTCCAGTACCGCCAGCGGCGGGTCGCCGCGGAATCCCATGCCGCGACGCGCCAGCGCCCTTTGCAGCGGCGGCACACGATCGCAGGCCAGCAGGGCCAGCGATCGCAACGGTGCCAGCAGCGGTTGCGGCAGACAAGCCAGTTGCACCAGGCCGTGGCTCATCGCCATGGTGCCTTCGCGATCTGGTGCACGTCGGGCCGCATAGCGCTGCAGCAGCTCGGCGGCGCCGGGATCGGCGGCGCCCGCCACCATTTCGGCCAGGGTCAGCGCATCGCGCAGGCCCAGGTTGAAACCCTGCGCGCCGATCGGGTGCACGGTCTGCGCCGCGTTGCCGACCAGTACCGCGTGCGGAGCGACCACCGCGCTCGCGGCAACGCGACGGATCGCATACGGATGGCGCTTGCCGGGCCGGCTCAGCCGACCCAGTCGCCAGCCGAGGCGATACTGCGCCAGTTCGATGAAAGCCGCATCGTCCAGTGCGGCCACCGCCTCAGCCGCGTCCGCCGCCACGGTGAGCACCAGCCCGCAGCGACGCTCAGCCAGCGGCAACAGCGCGATCGGGCCACCATCGGCAAAGCGTTCCCAGGCGCGGTTGGCATGATCGCGTTCGGGCGTGACCGTGCAGACGAACAGTGTCTGCCGGTAATCGTGCCGCTCGGCCGCGATGCCGATTCGGGCGCGCACGAACGATTCGGTGCCGTCGGCGCCGACCAGCAACGACGTCTCGATGCAGCGGCGGCCTTCAGCGCTGTCGATTTGTGCGCGCCAGCCGCCAGCCAGCGGCTCCAGCGCAGCGAGGGTGGCGGGCGCGAGCCGGGTCAGCCGGGTGCATTCGTCGAGCCGGCGCAGCAGCGCCACGCCCAGCTCGCGCGCCGGCAGCGTCCAGCCCAGCGCATCGACACCATGTTTGTCCGCATCGATGCGCGCGCTGCCGAAATCACCGGCACGGCTCACATGGATGTGGCGGATCGGAGTGGCGCTGGCACGGGCATGCCGCCATACGCCGATCGCCTCGAGCCCGTTGACGCTGGCCCGCGCCAGCGCCAGGTTGCGCTCGTCATGGCTGGGCTGGGCCTCGGCCCGCGGTGCGGCCGTTTCGACCAGAGTCGCGGCGATACCGGCGGCATCCAGCGCAATGGCCAGGCTGGCGCCGACCAGGCCGCCGCCGATAATCAGGATACTGGACTGTTCACTCATGCCGATTTCCGCGTGGTAAAGCCAACTCGCAGGCTTGCGCTATGCTAAGGATCTTTCCCCCAGTCACCTTGCAAGCATACCGCCATGACGCAGCCGACTTCCTCTTCGCAACTCTCTCCCGGACCGCTGGTACTGACCGGGATGATCGTCATCGCCGCCCTGGCGCGACTGCCCCAGTTTCTGCCGAACTTCTCGCCGATCGAGGCCATGGCACTGTTCGGCGGCGCCTACTTCGCCAACCGGCGGCTGGCGATGCTGGTGCCGCTGCTGACTATTTTCCTGTCTGACGTGGCGCTTGCGCTGCTGCACGGGGGTACGTTCAGCGCCTACTTCAGTGCCTACCTGCCCCAGCTGCTGACGGTGTACGCCTGCGTCGCGATCTGCACCGTGCTCGGCTTCGGTCTGCGCGGACGGGTGAACGGCGGGCGCCTGCTCGGCTATTCGCTGGGCGGCTCGCTGCTGTTTTTTGCGGTCACCAACTTCGTGGTCTGGCTGACGGCCGCGTCCATCCCCCAGTTCACCGCCTGCAACGCGGGCCTGCTGCCGTGCTACGTCGCCGCCGTGCCGTTCTTCCAGTGGACCGTGCTCAGCACCCTGCTCTACGCTGCCCTGCTGTTCGGCGGCTTCGCCCTGCTGCGTCGCCGCATGCCCATACTGCGCGCCCAGACTGTCTGAAGCAGGCGCACCGGCACCATGGGCAACCGCCTCTCGAAGATCTACACGCGCACTGGCGACGACGGCAGCACCGGCCTCGGCGATGGTTCACGCGTGGGCAAGGACTCGCTGCGGGTCAACGCCTACGGCACGGTCGACGAGCTGAACAGCACGATCGGCATGCTGCTCGCCACCGAGGGTGTCTCCGACGACGTACGCGAGGCACTGACCCAGGTGCAGCACGACCTGTTCGACCTGGGTGGCGAGTTGTGCATCCCCGGCATGGCGATGGTCGATGACAGCGATATCGACCGGCTCGAGGCAACCCTCGATCGGTTCAACGAACCGCTGCCGCCGCTGAAGGAATTCATCCTGCCCGGCGGCGGCATGGCCGCCGCCTGTGGCCACCTGGCGCGTACCGTATGCCGGCGGGCCGAGCGCGAGGTGATTGCGTTGTCGCGGGTGGAGGACATCCGCAGCCAGCCGCAGCGCTACCTCAACCGGCTTTCCGACCTGCTGTTCGTGATGTCCCGCGTACTGGCTCGTGCCAGCGGTCATGGCGAGGTGCTGTGGCAGCACGAACGCCGCCGCAGGCCCGACACTGCCGGATAATCCGCCGCATGTTGTTGCAGCTGTATTCCCATTCCGCCTGCCTGCAGCATGATCCCGGCCCGGGACACGCCGAACGGCCGGCTCGCCTGCGCGCGGTACTGCACGCGCTGGATCATGACCGCTACCGCGCCATCGACCACATCGAAGCCCCGCGGGCGACCCGCGAGCAGTTGCTGCGGGTGCACGACGCCGACTACGTCGAACGCATCCTGACCAGCGCACCGGATACCGGAACGTTGCAACTGGACGAGGACACGCTGATGTCGCCGGGCTCGGCCGAGGCCGCCCTGCGCGCCGCCGGCGCGACTGTCGCCGCGGTCGATGCGGTGTTGTCCGGGGCAACCCGGCGCGCGTTTTGTGCGGTGCGCCCACCGGGCCATCACGCCACCAGCGAGCGGGCGATGGGCTTCTGCCTGTTCAACAACATCGCCGTGGCTGCCGCGCACGCGCTGGCCGCACATGGCCTGAAACGGGTGGCGATCGCCGACTTCGACGTGCATCACGGCAATGGCACCCAGGCCATCTTCGAACGCGAACCGCGTATCCTGTTCGTCTCCAGCCACCAGTCGCCGCTGTACCCGGGCGGCGGCGGCGAGGACGAGTGCGGGGTCGGCAATATCGTCAACGGCACGCTGTCGCCAGGCGCCGGATCGCGCGAATTCCGCGAGCTTTGGGACGGCGTGCTGCTGCCGCGACTGGACGCGTTCAAGCCCCAGCTGGTGCTGGTCTCGGCAGGATTCGACGCCCACCGCAACGACCCGCTGGCCGACATCCGGCTCGGCCACCAGGATTACGCCTGGATCACCGAGCGGTTGCTTGTGCTGGCCCACCGACATGCCGCAGGACGCCTGGTCTCGAGCCTGGAAGGCGGCTACAACCTGGCCGCGCTGGCGGCCAGCGCTGGCGCCCATGTCGACGCCCTGATGGAATGACTACCTGCCGTCGGCGGGGTGTTTCTGCTAGCTTAACGAGCCTTCGAAGCCGGCAGATTCCCCGTGACGTCCAAGTTTCCCCCACGCCGCCTGCTCGCGGTTGCCGCCGCCCTTGCCCTGATTGGCGGCCAGGCTGATGCCAGGGACGGCCATGACCGTCCGAAAACGTCGCCAGGCGTAGCGCAACAGGTTTGCCCGCTGGGTTCGTTCCATTGCGCGCCGCGCCCGTACAACTACGCGATGTGCCGCCCGAACGCCCTGCTCGAGTTCTACGACCCTGCCCTGAGCCGGGACAGCAGCCAGCGCGACAACAGCCCTGCCCATGCCAGCGCGCAGCATGTGGACAGCTCCAGCCGGACCGTCTACCACCTGTCCGGCGACGCCGTGCTGCAGCGTGCGGATCAGAAGCTGCAGGCCGAGGTGCTCGATTACAACAATGCCACCACCGATTACGATGCCAGCGGCAATGTGCGGTATCAGGAAGCCGATCAGTTGCTGGCCGCATCGCACATGAAAGGCAACACCAGCAGCAGCCGCGGCGTCGCTGATGACGTGCGCTACCAGCTGCTGGAGTCGCGCGGCAATGGCGTCGCCAAGCTCGGCTACCTGCTGGATGCGCAGCACAGCCGTTACTCGACGGCAACCTACTCCACCTGCGATGTCGGCCACCACGTCTGGGAGTTCCGCGCCAAGTCGATCAGCATCGACAAGAGCACTGGCGTCGGCGTGGCGCGCAACGCCACCATGCGGCTGGGCAAGGTGCCCTTCCTGTACCTCCCGTACTTCAGCTTTCCGATCGACCACCGGCGCAAGAGTGGCTTCCTCTATCCCACCATCGGCAACACCAGCCGCTCCGGTTTCGAAGTCAGTGCGCCTTACTACCTGAACCTCGCACCGAACTACGACGCCACCCTGGATCCGCGTATCTACACCGACCGCGGCGACATGCTGGCCAGCGAATTCCGTTACCTGCTGCCGGGTACCCGCGGGCAACTCAACGCGGAGTACGTGCCGAACGACCACGGAACGAGCGACGGCCTGGCGGATACCAAGGGCCAGTCGCGATACCTGGTGAACTTTTCCGACACGACGAAGCTCTGGCAAGGCTGGCAGTTCGTCGGCAGCTACAACCACGCTTCCGACAGCAGCTATCTGTACGACTACGGCAACGCGTTGTCGCAGGCGCCGGTGTACCTGCTGAGTTCGGGCGCAGCCATCGTCGGTCATGGCAAGTGGTGGAGTGCCGATGTCGGTGGCACTACCTACCAGAACACCAACCCCTTCGCGACCGACAACTCGCTGCCATACCAGCAGCTGCCCTATGCCCACTACAGCCTTGAGGTGCCGCTGAATCACTGGCTCGAAGCCGGGTTGGACAGCGAAGCGGCGGTGTTCCGCAAGATCAACCATGTGGAAGGACAGCGCGAGGATCTGTACCCCTATCTGGCCGCCGACTTCGGCAACTCAGCCTGGTTCGTGCGGCCGAAGCTGGCCTACCGCTATACCGCGTACCAGCTGCGCGATGGCTTCCAGCAGTACGGTTACTACGGCGTGCTGGCCAATGGCGTCGCCTCGCCGTTCACGCAGAAATCGCCGAGCCGGTCGCTGCCGATCGCCAGCATCGACAGCGGCCTGGTGTTCGATCGCAATATCTCGCTGTTCGGCAACAGCTACACGCAGACACTGGAGCCGCGGCTGTACTACCTGTACGTACCGTATCGCAACCAGAACAACCTGCCGCTGTTCAACACCAGCCTGATGTCGTTCGACTACTGGCAGCTGTTCTCTCCCAACCAGTTCTCCGGCGCGGATCGCCAGATGAACGCGAACAACCTGACCAGCGCAATCACCACCCGCCTGCTCGACGACAATGGTGTCGAGCGGCTCTCCGCCAGTTTCGGCCAGATCCACTATTTCACCCCGCAACGGGTACAGCTTCCGATCGGCGGGAGCACGGTGGCGCCTGCCACCGACTGGACGAGTTCGGCCTATGTCGCGCAACTGGATCTGCAGCTCAGCGACAACTGGCGGATGAACAGTTCCTACCAGTGGAGCCCCAACACCCGCGTCACCCAGCTCGCGTCGCTCGAACTGCAGCGCCGCCTGGGCAGCGACGGCATCATCAACTTTTCCTATCACTATCGCCGCACACTGCTGGAACAATACAGCGCGTCAGTGGTCTATCCGCTGTCGACCTCCTGGCGCCTGCTGGGTGCATGGACCTACTCGGTGCCGATCAAGACTGCCTACAAGACCCCAACCGGTACCGTGGATGCCCTGCTCGGCGTGGAATACGACAGTTGCTGCGTCACCTTGCGTCTGGTGGATCGCAACTACGTAAACCAGACCTACTACGGTGCGGCGCCGCTTCCGGCCGGCAGCAACATCTACAAGCGCGACAACGCGATCATGTTCGAAGTGGTTTTCAAAGGGCTCGGCTCGACCGGGGGCCAAATCGATCCGCTGCTGCGGCGTGATATTCTCGGCTATCAATAAACGCATTCGCCCCGGCGACCCAGGCTTTCCAACTGATGAAGCAACTCATAGCAACCCTCCTGCTCGCCTTCGCGATCATGCTCCCCGCCCATGCGCAGTTGCTCACGCCAAATGCGCAGGAGAGCCAGCCGCTGGATCGTATCGTTGCCGTGGTCAACGACGATGTGATCCTGCAGAGCGACCTGAACGACGCGGTTCGCGCCATTCAGCAGCAGTACGCCGGCCATCCGGATCAGCTGCCGCCCATGAACGTGCTGAACCAGCAGGTGCTCAACCGCCTCATCCTGATGCGCCTGCAGGTACAGAAGGCCCAGGATCAGGGCATTGCCGTATCCGACGCCGATGTCGACCAGGCGATCAAGGGCGTCGCGCAGCAGAACAAGCTCACACCTGAACAACTGCGCGTCGAGGTCGAGCGCAGCGGCTCCAGTTTTACGGCGTTCCGCAAGCAGATCGCCGACCAGATAGCGGTGCAGCGCCTGCACCAGAGCGTGGTCCAGAATTCGGTGTCGGTGACCGACGGCGAAATCGACAACCTGCTCAACAGCCCGACCTACAAATCCGGCGAAGTACATCTGGCGCATATCCAGATCAGTATTCCCAGCGGTGCGGATGCAGCCACGATCAAGGCCAGCCAGGCCAAGGCCGAACAGGCGCTGGCGGCGATCAAGGCGGGTATGGATTTCCACGCTGCGGCGATCCGTTATTCCGACGCACCCGACGCACTGGATGGCGGCGACCTCGGCTGGCGCCGGATGGACGAGATTCCGGCTGCCTTCGCCGAAACCATCGAGTCGATGAAGCCCGGCCAGGTCAGCGCCGCGCTACGCGGTCCCACCGGATTCCACATCCTCAAGCTGATCGGCCAGCGTCAGGCCGACCGCCAGATGGTGACCGAATTCCATGCTCGCCAGATCCTGATCAAGCCAAGCGAACTGATCACCCCGGCGCAGGCCGAGCAGAAGGCGCGCGACATCTACAACCGGATCGTCAACAAGCATGAGGACTTCGCCGCGCTGGCGAAGGAATATTCCAAGGACGACACCACCGCCAACCTCGGCGGCGACATGGGCTGGTTCAAGCAGGATGCGTGGGGGCAGATCATTGCCAGCAAGCTGGGCGAGCTGAAGGACAACGAGGTCTCCGAGCCCTTCCAGAGCCCGGCCGGATGGCACATCCTGCAGAGGCTGGGCAGCCGCCAGAGCGACCAGACCGTGCAGATCCAGCGCGACCAGGCCCGTCAGGCGATCGGCAACCGCAAGTCCGAGCAGGTCTACGAAGACTACCTGCGCGACCTGCGCTCCGGCGCCTACATCCACATCCTGGTACCCGAGTTGCGCGCTGCGGACGGCCAGGCCGCCGCCGGCTCCGCGTCGTAGGGCGTTCGACTGCCATGCCGCTGCCCCGGCTCGCGGTCACTGCCGGCGAGCCCGCGGGCATCGGCCCCGAACTGCTGATACGTCTCGCCGCCACGCCGCTGGCGGCGACTCTGGTGGCGATCACCGATCGCCACCTGCTGGAGCGTGCCGCGCTGCGCTGCGGCTGCACTGTCGAACTCACCGACGACGACGGCACCCGGCCGGACGAGCGACGGCCCGGAACGTTGCGCGTCAGGCATGTGGCACTCGGGCAGGAGGAGTCGCCCGGTCGGCCCGATCCCCGCAACGCGGCACATGTGCTGGCCGCCTTGGCCGAAGCGGCCGACGGCTGCCTCGACGGTCGCTACGACGCGGTGGTCACCGCCCCGCTGCAGAAGTCGTCGATCAACGATGCCGGCATCCGCTTCAGCGGCCACACCGAATTCTTCGCCGAGCGCGCCCAGGCCGACGTGGTGATGATGCTGGCCAGTCCCGAACTTCGCGTGGCGCTGGCGACCACCCATCTGCCGTTGGCCGCCGTTCCCGCCGCGATCACGCGGGCCTCGCTGACGCGCACGTTGCGCATCATGCACGCCGAATTGCACGCGAAGTTCGGCCTGGCCGAGCCGCGTATCGCGGTACTCGGCCTCAACCCTCATGCCGGCGAAGGTGGCCACCTCGGACATGAGGAGATCGACACGCTGATTCCGGTGCTCGACGCCCTGCGCAGCGGAGGCATGCAGCTGATTGGCCCGCTACCGGCCGACACCGCGTTCGTGCCGGCGCAGCGCAGTCAGTACGACGCGGTGCTGGCGATGTATCACGACCAGGCCCTGCCGGTACTGAAGAGCGAGGCCTTCGATCGCACCGTCAATCTCACCCTTGGCCTGCCGTTCATCCGCACCTCGGTGGATCACGGTACCGCGCTTGATCTTGCCGGCAGTGGCAAGGCGGATCCGGCGAGCCTGATTGCCGCGGCCCGGATGGCCATCGAGCTGATCGCGCGTGGCGCCTGCGCATCCCCTCCGCTCTCGCGGACGGGGGGCAGCATTGCGCGGCCGGGCACTCAGGAAACCGCGCCATGAACTCCCGGCCCAAGAAAAGTTTCGGCCAGCACTTCCTGCACGACCGGCGCTACATCGAGCGCATTGTCAGCGCGGTGGCGCCCCGCCCGGACGACTACATGGTCGAGATCGGCCCGGGCGAAGGAGCGCTGACCCTGCCCTTGCTCGGCGCCGCCGGCAAGCTCACCGCGATCGAGCTGGACACGGATCTGATTCCCGGCCTGCAGGCGCGCGCCGCCAGCGTGGGCGAGCTGCGTATCGTGCACGCCGATGTGCTGAAGGTCGACTTCACCGCCATGGCGCACAGCCATGGCGTGCCGCGCCTGCGCATCGCCGGCAACCTGCCTTACTACATCTCCAGCCCGATCCTGTTCCACTGCGTCGAGCACGCGGCAGCGATCCAGGACATGCACTTCATGCTGCAGAAGGAAGTGGTCGACCGCATGGCCGCGGAACCGGGCAGCAAGGTATATGGACGACTGTCGGTGATGCTGCAGCTGGCATGCCGGGTGGAGCCGTTGTTCGAAGTTCCGCCGCAGGCGTTCCGCCCGCCGCCGAAGGTGGACTCTGCGGTGGTGCGACTGCTGCCGCTGCCGCCCGAACAGCTGCACGACGCCTCGCCTCAGCATGTCTACACCGTGGTCAAGGCCGCTTTC
>JAJXYE010000339.1 GCA_021780735.1 Pseudomonadota bacterium | reverse complement strand
AGCCGCGTCTGGCCACTCTGCGCCAGCGCGCCGCCTTCGCCGGGTGGGCAGAAACCAAGGCACTCGGTCTGGATGATTTCGCCGAAGGACGCGGCGTCGTGAACCTCGGCAACATCCATCTCCTGCGGGCCAATGCCCGCCTGGTCGTAGGCGCTGTTCGCCGCCAGGCGGCAGATGTGCCGGTCGAAATCGCGTGGATCGCGGTCGCTGCCCGAGCGCAGCACACTTGCCAGGACGGCCAGCGGCTTGCTGCCTCGCAGCCGTCGCAATCCCTCGTCGGATGCGAGGATCACGGCAGAGGCACCGTCGCTGAGTGCGGCGCACATGGGCAAGGTCAACGGCCCGCTGATGGCTGGTGCAGCGAGAATCTCCTCGATGCTGAGCGCCCTTTGAAACTGCGCCAGTGGATTGAACGTGGAGTGGAAGTGGTTCTTCTCCGCCACCATCGCCAGTTGCAGCTGGGTAGTGCCGTAGTGCTCCATGTGATGTCGCGCCATCATCGCGTACAGGTCCATGAAGACCGATCGGCGCTGGTCGCCGGCAAGTACTTCGGCGGGATCGAACCAGGAACCGGCAAGGGTGCGGATGTTGGCTTCACGGGTATGCACATCCCAGCCGCCATCGAACAGCGCCAGGCTTTTGGCCTTGTCACCACCGACCATTTTTTCCACGCCGATGGCGAGGACGATGTCCGCCGCGCCACTGCGAATGTGATTGACCGCCAGATGCAATGCGGTGCTGCCGCTGGCGCAGGCATTCTCGACATTCACGACCGGCAGGCCACCCAGGCCCAGCGAGCGCAACGCCACCTGGCCGCGGATGCTGTGCTGCCCCTCCAGCGCGCCCTGTGCCGAGTTGCCGAAATAGGCGGCCTGGATATCCTGGGGTCGACACCCCGCATCCTTCGTTGCTTCGTCGAAGGCCTGGGCGCACAGGTTCTTGACGCTGAGCGCGGTGTGCGCGCCGAACGACGTCATCCCGCTGCCGGCCAGCCATACCCGTGTGCTCATGGCCGGTTCCTGCTGTTGTTGGCCGTGGCCGGCTCCAGTGCCGCGCGCAGACCCATCCTGCGCAGACGGGGAATGTCCAGATCCAGGAATGCCTGCCCTCCTGCCTGCTCGAGCCAGGCCCGCACCCGGGCGGCATCGTCATCCGGCAGTTGCCGAAACTGATCCAGAATGCGCTGAGCCATCCACAGGGTGTAGGGCAAAAGCTCCTGGCTCCAGCGCCCGCTGTGCAGCGGAAAGTCGACCTTGCCGAGAAAACGAGGAAGTCGTTTTCCGGCTTTCAGCGAAGGCATGGCGGCGCGCAGTGCGAGTATCCCGCTCTGCAGGAGAGGCACCATCTCGTCGAAGATGCTGCGCAACATCGGCATCAATGTTTCCGGCAGGGCGTCGCCGGCAAGGAACTCGCCCTGACGGGCCACCGGGTGCTGCATCCGTTGCACCCATGCGTGCAGATGCTGACGGGGTTCGATCAGATGCTGTCTGGGCCACGGATCGCGTCCGAGGTGGGCGTAGAGCGGCCCGATCAGCCCCAGATCCCCGAGCGAGGGGCGGCTGCCGAAGAGGAACGGCTGTGCGGCGAAGTGGCGGTCGAGCGCGTCGAGTTGATGTTCGGTCCACGCATCGAGCAGTGGCGCGGTTCGCGCATCAATGCCAAGTTTCGGAAGAAATCCGATGAGCATGCGCGCCAGCCCCTTGCGCACGATCAAGCCACTGACGGCCCTGGGCCATCCGGGAAAGAAGCCTTGCGTGGCGTCGTGCTCGAACAGAGGGTAGTTCTCCCGCCGGTGGCTCCAGCGCGTGTGCATCGCTGTCGGCAGCCAGAACTCGTCTCCCCACAGTTCGAACAACCGGGCCGCGAACGCCTGCACGGGGGAAAGCGGGATCACCGCTGCCTCCGGGAAACGTTCCTCCAGCAACTGGATGATTTCGCTGGTGTCCTGCATCCAGTTGCCTGCCGGATCCAGCAGGACGGGAATCACCGCGTCGCCGACGCGACGCTTGATGGTGACATTGAAGGTGTAGAAGCTTGGATTCACCTCGACGTGGGGAATCCCCTTGAAGCGCAGGTACGCCCGCAGCTTCCCGCTGTACAGGGACAATTCGGCGCCATAGAACGTGTATGGATTGCTCATTCTTCCGTGCCCACCCGTTGGGATGAATCAACGGTATGACTCTTGCCGATAGCCTTGAACCCCCAAGCAAGGGGGGGGGGGCTCTGCCATCGTTCGACAGACGTCGGTATCCATTCCGATTCCTGATGCGCACCCCTTGCCCCCCCCGACGATGGGGGTGGTGCCGCGAGGTACTTCACCTACATTCGAGCCATGCAGGGCGTTCCGATCGAACAGCGAGTCCGGGTTGCACAAGAGTCGAGGCGAGATGTCTCGGCGGCCTGGAGCCAGCTGGCAGGTGCGATCGCCGTTCCCTGAGGCTGGCAGTGCATTTCGACAGTGCCGCCGATTGCGGGCAGGCCGGTTCTCACATGGCGGCGGCCGCCAGGCTGGCGCTGAACAAGAGAGCCGCGGACAACAGACATCTCGGGGTGAGGCATGAACAGAGTGGGGACGCGTATGACAGAGAAATCGGGGATACGGCGCAGGCGACTGCTGGCAGCGGCCGTGACGACCGCGCTATTGTCGTTTGCCGTACAGGCGACGGAATTCGACACCAGTGACGGCACGCGCATCATCTGGAACACGAATATTTCGCTGGGCACCGCGGTCAGGGCCAGCCATGCCGATCCCAAGCTGTTGCAGCCGGTCAATGCAGCGCAGCAGGGCATCGCGGGTGCGGTAGGTGGCAATACCGACGACGGCGACCTCAACTACAAGAAGGGCGATGCCTTTTCCACGCCGCTGAAGCTCGTCACCGATGTGGATGTGCAGCACGGCAATTTCGGCGGCCTGGTACGTGTGCTCGCGTGGGACGACTTCGCGCAGAGCAACCACAGGGTGCCGCACGGCAGCTTCAACAACGGCTATCGGCCAAACAGCACGCTGTCGGACAAGGGGTTCCAGAACCTGGCCAAGTTCTCCGGGGTGGACCTGGCCGATGCCTACGTCTACGGCAACTTTCAGCCGGCGATGGGGGATCTGCGTGTGACCGTCGGACGACAGGTGCTCAACTGGGGTGAAAGCCTGTTCATTCCGGGCCTGAATCAGATCAGCCCGCTCAACGTCAGCGCATTCCATCAACCAGGTACCGAGATTCGCGATGTGTTGCTGCCGGTGGGCATGGTGTCGGCCAATCTGGCTCTGAACAATGGCATGTCATTCGAGGGATTCGTGCAGGCGCAGAAAGCCACCAACGTGCTGGATGGCTGCGGCACCTACTTCCTGCCGGTGGATGGCTCGGTGGGTCCCAACGCGCAGAACGCCTGTGCGGGAGGCTATATTCAGGCCTTGACCTTGCCGCAGGCGACCCAGCTTGCGACGCTGCTGCACATGCCCGTTCCCACCGTGGCCGGCGATGCGGCCGGTCAGGCACTGGGTGCCTATGTCCCGGCCAGCGCCACGCGCAACCCGCATAGTGATGGCCAGTTCGGCTTGTCGACCCACTTCACCGTGCAGGCGCTGGATACGGAGTTCGGCCTGTACGCGATGAACATCGATTCGCGAATGCCGGTGCTCAGCGTGGTCAAGGGCAATTCGCCCCTGTTGCTGACCACTTCCGTGATGAAAGCCTTTCACGTTCCAGGTGCAAGTCAGTCCAGCGTGTTCTGGGAATATCCGCACAACGTGCATATCTTCGGTGTCAGCGCCACCACCACGCTGTTCAACTGGTCGGTCGGCTCCGAGCTCAGCTACACGCCCAACCAGCCGGTGCAACTGGCGCCGGGAGACCTGCTTGCCGGGGTGATCTATGGCGCGAACCCGCTTGCCCTTGCCGTACTGGGTGTTCCCGGGCAGCTGGCACCTGTCATGAATGCCAACGCCGGTCCGCTGGCGGGGCGTTTTGCCGCTGCTTCCCATGGCCAGGTGGTTTCGGGTTACGACCGTTTGCACAAGACCCAGTTCCAGGTCAACGCACTGCAGGCATTCAGCAATGTGCTCGGTGCACGAACCTTCACCGTGGCCGGGGAAGTCGGCATGCAGTGGGCAGGAGTACCGGGCAACACGAATGGCGTTCGCTACGGTCGCTCGTTTGTTTTCGGCATTGCCGATTCACCAGCCTACAACCTGGGCGTCTATCCGGCGGCGCTGACCCAGGGTGGCCGGTGCCCGATCCTCAACACGCCGGGGCAGTCGGGATGTGAGAACGCCGGCTTCGCCACGCCGTTCTCCTGGGGCTACCGACTGCGCGGAGAGCTGGCCTATATCGACGTGTTCGGCACCGCGGTCACGCTCAAGCCGACGCTGTCCTGGAGCCAGGATGTCGAGGGTTACTCGGTCGATGGCCAGTTCAATCAGGGCCGAAAGACCTTGGGTCTCAGCCTCGGGATGGAGTACGCCAAGCGCTACAAGGCGTCGATCGGCTATGTGACCTACAACCACTCGGCCGCCTGGGATCCGCTGCGTGATCGCGATTACTACTACGCCAGCATCAGCGCGGCATTTTGAACTCCAAGACTTGAGGTGCATGACATGCAAGCAAAGACGTTGATGGCGGCCTTGGCCCTGGTTTTCGTGACGGGTGCGGTGATGGCCAGGGCGACTCCCGGGCAAGTGGCCCGACTCGGCAAGGATCTGACTCCGGTCGGCGCACCCATGGCCGGTAGTGCGGACGGCTTGATTCCCGCCTGGACCGGGGGCCTGACGAAGGTGCCGGCCGGCTTCAACGCGGCGAAGGGATACGTCGACCCCTATGCCGGCGAGAAGCCGCTATTCACCATCACTGCCGACAACGTGGCGCAGTACCGGGACAAGCTCTCGCCGGGGCAGCTGGCGATGTTCAAGAAGTATCCCAAGACCTTCACGATGCACATCTATCCGTCGCATCGATCGGCCGCCATGCCGGACGCGCAGTACACAAATATCAAGAAGTATGCTGGCAGCGCCGAACTGGCTCCTGGCGGCGACGGTGTCACTGGCGCCGGCGAAAGCACCGTGCCATTCCCGTTTCCGACCAAAGGCGAGGAAGTGCTATGGAACCATGTGATGCGCTGGACCGGGGGCTCATTCACCCGTGATTACTCCTGGTATGTCGTGCAACCGTCCGGCAAGGATTTCCGGGTTGCCGTGACCGACAAGTGGGCCGCCGAACGGCTGGGCTACCTCGACCAGAAGCGTCCGAACATCAACATCGATTTCATTGCCTACTATCGCGAACCGGCCACCCTGCAGGGAACCATCTATCTGATCTGGGATACGCTGGATCAGAGCAAGGAGCCACGGCACTCATGGTTGTACAACGCCGGCCAGCGGCGCGTGCGGCGCGTGCCCGATCTGTGCTGCGACTATACCGCCGACGGCACTGAAGGCCTGCGTCTGACCGATCAATACGACGGCTGGAACGGCACCACCGAGCGCTACGACTGGAAGCTGCTGGGCAAGAAGGAGATGTACATCCCGTATGACAACTACAAGCTCACTGACAAGTCGCTGAAGCCTGGCGACGTGCTCACGCCGGGTCACGTCAATCCTGACCTGATCCGCTACGAACTGCACCGGGTGTGGGTGGTGGAAGGCAAGCTCAAACCCAATGCGCGTCACCTCTATTACCGCCGTGTGATGTATTTCGACGAAGACACTTTCCAGCTTGCCGCGGCGGATATCTACGACGCCCACAACCAGCTGTGGCGCACCCAGGAAACCTATGCGATGCAGTACTACGACGCCAAGGTGCCGGGGTATGCCGGGATATCTTTCAACGACCTGAATTCGGGCGCCTACATACTGGACGACGTCACCTTTGAGGAGAAGCGGCCGGAAGTCTTCGGCAACAAGTTCCGCTTGATCGACTTCCAGCCGGACGCTCTGCGCCGGATGGGCGGAAACTAGGCGCCGTGATGGTGACGCGGCCCCGTCGACATGCGGTCATGGCATTGCTGTGCGTGGCCGCAGGTGTCTGCTTCGGTGGCACGATTCCGGTGCAGGAATACGTGCCGGAAATTCCGGTCTCGCGGGTGGATCGTCTGCGTGTCACGGCCTTGACCGAGGTCGGTCAACGTCTGGTTGCCGGCGGTGAACGCGGTCGTATCCTTTTCTCCGACGACAAGGCGGTGAGCTGGCAGACGGCGGCCAGCCCCACCTCGGCCAGCATCACGGCGATCCATTTCAGCGCCGGTGTGGGTCTGGCGGTGGGCCATCACGGCACGCTGTTGCGCAGCGTGGATGAGGGCAAGACCTGGCAGGCCATCGAGCTCCGCCTGCCGGATCCACCGGCGCTGTTTGCGGTTTATCTCAAAGGTACGCATGCCATTGCCGTCGGCAGCTTCGCTGCCTACCTGGAATCGCATGATGCCGGCCAAACCTGGCAGTCCCGCAAGATCGTCAATGGCGGTAGCGTCGATGGTGACTTCGACTGGCATCTGTACGGCATCACGATGGCCCATCCGGGGGTGCTGCTGATTGCCGGCGAGGCAGGCACCTTGCTGCGCTCTCTCGATGACGGCAAGAGCTGGCAGGTGCTCAAGGGGCCGTATGACGGTTCGTACTTCGGCATTCTTGGATTGAAGAACGGCAGCGTGATCGTCTACGGCATGCGCGGCCATGCCTATCGCTCGGACGACGATGGCGGGCACTGGCAACAGATCGATCTGGGTGGCATCAAGAGTGCGCTCCAGGGTGCGCGGGAGCTGGCCGATGGCAGCATCCTCCTCTATGGCAATGACGGAGTGGTGGAAGTGCAGAGCAAGGGTGTGGGTTCGTTCCGGGCCGAACGTCTGGGAAGCCGGCGCACGCTCGCCTCGATGATCCAGGTTGGTGGTCGACTGCTCGATGTCGGGCCCTCCGGCATTCACTGGGCAGTTCCCGGAGCCAGCACGCCATGATGGCCGGCATGACACAGCACAAGGCGGAAGCGCCTGCCCGTGCCTGGGTGGTGCGGCTGGCCAACGGCATTTTCTGCTGGCGTCTGAGCCTGTTGTTGCTCGGCATCGCGGTGACCCTGGCGCTGGCTGCGGCCGCGACGCGCCTGCAGGTGCAGGGCGGGTTCGACAAGATGGTGCCGCTGTCGCATCCGTACATGCGAACCTTCATGAAGTACCAGCCGGCCTTCGGCGGTGCCAACAAGGTCGTGGTGGGGCTGATGGGGAAGCCGGGCGATGTGTTCGACCCGGCGTTTCTGGCCGATCTGAAGGGATTGAACGATGACCTGTTCTTCCTGCATGGCATCGATCGCTCCAGCCTGATCTCGCTGTACAGTCCCAACACCACCTACATGGAGGTCGTCGAGGACGGTTTTCGGGTGGGCCAGGTGTTGCCCGAGAATTTTGATGGCTCCGCCGCGAGCATCGCGCAGTTCCGCAGCAACCTGATGAAGTCGCCATGGCTGGGACGCATTGTGGCCAGGGACTTTTCCGGGGCGCTGATATCGGCCACCCTGATGAACAGGGATCCGACGACCGGCAAGCCGCTTGACCTGCGCCAGGTCGGCGCCGCATTGGAGAAGATCCGCGCCAGGCATCAGAACGATCGCTTCCGTGTTCGCATCCTTGGCTTCGCCAAGTACAGCAGCGACATTGCCTCCGGTGCGTCCGAGGTACTGCTGTTCTTCTCGATCGCCGCACTGATCACCGCCTTGCTGCTCTATTGGTATACGGCATCGCTCAGGATCACAGCGACCGCGCTGTGCGTGGCTGCCGTACCGGTGGTGTGGCTGCTCGGTCTGATGCCTCTGGTGGGACTGACCCTGGATCCGATCTCGATCCTGGCACCGTTCCTGATCTTCTCCATCGGCGTCAGCCATGCGGTGCAGATGACCCATGCCTGGACGCTTGAGACGCTGCGCGGTCTGGACGCCCAGACGTCTGCCCGCAACGCATTCGCCAAGCTGTTCGTGCCGGGTACGTCGGCGCTGCTGGCCAATGCCATCGGCTTCATGGTGATCGCCTTTGTCGACATCCAGGTGGTGCGCGACCTGGTGATTACCGCCACGCTGGGTGTGACGCTGATGATCGCCAGCAACAAGGTGCTGCTGCCGATCCTGCTTTCCTACATGAAGGTCGACCCGAACGCCCATCACCGCGCCGGGCACGAGAAGCTGGGTGGCGCCATGTGGACGCGCCTGTCGGTGATCGCGACCCCGGCGAAAGCGGCGCCGGTCGTGGCGCTGGCGGCGTTGCTGCTGGCTGTCGGCTTGTGGAAGGCCCACGCGGAGGTGATCGGCGATCTCGGCGTCGGCGTGCCCGAGCTGCGCGCCAACTCGCGCTACAACCAGGACGTCAAGGCGATCACCAAGAAGTTCGCGCTGGGTGTGGACGTGCTGCAGGTGATTGCGCAGACCGCGCATGCCAACGATTGCAATCGGGCCGATGTGCTCGACGCAGTCGACCGCTTCGACTTCGACATGCGCCAGAGCCATGATGTGCAATCGGTGCGCAGCCTGGCCGGCTTCGTCAAGGACACCACGGTCGGTTTCAGCGAGGGCGACGTCAAATGGTCGACCATTCCCTCGACCCGGGATCAGCGCAACCAGGCAATCGGCTTTTCCACACGCGGTGGCGGCGATCTGATCAACAGCGACTGCTCGGCGATGAATATCTCGATCTACCCGGTCAACCACCAGGCCGCCACGCTGGCGCGCATCGTGGCGCGGGTGAAGGCTTTTCAGCAGCACTTCGATACGCCGGAGGTGAAGTTTCTGCTGGCCTCGGGCAACGATGGCGTGATGGCGGCGACCAATGAGGCGGTGGAGGCGGCCGATCATTGGGTGAACTTCGCCCTGTTCGGCGCGGTGACCCTGCTGTGCCTGCTCACCTTCCGCTCTTTCGTCATCACCGCCTGCATCGTGATCCCACTGGGCATCGTCACCGTGCTCTGCTATGCGCTGATGGCCAGCCTGGGGATCGGCATGAAGGTCAACACACTGCCGGTGGTGGCGCTCGGCGTGGGCGTGGGCGTGGACTACGGAATCTATCTGTTCGAGGTGATACGCCACGAGATGAAGTCGCGTGGCCACAGCCTGCAGCAGGCCTTCCTGTCGGCGCTGCAGCAACGTGGAGCCGCCTCGTTGTTCACCGCCGTCACGATGAGCGTGGGCGTGGGTACCTGGGTGTTCTCGTCGCTGAAGATGCAGGCCGACATGGGGGTGCTGCTGGTGTTCATGTTCCTGATCAACGCCTTCGCCGCGCTGCTGCTGTTGCCGGCACTGTCGGCATTCCTGTTGCGCCGGTCGCACGCAAGATCCTGAA
>JAJXYE010000326.1 GCA_021780735.1 Pseudomonadota bacterium | reverse complement strand
GATCGGCCTGACTGTGTATCACCTGTGCCTCAACTACGCCGAAACGCGCATTGCCAGCGGCACCGCCTCGATCATCATCTCCCTGGCGCCGGCCGCCACCGCGGCGGTCTCCGCGGTGTGGCTGCATGAGCGGCTGTCGGCCCGTACGCTGAGCGGTCTGGGCGTGGCCCTGGTCGGCGTGGTGATGGTGGTTCTGGCCAGCGGCAAGCAGGTGCGGTTTGAGCCGATGGCGGCGCTGGTGCTGGTCAGCGTGCTCGTCTCGGCCATTTTTTTCGTGGGCTTGAAGCCGTACTTCGCCCGCAGCAGCATGATTGGCGTCACCGCCTTCACCCTGTTCGCCGGGGCGCTGGGCGCGGTGCCATTCATCGGCGGCATCGGCGCCGCCATGCACGCGGCGCCGTGGTCGCATATTGCCGCCCTGCTGTGGCTGGGCATCGCGCCGACTTTCACCGGCTACCTGGCCTGGAACGCCGCGCTGCATCGGGCCTCGGCATCACAGGTATCGAGCTTCATCTACTTCTCGCCACCGATCGCCGTGCTGATTGGCTGGCTCTGGCTGGGTGAGCGCCCCGGCCTGCTCACCCTGGTCGGCGGCTTGGTCACGGTGGCCGGCGTGGCGCTGGCGAACGTGCGTCGGCGCACGCTGCCGAGCATGCCACCGGCACCCATCACCTGCGAGCAGAACTGAGTCACGAGGGAGGTTGGCAACATGTACCAGCTCTACATTGCGAACAAGAATTACTCCTCATGGTCGCTGCGGCCATGGGTGTTGCTCAGCGAACTGGGCATTGCGTTCGACGAGCGGCTGGTGTCGTTCGCCCAAGGCAACGGTGCCAGCTGGAAGGCGTTCCGCGCATTCTCTCCCAACGGCAAGGTGCCCTGCCTGCATGACGGGGCCACGGTGGTGTGGGATTCGCTGGCCATCGCCGAGTATCTGGCCGAGCGTCACGCGGACGTCTGGCCGTCCGATCCGGTCGCGCGCGCCTGGGCGCGCTGCGCCGCCGCCGAGATGCATTCCGGTTTTGCCGCCCTGCGCAACCATTGCGGGATGAACTGCGCCGTGCGCATCCGCTTGCGCGATGACCTGCCGACGGCACTGCTTGCGGACGTGGCGCGTATCGACGAGCTGTGGAGTGAGGGCCTTGTCCGCTTTGGCGGACCGTTTCTGGCGGGTGCGAGGTTCGGCGCGGTCGACGCGTTTTTCGCGCCGGTGGCGTTCCGGATCCAGACCTATGGCCTCGACCTTGCGGAAGCGACCAACGCCTATGCGCGGCGCCTGCTCGCCTTGCCGGCGATGCAGCGCTGGTACGCCGATGCGCTGCAGGAGACCTGGCGCGACGAGCAACATGAGCAGGAGGCGCAGGAGTCGGGCGTGCTGCTGCGCGATCTTCGTGTTGCCGCAGACTGATCGCTGCAATCAGCGCGTCGTTGGCAGCACCGCGGGCACGCCGGCCCGCCGCGCCTGCCAGCGTCCGAGTGCGACCAGCAGTGACGCCACGGCGATGAACAGCAGCAGCATGCCGCAACCGTTGATCAGCACATCCAGGTAGCCCAGGGTGGTGACGTCGAGGAACGGATACGGGTACCAGCCGTTGATCGCTCCACGTGCCAGCGCATAGACGAAATAGGCTGCCGGATAGACTTGCCACGCGAGCACCTGGCGCCAGCGCAGGCTCGCCTTCGGCACGGCCAGCCACCAGTGCAGCATGAACAGCAGCGGCATCAGCGTGTGCAGCGCGTCATCGCCGACCACCTGCCAGCCGCGTGGATGCCACAGCTGGCGCAGCAGCAAGTGGTAGATCGCCGCCACCACGATGATGCTCATGGCGATCGCGGTATGCACATCCGGCCGCCTCAAGAAGCGGCCGAGCATGCCGTCGCTGCCAGTGGCGGTGGCGCTCAGCGCCAGCGCCACCAGCAGGTTGGTCAGGATGGTGAAGAAGCCGAGGTAGATCCACAGGCCGGCCAGCGCGCCTCGTCCATGGGCAACGGTCAACTGGATCGACAACAGCAGCTGCAGCGCCAGTCCGCACCAGCCGAGCATCGCGGCGATGGCGGTGAGGGAACGATGGCGATTCGGCATGAGCGGGTTCCCCGCATTTTCTCGCGGCGTTGTGGCCAAGGCCAGGGTTTCAGAACTTGTAGGCGCGATGGATTGCGACGATGCCGTTGCTGAGGTTGCGCACTTCGACGCGGCCGAAGCCGGCGTTTTCCATCATCAGCTTCAGTGTCTGCTGATCCGGGTGCTTGCGGATCGACTCGGCCAGGTATTGGTAGCTGGCGGCGTCACCGGCGAACAGCTGGCCCAGCTTCGGCAGGATCCGGAACGAGTGGAAGTCGTAGAGCTTGCCGAAGGTTTCGTTCTGTACGCGGGAGAACTCCAGCACCAGGGCGCGGCCACCGGGTTTGAGCACACGGCAGATGTCGGCCAGGGCCTTGTCCTTGTCGGTGACGTTGCGCAGGCCGAAGGCCATGGTCACCGCGTCGAAGCTGTTGTCCGGGAACGGCAGCGCCTCGGCATTGAGCTGGGCCCAGCGCAGGCCGCTGACCAGGCCGCGGTCGGTCATGCGGTCGCGCCCGACACCCAGCATCGCCGCGTTGATGTCGCCGACCACGACCTCGCCCTCGTCACCGACCACCGGCAGGAGCAGTGCGGCGATGTCGCCGGTGCCGCCGGCCAGATCCAGCACGCGGTCGCCGCGCCGCACGCCGCTGGTGGCCACGAAATGGCGCTTCCACAGGCGATGGGTGCCGAACGACATCAGGTCGTTCATCAGGTCGTAGCTGCGCGCGACCGAGGTGAATACCTGGCCGACCAGCTTCTGCTTGTCGCCGACGGGAACGTCGCGGAAGCCGAAGTGGGTGGTCGACTCAGGGCGGGATTCGGGCTGTTCGTTCATGGGCGCAATGCTACAGGAATGCCTGTTTCATGGATTCGCCGCCGGAGTCCGCTCGCGGGCGATGCATTGCGGGTCAGGGCAACGGCATCGCCCGCGAGCGGACTCCGGCGGTGCGGTCGGGGTCAGATCGTGGGCTTGCCGCCCTGCTTGTAGATCACGCCGTCCTTCATCACGAAGCTGACGTGTTGCATCAGGGTGATGTCGTCCAGCGGATTGCCCGGCACGGCGATCACGTCGGCGCCGCGGCCGACGGCGATGCGGCCGAATTGATCCTGCTTGTGCAGCAGCTCCGCCGCGTGCGTGGTGGCCGCCTGCAGCACGAACATCGGCGGCATGCCGGCTTGCACCATATAGGCAAACTCCCTGGCGTTGTCGCCATGCGGATAGACGCCGGCATCGGTGCCGAAGGCAATCTTGACGCCGGCGCGGTAAGCCTTGCCGGCCGTGGCCATGATCACCGGGCCAACCTCCTCGGCCTTGCGCGCCACCTGGGGCGGATACCAGCCTTCCTTCGCCTTCTCCATCACGTACTGGCCGGCGATGATCGTCGGCACGTACCACGTGCCTCGCTCCTTCATCAGTTTCATGTCCTGGGCATCCATGAAGGTACCGTGCTCGATCGAATCCACCCCGCCGAGCACCGCGCGGCGGATCGCCTCGGCACCGTGGGCGTGGGCCGCCACGGTGAAGCCGTAGTCGTGCGCCGCGGCGACCACGGCCTTGATCTCGTCCAGCGTCATCTGCGGGTTTTCCGAGCTGGAGCTCTCGTCCAGCACGCCGCCGGAAGGCATGATCTTGATCAGGTCGGCGCCATCCTTGTAGTGCTGGCGCACCGCCTTCCAGGCGTCCTCCGGCGAATTGATGATGCCGTCCTTCGGGCCCGGGTCACCCTGCAGGTCCCAGCGGAAGCCATTGGTCGGGTCGGCGTGACCACCGGTGGTGCCGACGAACTGGCCGGCGCTGAAGATGTGCGGGCCTGGCACGATGCCGGCGTTCACCGCGTTGCGCAGTGCGATGGATTCGTTGTGCTCGTCGCCGAGATTGCGCACGGTGGTGAAGCCGGCCAGCAGGGTGCGCCTGGCGTAGACCGTGCTGCGGATGGCGTAGTCCGCGGGATTGAGGCGAAACTTGTCGCTGTACGAGTTTTTGCTGAACTGCATGGTGAGGTGGGTATGCGAGTCGATCAGGCCCGGCATGCAGGTGGCATCGGCGATCTTGACGTAGCGGAACGGATTGCCGGCGGCGACGGCCGTTTTCCGGTAGGCCTCGACATCGGGCGCGCCGGCATGCAGTTCCCTGATGCGACCGTCCTCGACCACCACCGTGGTTTCGCCGAGCATCTTGCCCGCGGCAGTATCCAGCAGGCGGGCGCAATCAAGCACGCTGACCCCGTGCCGGGCTGGTGCATCGGCGGCGTGTGCAACAACAGGCAGGCACAGCGCGATGGCTGCGATGGCAAGCGGAAGGCGTGCAGTCATGGACGGTGTCTCCAACGAAGGTGCCGTCATCCTACTAGGCTGCGTCGCCCTCTGCCGGGCTATTCGTGCTGCGACTCTTTGGCGTGATCCGTGTCTGCGCGGGCAGCGTGCTCATGCTGCTCGGTCTCGACATGGCGCTGGTGCAGATCCGCGCCGGATGTGTCGTCGGGAACGTTCGTCACCGCTTGCGCGTCCGCTGTCGCGGCGAACGGGTGGGCCATTGCCGGCTCCTTTTCGCCGCCCGGGGTGATCTTCAGGATCGAATGACGCACCTCGCGCGACAGGATGACCCGTGCATCGCGCACCAGGTCGTCCAGTGCACTGTCATAGTCGAGCTTGCCATCGCCATCGATCCACACCACCTTGCGCTCGCGCAGCTTCTGGATGAAGCCACGGAACAGCGCCTTGTCGAAGAACTCCGGTGCGGACAGCTCGTTGAGCAGGCCCAGTCGCTGCGCGGTGAGCGTACAGGCGTTTTCGAGTTCCGCACCGGTCATCGTGTGCGGTCCATTCTTGGCCAGCGCGGCGAGGGTGATGTAGTAGCGCTCGAACGCCTGGATCAGGCAGCGCGCAATCACCTTGAGCTGGAACGCACCATCGTCCTGGCCGGGGCTGCGTTCCAGGCTGCGGCCATCGTTGTTGGATTCGAGCAGGCCGCGGCGCACAAAGAAGTCGATGGTTGCCTGCAGCTGCTGTTCGAAACCGTCGTCGTCCCAGGGCAGGAACAGTTCGCCCTGGATGAACGGGTAGATGATCCGGCCAAGCTGCAGCACCGAGGCGCGCGTCATGCGCCGGTTGTTGAGGAAGCAGCAGGCGACCCACGCCGCGCTGGCCATCAGGTGCAGCACGTTGTTGCGGAAGTAGCTGAGCAGAACCGCCTGCTCGCCGTTGACGGTGAGCACATCGCCCAGCGGATGCTGCACGCGCTCGATCCAGCCCATCTGCTCGCCGTAGGCGATGATCGCGGCCGGGTTCATTGCGGTCAGCGTGACCCGGTCCGAATACGGCAGTTGCTCCAGCAGGGTCTTGCCGAGATCGAGCTGGCTGAGCAGGTCGCTTTCGGCCATGGCGTGCTTGGGCGTGGCCAGCAGCACCAGGGCGAGCAGGTTGATCGGATTGACGTCGGCGGCGCGGTTGATGTTGATCTGGATCTGCTCGGCCAGCTGACTTACTACCGAGCTCAGCCATTCCGGCTTGGCTTCCGGATCGGCGCTGGCCGCGCGCCAGTCAGTGCTGGCCGCATCGAGCAGCGGGGTCAGCTCGATGGGTTCGCCAAAGTTGAGCGCCACGTGGCCGTAGCGCTGGCGCAGCACTTTGAGCCCGCGCAACAGGCCGAGCAGGGATTCCTTCTGCTTCGGTTTGCCGCTGAGCTCACCGGTGTAGCTCTTGCCCTCCATCAGTTTCTCGTAGCCGATGTACACCGGCTGGAACAGCACCGGACGTCGGGGTGCACGCAGGAAGGCTCGCACGGTCATCGAGAGCAGGCCGCCTCGTGGCGCCAGCAGCCTGCCCGTACGCGAACGGGTGCCCTCGGTGAAATATTCGATCGGCACGCCGCGATCGATCAGCTGCGCCATGTATTCCTTGAACACCAGCGAATACAGGGGATTGCCGGTAAAGCTGCGGCGCATGAAGAACGCACCGCCGCGGCGCAGGATCGGCCCGATGCCGGGCAGATTGAGATTTACACCAGCGGCGATGTGCGGCACCACCACGCCGGAGACGTGCAGCTGATAGCTGAGCAGCAGGTAGTCGGCATGACTGCGGTGGCAAGGCACGTAGACCACTTCGAAGCCGGGCGCCGCGGCGCGTGCCTTGTCGAAGTGATGCATGGCAATTCCGTCGTACAGCTTGTTCCAGAAGTTCGACAACAGGAACGACACCGAACGCACTACGGGGTGCGAATAGTCGGCGGCGATCTCCAGCAGCATTTTTTGCGCCTTGCGCCAGGCCTTGGCGTGGCTGGTCTTGTCCTTGGCCGCACTGGCGGTGATCGCCGCGCGCACCGGCTCCGCGTTGAGCACCGCATCGACCACGGTGCGCCGGTGCGAAAGATCCGGCCCGATCACCGCCGCGCGAATGCGGTGGAAATGGGTGCGCAGCACTCGCGCGATCTTGCGGCTGAAGCGCTCCGGTGCGACGTCGCCGGCTTCGTCCAGCATGTCACGCAGGGACACCGGCGCGGAGAAATGCACCACGGTGTCGCGTCCGTTCAGCAGCAGCGCCAGCAGCCGGCCGAAGCGCCCGACCATGACCCAGTTCTCGGAGAACAGCACGCGAAACCAGCCGCTGTCGCGGTTTGGCGCCCGGCCGACGTAGATCGACACCGGTACCAGTTGGATATCGTGCTCGGGCAGGGCTTCCAGCGAGCGCACGAGTTGCCGCAGCGGCTCGTTGGGATTGCGCTTGCGGGCGCGCCCGAACAGCCAGCCGTCGCGTCGCATCAGGGCAAACACCGAGCGGCGTCGGCGAGTGCCGGCCAGCGCCTGCATCGGGCTGGGCAGACCTGCCTCGCGACAGGCGCGCTGCAGGATCAGTGCATCGGAAAACCCATCGCGCTCGATCACGTAGCAGACCGCGACGCCGGCGCGCAGCAAGGCCGCCGGCTCGGCCGGGTCACGCCGTATGCGTACCCAGGGCTGCAGCAGCTGGCCGGCCAGGTTGAACCACCAGGGGGCGCGTTGGCGGGCGTTGGTGTCCGCGGTAGTGAGGTTCGGCATCCGTCTATTCTAGCGGCTGCGTTGCTCAGTCTTTGCCGATCGCGCTGGCAGGGGTGGCCGACACGGAGCTGCTCGCGGTCGCCACCGTGGTTTGCTGCTGGCTCAGTTGTTGATGAGATTTGCGTGCATTGGTCAGCACATCCTCGCTGTACCAGCGACCGTTTTCCTCCACCATCTTCGATTCGGTCGACAGCGGCTTGCCGAGCAGGGTGTATTCGACCTTCACTACGGCGTGGCCGTTACTGCTGGATACCTGGCTGACCTTGATCGAGTTCAGGGTGTCGTCCAGCGACAGGCCATAGATGGCCAGCAATTGCTTGAGCCCGGCGTAGCCGGTGGAATATTTGGCCATGGTGGTGTCGAAATCCATCGTGCGCAATTGTTCCGGCGTCTTCAGATCCAGCTTGCGCACGGTGGCCACGGCCACCCCGATCGCCTGTTTGGCCCTGGCCTGGTCGAACCAGGGGGTTTGCTGGGCCCACGGGGTGAGCACGTCGAGCACGTTGCCGAGCTGGGCCTTCTGCGCTTCGCTGAGTTCCTTGCTTTGGCTGATGCCGTTCTTCACCAGGGCTTCGCCGACACTGATCATTACGGGCAGTTGATCCTTGTACTGCTGCTCCATGCTGGCCAGTTTCGGTTGCAGCTCGGCATACAGCTTTTTGTCGGCATCCGGCCCGGACAGCTGCTGCATCGCCTGGCGGAACCTGGTGCGATCCTCGGCGGTAATCGGCGGCCGCTCCTGCTGCTGGCGGCCCCAGTCGGCACGCAGGTTGGCGTAATCGGCTGGCGGCAAGGCATGTTTCCACAGCCCGTTGAAATTCCCGGCCTTGATCAGGTTGACCGAGCTCTGGATCGCTGCAACCGGCGAGCTGCCGCCCGGCTGCGAGGCGTCGTCCTTGCCGTGACAGGCGCAGAGCAGGGCGCCGGCGGCGAGCAGTGAAAGTACCGCGGCGGTATGGCGCAGGATCGGCAGGCGCATGAGCAGGTTCTCGCGATGGCGGAAAGGGGGCGCCGCGTCGCGCCACTGTGATCGCGCAGGGTAAGCGGCGCGCTGGCAACCGACAAGGGCGCGGCGGCGACACAAAAAAGAAAACCCCGCGGGCTCACAGCCTCACGGGGAAATCCGGCCAGGCCGGAAGGGAAATGGCCTCTTCTGCGTCGCAGTTGGTCAGCAGGTGTTGGCGACGAGCATGCTAGTGGCTCATCGCACTTAAGGCAATACTTTTGTATTTGTCTATAACATCATGTTTTAAAAGATATAATAGAAAACATCACTTCTAGTGATAGCGCAGCGCGTCGATTTTCTGCTTGCGGCGCCGTTCGCGAGGTGCCGTCCAATCGTTGTTGAAAAGTGCCGGCTCCCACGAGCCATACGTGGCATTGGGCAGCACAAACCAGCGCCGGCCGACCCAGTCCAGGTAGGGGTTCATGGCTTGCCGGCGGCCAGCGGCAGTATTCGCGATGACGTCCACAAAATCGCCGATCTGGTCGCCAATTTGCATCAAGACGCGATATCTGCGGCTGATCAGCTGGCGCCGGCAGGTCTTCTCGGTGCCGACCTGCTCGCATCCCTTGACGAAGGTGCCCAATCCCAGAAAAGACTGGGTGCCGGAGACGGGAAAGCCAACCTTGCGCAGGTTTGCCAGGGTGACCTGATCCAGATCCTGGGCGCGGTTGGATATGTAGATCACCGCGATGCCGTGGCTGGCGGCAAACCGGGTGAACTGGACGGCGCCCGGCAAGGCCCGTGCTGCTTCTTCCTTGCACCAGGCAGCCCAGTCGGCCTCGTTGTATTCGCCACCGCTGCGGATCAGTCGCGCCTGATAAGGCGAGTTGTCCAGCACGGTTTCGTCGACATCCAGTACGACGGCGGGCTTGAGACCGCGGCTGGGAGCCATTCGGTCGTTCTTCGGCAGGGCGTCCCAGTCCGGGTCGTGCAGCGCGGCCAGCAGGCGTGACTGGGCGTCGCGGTAGGTCTGCAGGTAGATCAGATCGTGCTCGATCGCGGTCTGGCTCCAGGCCACGGCGTTGAGATCGTCATCCGCTGCCGGATTGGCGGGGGCCGCTGAGCGGGCCTGGTGCGCCAGCGCGACCGGTCGCGCTGGCGGCGGTGTGGCGCAGCCACCGAGCAGGGCGAGTGCGAGCAGGGCGGCGGCAAGTTGACGTGACATTGGGGCTCCTGGCAGGGGGCTGAGCTGAACTGCGAACGATGA
>JAJXYE010000042.1 GCA_021780735.1 Pseudomonadota bacterium | reverse complement strand
GCGCCCGGCCCAGGCGGAGTCGATCGCCGCGCGCCATGGTGCTGGCGGCCAGGTGGATCCGGAACTGGCCACGCAACACGTCGCCGCGCTGGCGGCGATGGGACGCCAGCACGAGGCGGTCGCCATCTATCGGCAGGTGCTGGCCGCCTCGCCGGGGAATCCGGCGGCAGACCACGCCCTGGCGATTGCGCTGGATGCGGCGAACCAGCCTGCCGAGGCCGAAAAGGTGGCCCGGCAGGCACTGGATCGGGGTTACCGAACCGCCGCGTTGTATCACAGCCATGCACGCAGCCTGATCGCATTGGGCGAATTCGAGCGCGCTGAAGCGGCGCTGCATGACTGCCTGAGGCTGGAACCCCGGCTGCTCGATGCACAGAGCAATCTGGCCCGGCTGGTATGGATGCGCACCGGCGACCGCGCCCAGGCCACTGCCAGCATGGATCGGGCCTTGCAGACGTTCGCCCATGACGAAGCATTGTGGGCGGCCAAGGCTGCCGTGCTTCAGGGCGCCGGCGACGCGCGCGGCGCCTACGCCTGTCTGGCGTCGCAGGCCGCGCAGCCGCAGGCGGCGCCGGCGCTGCTGGTGCGTGCGGGCCTGGCGGCGCTGGAGTTCGATCCTGCCACGGCGCTTGCTCTGGCCGAGCGCGCGCTGCGCCTGCTGCCGTCGGACAGTTCGGCCCGAACGCTGCTGGTGGCGGCCCAGCTCGGTATCGGCGATGCCCGCGCCAGCTTGCCGCATTGCGAGGCGCTGCTGGCGCAGGCTGCCGACGATCAGTACCTGATCGCACTGCAGACGATCGCATGGCGGCTGCTTGGCGATGCGCGCTATGACGAGCTCTGCGACTACCCGCGTCTGGTCTTGCCGCAGCGGCTCGAGGCACCGCCGGGCTGGTCCGATATGGCCGCGTTTCTGGCCGACCTGCGAACCTCACTGGATCGACTGCATGACGCCCAGAAGCACCCGTTGCTGTTCCAGTCGCTGCGGCACGGCACGGAAACCACCGGGGATCTTGCCCGTCATGCTGATCCGCTGATCCAGGCGTTGTTCAAGGCCTTCGAGGCACCGATTCGCCGCTATATCGAGCACATCGGCGCTGGCCCGGATCCGTTGCGCCGGCGCAATCGTGGCCGCTGGCGTTTCAATGGCAGCTGGTCGGTGCGGCTGCGCACATCCGGCTTCCACACCAGTCACGTGCATCCACGCGGATGGATTTCGTCGGCCTGCTATATCGACCTGCCCGAGGGCATGGCCGATCCGCGGCGGCAGGATGGCGTGCTCAGTTTTGGTGAGCCCAGTCTGATGACCACGCCGGCGCTGCCTGCGGAGTACACGGTTCGACCCGAAGTGGGCATGCTGGTGCTGTTCCCGTCCTATGTCTGGCATGGCACCGTGCCCTTTTCGGGCGAGCGGACGCGACTGACGGTCGCGTTCGATGTGGTGCCTGATCGCCAGGAGTGACGTCCCGATCCGCCCGCTGCGGGCGGCAGGCTGCGCGGTGGCAGCGCCGGGCTGCCGGGTCACGCCGGCGAAAGCAGCCAGGAGCCGGCGAGAATCGTGATCGACACGGCCAGTATGACGGCGAAGCCTCCGACCCAGCGCCAGTAACCTGAGCGGTCGCGGGATCGGCGTATGCTGCCCTGGTTGGTTGGAAAAACGCCGGTGACCAGCACGATCGGAAGGTAGATCGCCAGCCCGATCACGATGATCGTGAGTGGCCAGTTGTGCTGCAGGTGCTGAACGAACGTTGGACTCACGACGAGCCTCGGTCACCGTCTAGACGGTGATTGCATTGAAGGAAATGGAGATGCGCGGCTGATCGTTGTCGTGGGGCTCGACGAAGTGCTCCATCCAGCATGGGAACAGCACCAGCAGGCCGCTCTCCGGCGCCAGCCGGATATCGCCGTAGCCATTAGGCACTGCGCCCTTGACGTAGCCATGGATCACGCCTGGCCGTGGGTCGCGGAATACCAGTTTGCCCGAGCCGGCCGGCACGCTGAGGTAGAAGCAGCCCGACAGCAGGCAGCCCTCGTGCACATGCAAGAAATTGAAACCGCCGCGATCATGCAGATTGATCCACGATTGCAGCTGGAAAGGTACGCCGCGCACGCCCATTTCGCCCAGGGCACTGGCGCAGCCGGCGCGTATGGCCTGCTGCAACGGCGCGAACAGCGGTTGCTCGAGTACCGCCATGTCTTCGCTGTTCCAGCCGTGTCGGTTGGTGCGGCCGGCCGGCTGCGGATGTGCTGCGCGCATGGCCTGCACGGCGGCGATCCAGTCGGGCAACTGCGGCATCAGGGCAGGCAGTCCGGCCTGCCAGATCCGAGTCGGGAAAAGATCGAAGGAACGCAGCGCCGGAGTGCTCGCGGGCGGCGTGTTGCCCGGTGGCTTGAAGGTAAGGGTGAAATTTTCAGCCATCCGTTGTCTTCCTTGGTGGCCCGGGCGGATCGAACGCGCGACGCCGTCGACCGGGAGACGCCCAGATAGTGCGCGTGCCGTTGCGGCAGATGCAAGTTGGCACAGGTCGGCTCCAGACAGCTGCAGGCCATTTGCGGCCGGGCGCGCGCCGGCTTCATTGCGCACGATCCAGTCGACCATCCCGGGATGCGTCTCCGCTCTGGCGCCACCCGGGACTCACTGCGCCGTCTGCCTGGCAAAGCGCAGGCCCGCTGTGCTCGGCACCGGATGAGCCGCTGCGCCATGCAGCCTGGCGATGTATTCGGTGAAGAATGCATTGGGCCAGCCGAAGTCCACGCGGGTGAATGTCTTCGCGTCTTGGGGGTCGAAGGACTCGTGCAACCGGTGATCCCCCGGGTCACTGGCCAGCAGCATGCTCAGCACGTGTTGCTGTTCGGCCGGGTCGTCGGTGGTGAAGCCCTCGGCCAGCAGGCCCAGCGGCCACACCATGCCCTTCGGCGTGTGCGGGCTGCCCAGTCCGGCAGCGAGCGGGCCGGCATAAAAATAGGGGTTGGCCTTCGACAGCACGAAGCGCCGGGTGTTGCGGTAGACCGGATCGCCGATGCCGACGTAGCCGAAATACGGTGCGGCGAGCAGGTTGGGGATATTGGCATCGTCCATCAGCAGGGCATGGCCGAGTCCGTCGACTTCGTACGCATAGATCGGTCTGCCGTCCGGCCCCGGCACGATGCCGTACTTCTGGATCCCCGCGTGCACCTGCTGGCGCAGCTTGTCGGCGCGCGCCGCCATCGCCGGATCACGGTAGACCCCGGCGATATCCTTCAGCGCCTGCAGTGCCTGCACCGCCATCATCTCGGCAGGAATCAGGTAATTGTAGGTGCTGGGGTCATCCGATGGCCGAAAGCCGGTCCAGATCATGCCGGTCCAGGCCACCGGGTGGACGCCGGCCTGCTGAGTGTCGGACTTGAAACGGTAGTTACTGCGATGCGCGTGCCGTTGTTCGATCTGCATCACCTCCAGCACGCGCAGAAACGCCTTCTTCACCTGGGGCGTGAATACCGAGGCATCGCCGGTCACCCGGTAATACTTCCATGCCAGCAGGATCGGATAGCACAGCGAGTCGAGCTCGAACTTGCGTTCCCACACCGTGTAGTCCGGCTTGAACGCATTGGCATAGGCGTCGACCAGCAGATACTTCGCCTGGCGCTGGATTACCGCCTTGTACAGCGCCCGCACCTGCGGATCGGCGGCGTAGTCAAGGAAGGTGGCCTCGACCTGGACACTGGAGTCGCGCAGCCACTCGGCGGGGATGTCGCCGGTCTTGACGTAGGCGGTGCCGTCGGGCTCGGCCACGATCTGGCTGCCGGTGTTGAGCAGCGCCGAGCGCACCATCGCCTGCAGGGCGGGGTTGGCATCGCGGAAGGACTTTGCCGCGGCGACGATCACCGCCGGCTGCACCACCAGGCTGCTGCCGGCGGCTGCCTGGGGTGATGCCGTGCCTTGCGCTTCCCTGGTTGCAACTGCGGTTTGCGCCAGCGTTGGCGCACAGCTGCAGAACAGGGCGACGGCCAACGGCCAATGATATCTTTGCCTCATTGCAGTCGCTCGATCATGACCAGCTCGGATGAGTTTGCCAGCGGCAATGAAACGGCGACCCCGGTCTGCATCAGCTCGCTCCCCCGCATCACCCGATCCGATGCGGAGTCGTCGCGAAAGTGCAGGCGGTAGCGGCCATCACGGCGCAAACCGCGCAAGCGGAAGCGGAAATCGGCCGGTGCAGCCACGCTGCCATGGAACGCATAGAGCACGCCCTTGTCGCCCGCGGCGTCGAAGTATTCGGTGCCATCCCAGCCCTTGCCGTCCGGCCGCGGACCCACGTGGTAGAGATCCGCACTGCGGATCAGCGGGCGCAGGGTCGACTTGTAGAAGGCGATTTCCCTGGCCGCCGCCGCATGCTGCTGCACGGTCCAGCTGTTGGTGTCGATCATCACGGTGAACCAGCCCATCATTCCGCTGCGCAGCATGTAGCGGAAATTCTCGATCCGTGGCGTTGGCCATGCAAACACATAGGTCTCGAGCATGGCCGGTGGCAGAACGTGACTGGCATCGTAGAACGCCTGCCGATTGGATAGCGGGTCGTAGGAATCGACGATGGAAAAGTAGTCGCCGTGCGCGGCGCTGCCGAAGTCGACCATGCGCCCGCCGTCGTTGCATATCTCCAGCAGCAGGCCGGGGTGCCTTCGCCTGAGCGTGTTCTGGATCGCGTAGTAGGCACGGGTGGCGTGCAGGCTGACATCGGTCGAGTTGGCACTGTCGACCCACAGGAACTCGTCGTCGCTGTAGCGTCGGGTATGCGCCGGGACGATCGGTGCATGCGGATGGTCGCTGCGATCGCAGCCCTGGGCAACGACGTAGCCGTCGTGTTCGAGCATGTCGACGTGGTAGTCGCGCACGATGCGGTTGGTTTCCGTGGTCGCCCAGGCCTGCGCCGCCGGCACGCCAAGGTCGATGGTGATGCCCTTGAACTCGGCCGGTTTCCAGCCCGGCGGCGGGTCGGTGACCAGCCAGTCGCGCACCCGTGGATCGGCGATGTCGAGTGCGCCTTTTTCTTTGCTGGTACCGGCCTGGGCCCAGTCGACCCAGAGTCCGAATTTCAGGCCGTGCCGGTGCGCGTAATCGGACAGTGCGGCCACGCCGTGCGGAAACTTCTCCAGGTTCGCATGCCAGTCACCGACGGCACGAAACCAGCCTGCGTCCAGATGGAACATTTCGAAGCCCAGTCGCTGCGCATCGTCGATCATGCGATGCGCCCGTGCCTCGGTGATCGCCATCGCGCTGCCCCAGCTGTTGACGGTCACCACCGGGTAGTCGGGGTTGCGCAGGGTCGCAGGATCGTTCAGTACCTGGCGCACCCAGCGGCGCAGCGTATTGCCGGTATCGTCGACATCGCCGTTGCTGGCGCCGACGAATACGGTCGGTGTGGCGAAGGTTGCGCCCGGCAGCAGCCGGGTACGGAACGGGCCGGGCTCGGGGTTGAGCCCGATCGTGCCGTCGAGGGTCTCGCCATGACGTGCCAGGGTCATCGCGACGCGGCCGCTGAACTCCACTCCCGCATACCAGCCGCCAGCGTTTGCGCCGGCGTTGCGCAGCAGCAACCACGGAATGATCTCGCGCGGCTCGCCCTTTTGCGGGTGGGCGAACGTGCTTGATTCGCCGCGCCAGTGGTAGCCGTCGGTGACGGAGGCCAGATGCGTGCCGACCGGCGGCGGTTCGCCGGCACCCTTGTCGATCCAGAGCTGCTGCAGCGCCTGCGCGGGAGGAACCTGCCAGGCAAAATGCAGGCTGCTCTGCAACGGCAGCCAGACTTCGTGTCGGCCGAGATTCTCGATGCGGATGACATGCTCGATCGGGCCGTGCTGCGCCGCTGCGCGCCACTCCCAGTACAGGCGCAGCCCGGCCGAGCGGTCCGCATAGACGAAGCTCGCCGAATGCTTGCCATGGCGACTGGCGGCTGGATCCCATTGCCAATGCAGAGCAATCCGGTCGCCGTCGACGGTGGCATGTTCGATCAGAGCGTCGGCGCCCACGCCGTGCCATGCCGGTTGCCTCGCATGCGCCAGCCACAATACCGCAGGTGCAGAGGTGCCCGATTGCAGCGCGATTCGATTGTCGGCGTTACCGACGATCGTCGGCGCGGAGGGGGCCCCGGCTGCCATCAACCGCGCGGGTAGAAGGCCGGACATCAGGCAGATCCAGGCAAGACGGTTCATCGGGCGTCCCACTATCTTGGTGCCTGCACGATAACTTGCATCGATCCCGGCTGGAAACGGAAAACGTGGATCTGCTCGGGCCGCGACCATGACAGGCACGATGCGGATCGCGCCGCCGAGTTTCAGCTTTCGTCGTCCTCGCTGGTGGCCTTGTTCATCTGCGCCGGGGTGAGGATCAGGCGGAAGCAGCTGCCGCCACCGGCCACGCGCACATATTCCAGCGCGGCCTGGTTCGCTTCGCTCATCTGCCGCGCCAGATACAGGCCCAGGCCGGTGCCGTATTCGTGGGTGGTGTAGAACGGTTCGAATATCTGCGCAGCCACCTTGGGCGCGATGCCCGGGCCGCGGTCGATCACCTCGAGGATCGGCACGCCGTGTTCGCCTTGTCGCGCCACCACCATGACGCGTGCCGGCTCGCCCGGCAGACGGCCATAACGCAGCGCGTTCTGCACCAGGTTCCAGACCACCTGCTGCAGCTGCTGCGGATCGGCGACCGCGACCACCGGTACACTGCTGTTGGTGATCACCCGCAGGGAATCGGCGCCGAGGTCGTTGCCCTGGCTGTATTCCTCGACGAAGTCCTGCGCCCAGTGGCCCAGGTCCAGCGTTTCCGGGCGCGAGCGCTCGCGCCGCGACAGTTGCAGGATGTTCTCGATGATCTCGTTCAGGCGGATGCAATGGTTGTTGATGATCTCGACCATGCGCTGGTCCGAACTGTCCATGGTCCTGGATTCGGCCAGCAGCTGCGCCGAATAGCGGATCGCTGCCAGCGGGTTGCGAATCTCGTGGGCGATCGAGGCAGACAGCCGGCCCAGCGAGCTGAGCGTGAGCTCTTCCGCGCGACGCGACAGCAGCGAGGTATCGTCCAGGAAAATCAGCACAAGCGAGTCGTCGTTCGGTGCCAGGCGGCTGAAGCGGGGCACCACCTCGGGCACGCCGTCAGCGAGCTGGGTAGCGGTTTCGTCGAGCTTGCCCGACGTCATCCAGTGGTACAGCCGGCGGGACAGTTCCGGGGCCAGCTGCCCCAGGTCGCGCTGATCGGCACCGGGGTTGCCCAGCAGCATCCAGGCGGATTCGTTGATCTGGTGAATGCGGTTGGCGTCGTCGACCAGCAGCACGCCGGTTTTCATGCGCCGGATGATCAGCTCGTTGATCTGCGACAGGTTGGCCAGGTCGGTACTGCGTTGCTCGGCAAGCGCTTCGGTGGCACGCAACTGCTGCCCCAGCACGCTGCACAACGCGGTGCTGGCGAAGTAGGCCAGACCGAACAGGGCCGCCTCGAGCAGGTCGCGATCGCCCGGGTTGTTGCCGGATGGCCAGAAGATGGTATGGCCGAGCATGCCCAGCGTGGCCAGTGCGGCAAAGAAGCTGGACAGACGCAGCGGCAGGATCAGCGCGCCTGCACTCAGGTTGACCGCCAGCATCATCGCGATGCCGATGCGTGCATCGTGCATGGCCACGATGGCCATGATCGCGGCGACGATGTCCACCACCAGGCAGGTGGCGACCGCCGTTCTGACGTAGCCCATGCTGCGCCGGTTCAGCAGCAGGGCCACCAGCGCGAATACCAGGTACACCGTTGCGACGGTGCGGGCGAGGCCGGGCGTTGCCAGCTCGGGCCAGCCCATGCCTGCGGGAGTAAAGGCCAGGCCGGCGTAGACCAGCGATTGCACCAGCCGAAACACATTGAGAAAGCTCAGCTCGTGGCGAACCGCGGCCGTGCCGGCGGGGGATTCGGCAAAAACTGGTGTGCTTGACACGTGGCGGGCACTCCATGGCAGTTGCGACGGAGTATAGGCCGTGCCGAAGAGTCGATGTG
Source organism: Pseudomonadota bacterium (assembly GCA_021780735.1). Classification (GTDB taxonomy): domain Bacteria; phylum Pseudomonadota; class Gammaproteobacteria; order Xanthomonadales; family Rhodanobacteraceae; genus Rhodanobacter. The sequence continues at coordinate 1,321 of JAJXYE010000042.1, read as the reverse complement.
GAGGCGACGGATCGCATGAAACCGCCCCATGCGGGGGGGGATTGGCAGGCCTGCTCTTTTCATTGGCGCCCGCTTCCGCGAAAATGGGGGGCCGTATCGCGCGAATCCTGCCACCCTGGGTGGCCGGCGTTCTGCATTTCATGCAGCGCGTTGTTCCGCCGTCCGACTCCCTGACCCACGCAGCCGTGAACGCGTGCGGCCGTCATGTTTCCCCGTTCGCTCGAGGTATCGAATGAATTTCCACGAATACCAGGCCAAAGAACTGTTCGCGCAGTACGGCATCGCCGTGCCGCCGGGCAAGGTCGCCACTTCCCCCGACGCCGCCGTCGATGCCGCCAAGGCGCTCGGCGGTTCCCAATGGATGGTCAAGGCACAGATCCACGCCGGTGGCCGCGGCAAGTCCGGCGGCGTCAAGTTCTGCCGCAGTCTTGACGACGTGCACGCCGCTGCCAAGGGGATGCTGGGCACCCACATGGAAACCTACCAGTCCGCCGGCCGTGCGCTGCCGGTGAACCTGGTGCTGGTGACAGATGCCACCAACATCGCCCGCGAGCTGTACCTGTCGATCCTGGTCGATCGCGACAGCAAGTCGGTCTCGTTCATCGCCTCCAAGCATGGCGGCGTGGACATCGAGCAGGTTGCCAGGGAGACCCCGGAAGACATCCACACCATCGTGGTCGACTTCGTCGAAGGGCTGCAGCCGTACCAGTGCCGCCAGCTTGGCTTCGCGATGGATCTGACCGGCAAGCAGGTCAACCAGCTGACCAAGATCATGCTGGGCCTGTACAAGCTTTTCAACGAGAAGGACCTGGCCCTGGTCGAGCTGAACCCGCTGGCCGTGCTGGAAGACGGCAACCTGGCCGCACTCGACGGCAAGGTGAACTCCGACGACAACGCCGAGTTCCGCCACCCGGATCTGGCCGCGATGCGCGACCTGACCCAGGAAGACGCCGCCGAAGCGGCCGCCCTGCAGAACAACCTCAACTACGTGACGATGGACGGCACCATTGGCTGCATGGTCAACGGCGCCGGTCTGGCGATGGCCACGATGGACGTGATCAAGCTGGCGGGCGGCGAGCCGGCCAACTTCCTCGACGTTGGCGGCGGCGCCACCAAGGAGCGCGTGACCGAGGCGTTCAAGCTGATCCTGTCTTCGGACAAGGTCAATTGCATCCTGGTCAACATCTTCGGCGGCATCGTGCGCTGCGACCTGATCGCCGAGGGCATCATCGCCGCGGTCAAGGAAGTGGGCCTGACCATTCCGGTGGTGGTGCGCCTGCAGGGCACCAACGTCGAGCTGGGCCGCGAGCTGCTGGCCAAT
>JAJXYE010000406.1 GCA_021780735.1 Pseudomonadota bacterium | reverse complement strand
GGGCCCCTGCCGATAGTCCAACGTGATGACCTTGATCCGGCCCAGGCTGGCGATCGGAATGGATTCGACCAGTCCGCCGCTGCCGGTACCCCACAGGAAGGCGCCGCCGTGCAGGTTGATCAGCACCCGCTTGCGTTGCCTGCTGGCGATACCCTGGCGCGGCGTGACGACCTGGGTCGGTACGCCGCCGATGCTGCGCGTGGCGATCTTCACCGGGTACAGCCGCTTCATGCGGTTGGCGCGATCGGTGTTGATCGTGTCGTAATAGGCGCGACTGGCCTGGATCGGGCCCGCCAGCGGCGGTGCGTGCCGGCCCTGGTCGAGCACCTGCTGGAACATCCGTCGTGCCTGCGGCGAGGCGTAGGCCGAGTACGGAACCTGGAAACCCGCGGCGGTGGCCGTGCCCTGCGCGTCCACTCCGGGCGGCGCCGCCAGCGCCGAAGCGCTGAGGCAGAAACCTGCAAGGCAGGCGAGCAGCGGCCTGTAGCGGTTGGTGTTCATGGCCATCTCCTGTGCAACGTTCAGATCACCTTGCGCGTCAGCCGCGGCTTGCCTGCGGCATCGCGGTCGATGGTGATGTCGTAGTGGATTCCGCGGAAGCTGAGGTGCTTCAGGGTCAGCGATCTCCAATCCGGCGGCAGCACCGGCGGATAGGCCTCGATCAGGCCCGCCGCTTCGATGCGCAACCCGGTCAGACCGTAGAGCAGGTCCTGCACGAAGCCAGCCGAGCCGGTGAGGAAGTAGCCGGTGTTGTTGCTGGCGGTCTCGGGGCGCACGTTGAACGGCGGTTTGAACATGTCGGCCGCGGCATTGCGCTCGATCCAGCGGGTCGTTTCGTCCGCGTTGCCGGCGGCGGCCGCCGCGATCGGCAACGGACCGAGGCCCATGGTGGTGGGTATGCGGTGTGATGCAGCCATCGGCTTCAGCGCGATGGCGAAGTCGTTGCGTCGCACCTGCGCACTCATCGCCAGGTCGAGCGAGGGGAAGGCGAGCAGGGCGAGGTCGTTGCCACCGAGGTCGTGTTGCACGCCTGGATCCATGTCCAGATGGTGTTGCCCCGCTTCGGCGAACGGCAGATAGATCTTGGCCGCGATCGCGGCCCAATGCGGGTCGGGCCTGGCGCCAACCACGGCCGCGGCAGCGGTCGCGATGCGCAGCGCCCTGGCCGCATCGGCATTGGTGAAGGTGTCATTGGGGACGTCGTTGTAGTTCTCCTCGACCGAGGTGACGTGAAGGATGTCGTAACGCTGCTTTTGGGCGTTCCAGTGCACCCGGCTGGTCCAGTAGCGCGCGACGTCGCGGATCACCGGCCAGCCGTGCTGCTTCAGCCACTGCCTGTCGCCGCTGGCCAGGTAGTACTGCCATTGCGCGATGGCGACGTCGGCGTTGACGTGGATCTCGCGTTCGCCCAGCACCCAGGCGGCATGCACCACCTGCTCAGTGCCGTTCTGCGGGTCGGCTTCCCACGGGTACATCGCGCCCTGCAGGCCACGCGCATGGGCACGCTGCCTTGCGGCGGGGAGGGTGCGGTCGCGGAACATCACCAGCGACCTGGCGCGTTGCGGATGCAGCAGCACCAGGGCCGGGAAGATCCATGAATCACTGTCCCAGAAGATGTGGCCAACGTAACCGGTGGTCAGCCCGCAGGCACCCATGGCCCAGGCGGTGTCGGGCGTGGCGTTGGCAAGCAGGTAATAGAGGTCCGAATGCACCACCCGCTGCATGGCCGGATCGCCATCGATGATGATGTCGCTTTTCCACAGCTCGGCCCAGGCCTTGCGTTGGGCGCCCAGCAAGGCGTCGAAGCCGTTGGCGCGCGCCGCCTTCGCCAGCGCCAGATCCGCCCTGGCGTCGCCGCCCCAGCCCGCGCGCGACACGGCCACGTACTTGGTGAAGGTGTAGGTCTGCCCCTTGTGCACCCGCACGCGCAGATCGAGCGAAAGCCGGTAGGTGCTCTTGTTGACCGTCACCTCGACTGGCCGCAGGCCTTCGGGCAGGCTGACTGCCGCCGCCTCGGCCATGCCCAGGCCCCGCTCGGCGCGACCGTCCAGCCACAAGGTCAGCTGCTTGCGGTCACCGTCGCGGGCCAGCACATGGGTGTCGCCGTGATACCACACCGCGGCACGATCCGGCGTGGCCGGTGGAACGGCCTGGAAGCCCAGGTTGTGCGCGGCCACCGCGATCTGCATCTCGTCGCCGCTCAATTTTGCCAGCGGCATCCTTGGCTGGTACGGCGCCCACAGATTGAACGCGAACGACAGCTGCACCACGCCATCGAACTCTGGGGTGATCGAGATCCGGCTGGCGGCCAGATGCGGCGACGCCTCGCTGACCAGGCTCTGCACCTCGACCCGGGTGTTCCGGCCGTGGTCGAGGTAACGGTAGCGGGTGGTCAGGGTGGCCTCGTGCATGTCCAGCACCTGGCGGTAGTGCTCGAACAGCGAGGGGCTGAGGTCGACCTGGTTCATCCAGAAGTGGCCGGCGTGGGAGGTGCCGGTGCTGTAGTCGATCTCGCTCCAGCCGGGGATGGCCGCCGGCCGGGACATGTCGTCCTTGCCGTAATCCATGAAGCCGACCAGGTAGGCGAGATTGCCTTCGGTGCCGCGTGGCCCGGTGGTGGTGGACAGATAGCCGTTGGCCAGCTGGCCCGGAAAGTAGCTGGCGAAGTCCTTCGAGGTGGCGCTCAGCAGGAAGCCCGGATCGGTGGCCGCCCGGACGAGCGGCGCGGCGAAAGCCAGTGCCGTCACGACCAGCAGGCCCAGCTTGCGCAGCGGATGCTTCATCTGGAACTCCCGGGAGGGATGCCGGGATGCCCGGCATCATGGCGCCGAAGCTATTCCGGCTGGCGGGTGAGGCTGACCTTGCCGCTGGCATCGCGCGCGATGACCATGTCGTAGTGCTTGCCGCGGAAGCTGACATGCCTGAGCGTCAGCGATTTCCAGCCGGGCGGCAGTACCGGCGGATACGCCTCGACCAGGCCCTGGTTCTCGATGCGCAGGCCGGACAGTCCATACACGAAGCTCTGCACGAAGCCGGCCGAGGTCGCCAGGATGTAGCCGGCATTGTTGGCCACCGTCTCGGTGCGCACGTTGAACGGCGGCTTGAGAAAGCCGACCAGGTTGCGCTGGATCCAGTCGCCCGCGGCCTTGCCGTCGCCCAGTTCGGCCTCGCCGACGGCGAGCATCACCATCATCATCTCGTTCGGGTCGTCGCCGTGCGTCTTCAGTTCCTGCAGCTGGAACGCGAAGTCGTTGCGGCGGATCTGCGCGGACATCGGCAGATCCAGGTTCGGATACATCAGCCAGACCAGCGACGAGCCCATCCAGGTGATCTTGTCGTGCGGCACCGAGGCATCGAAGTCGCGATGGCGCTGGTTGGCCCGATCGAACGGGATGTACATGTGCGAGGCGATCTCGGCCCACTTCGGGTCGGGCGTGACGCCGACCACCGCGGCAGCCTTGTCGGCGATCTGCAATGCCTTGCGTGCGGCGGCGTTGGTGAATGAATCGTTCGGCACGTCGTCGTAGGCCTCATCGGGCGAGGTGACGTGATGGATCTCGTAGCGGTTTGCCGAGGCGTTCCAGCTCACCCGGCTTTTCCAGAACTCGGCAATTTCGCGGATCACCGGCCAGCCATGCTGCTTCAGCCAGGTCTTGTCGCCGCTGGCCAGGTAGTACTGCCATTGCGCAATGGCAATGTCGGCGTTGACGTGGATCTCGCGGAACACGCCATAGGCGAAATGCGGCGTGTTGTCGACGCCGGTCTGTGGATCGGCTTCCCATGGATACATGGTGCCCCTGGCGCCGTACTGCCTGGCCCGTTCGCGCGCCGGCTGCATGGTGCGGTCGCGGAACATCACGATCGGCTTGGCCCGTTCGGGGTGCAGCAGCAGCAGGGCGGGGAACACCCACGAATCGCTGTCCCAGAATGCATGGCCGGCATAGCCGGGAGTGAGTGCGCAGGCGCCCATCGGCCAGGCCGTGCCGACGGTGGTATTGGACAGCAGGTAGTACAGATCCGAGTGCACCGCCAGCTGCACCTTCGGGTCGCCATCGACCACGATGTCCGATTGCCACAGCTTGTTCCAAGCCGCGACATGTCGGGCCAGCAGGGGTTCGAAGCCGGTTCTGCGCGCGGCCTCGGCCAGCGCCACGTCGGCTTTCGCATCGCCGCCCCAGTCCTGGCGGGAGGCCGCGATGTACTTGGTGAAAGTGTAGGTCTTGCCGTTGTGCACGCTCACCGTCAGGTTCAGCGACAGCTTGTCCGGTCCCTTCTCCAGCGTGGCGGCGTCGACCTTGATCCCCGCCGGCAGGCCGATCGCCGCGGCCTCGGCCATGTGCAGGCCCTGCTCGGCCTGGCCGTCCAGCCACAGGGTCAACTGCTTCGCGTCGCCGTCGCTGGCGAGGATGCGGGTGTGGCCGGGATACCACACCGCCGCGCGATCCGGCGTCGGCACCGGCTTGTTCTGCAGGTTCTGCCCGCTGGCGATCACCGCGTTGATCATTTCGTCGCCGGTCATGCTGGCGATCGGGAAGCGCGGCTGGTGTTCGGACCACAGCCGGATCGGAAAAGTCAGCTGGATCTTGCCGTCGAAATGCGGAGTGATCGACAGCCGGGTGGCGGCCAGGTGGGTGTCGGCCTGGCTGACGAAGGTGGTCACCTGCACGTCGGTCGACTTGTTGGCGAAGTCGAAGCGGTAGCGCGTCGACAGCGTGCCGTCGTGCATGTTCAGCGTCTGCGCGTAGTCGGCGAATATCTTCGGGTCGAGCCGGGTCGAATTGAGCCAGCCGCCGCCGGGGTTGTAGTCGATCTCGCTCCAGCCGGGGATCGCTGCGGGACGCGAGATGTCGCCCTTGGCGTAGTCCATGAACGCGACCATGTAGCCCATGTCGGGCTCGGTGCCGCGCGGCGAGGTCATCGTCGAGAAATAGCCGTTGGCCAGGTAGCTGGGGAAGTAGCTGTCGAAATTCTTCGCGGTCCCGGTGAGCAGGAAGCTCGGGTCGGTCTGGCCGAACGCCGGCGCGGCGATCAGCGACGCGATGAGCCACAGGCAGGAAATTTTGAGCGGGAGATGTTTCATGGGAACTCCATCGTGTCGATGCGTGCTGTCCGTGGTGGCGGAAACGGCGCTTACTTGGCGGCTAGACTGACCTTGACCGGAACCGCCATGCCGTCGCGGTCGGTCTCGCGCTTGAACAGGAATAGCGAAAACAGCAACAGCGTCATCGGGATCAGCGAAAAGTAGAACGCATGGATGCCGTCGAAGCGCGAGAACACGATCGCGGTGATGCGTGACCCCAGCGTGCCGCCCAGCGCCGAGAAGATCACGATCAAGCCGGTCATCGCCGCGTGCGAAGGCTTCGGCAGCGAGCTCAGCGCCACCGAATTGATCACCGGATAGATCGGCGCCATCAGCAGGCCGATCAGCGGGATCAGGTAGGCGGCGACCGGTGCGTTGAACCAGCCGACGTTCGCGCGTGCGGCCACGTGCTCGGCCAGTGGCAGGGTCACCACCACCAGCAGGCCCATGCCGATCACGCAGATGTTCAACAGCACATACCAGGGCACCCGTCGCAGCACCTGGCCGGCGAGCAGGCGACCGATCGCGGTGGTGCCGGCCAGGATGCTGGCGACCTGCACGCTCATCGCGTTGGGCAGCTTGAGCACTTCATTGTTGAACGTCGGCAGCCAGGTGCCGAAGCTCTGCTCGATCAGCACGTAGAGGAAGGCGGAGATCAGGAAGACGTAGACCAGCGGGCGCAGGAACAGCTGCAGCATTTCCTGCAGCGAGCCGCGCATCGAGTTGGTTCGTTCGGTATGCGCTGCCGATTCGTCCAGCTGCGAGGTGGCCAGCAGCACGATCACCAGTGCGCACAATCCGGCCAGCAGCCAGTACACATTGAGCCAGGATGGGTTGGCCGGCGCGGCGGAGTCGATGAAGGCGCTGAAGATCCAGCCGCCGGCCAGCACGCCCACCATGAACAGGCCCTCGATGGTATTGGTCAACCGGCCGTGCTCGGCCTTGTTGCTGGTCAGCAGTCCGATCGACGAGTACACCGCCACCTTGGTCAGCGCGAACGACACCCCGATGCAGGTGAACAGCAGTTCGGTGGTGTGGAAGCCGGGGTAGAGCGGCATCAGGGTGCAGGCGCTGCCGACGATCAGCAGGGCGAGGATCATCGCCCGGCGGTAGCCCAGCAAGGGCAGGAACGAGGCCACCAGCAGCGAGGTCGCCGCGATCGTCAGATCCTTGAACAGCTCGAGCAGGCTGGCTTGCGGCTTGTCCACGCCGAAACTGACGATGGCCTGCAGGATCACCGTGCCGACGCTGTTGAGCAGGATCGCGAACACCATGTAGATCAGCGCCAGCGCGGCGATCATGCGGAATCGGTTCATGGGCACCTGCTGAGTGATGACTGGGCGAGCGCGGGACGGACGGCATCGCCATGTCAGCAGCGATGCAAGGTGATCCGGTGCGAAGAAGACTGTCCTGCGAGCCCGAGTTTGCCGAGAAATGATATCGGTATCAAGTTATGGTAACGGTATCATCCGCCGTGCTGGCCTGCAGCCGGCGTGCCGTGCTGGCGGAGATCGCGTCTGGCCGGCTGGCTGTCGGGTGATCACGCGGCATGGACGCCTCAGGCGTAAGTGGCCACACTTGGGCCATGCCGGGCATGAGCCCGGGTTGCACACGGGAGGGACGGGCATTGAGCCGGAAACCCAAGAAACAGGCGGGCAAACTGCTTTCGGCCGGTCCGACCATGGCAGATCTGGCTGAACTGGCGGGTCTGTCCAAGATCACGGTTTCCAGGGCGCTGAGCGACAGTCCGCTGGTGAACCCGGAAACGCGCGAACGGATCCGCGAACTGGCCAGGGAGCACGGCTACAAGCTCAATATCAGCGCCCGCAACCTGCGCCTGCGGCGCAGCCACACGGTGGCGGTGATCGTCGAGATGAAACCGTCCAGCGACCGCACCATGTTCGATCCCTATCCACTGGGTTTGCTCGGCGGCATTTCGCAGGAACTGACAGCGGCCGGATACAGCGTCTTGCTGACCACGCGGCAAGGCGCTTCGGCTGCCGCGGTGCAGGCGGCCGATGGCCTGATCCTGCTCGGCCAGGGTGTGCGTCAGGAGGCCGTGCACCGGTTCGACAAGCTCGGGGTGCCGATGGTGGTGTGGGGCGCCGGGCTGGAGGGTGACACGCATGTGGTGGTCGGCAGCGACAACCGGCTCGGCGGTGCAGTGGTCGCCGAATATTTCTTCGGGCGGGGTCGCCGCCATCCAGTGTTCATCGGCAATCCAAGTCATCCGGAGATCTACGACCGCTTGAACGGGTTCGTCGATGCGTTGGGTGCGCACGGCATCAAGCCCCTGCTGATGCGGCGCGACGAGTTCACGCCCGATTCCGGCGCCGATGCGGTGCACTCGCTGCATGCGCGCGGGGTGGACTTCGATGCGATCTTCGCCTGCAGCGATCTGCTGGCGATGGGGGCTATTCGGGGTATCCAGGAAATGGGTCGCTCGGTACCCGGCGACGTCTCCGTCGTGGGTTACGACGACATGCCGCTGGGGGCCAGCTTCCTGCCGGCGCTCAGCTCGGTGCATCAGGACTGGCAGGAGGGCGGGATGCTGCTGGCGCGCAAGGTGCTGGCATTGATCCGCGACGAGCCGGTCGAGTCGGAGACTTTGCCGGTGAGCCTGGTGGTGCGTTCGACCTAGCTGCGGCTCAATACCTCCCGCACTTCGGCGAGGTGCCCTGCATAGCGGCTCGACGCACCTTCCGCGCGGTCATGGATGCTTTCCTGCACCTGTTCGGCGCTCAGGGTGGAAACCGGTGCCGTGTTGCTGCGGATGTCAATGCAGCCGGACTCGAAAGCCAGCCCGCAATGCTCGAGAATCTCTCGCGCGACGGTTTGCGGTGCGTGGATCAGGCGGCTGTAGGAGACGTCCAGAATGCGTCCCGGCATCAGGTCGTGCCAGTGCCGCATCAGCCTTTCGTATTGGCGATGGCGCTCGACCACCGCAGTCAGGTCATAGCTGTAGGCGCTGTCGTCGCCGAAATACGCCTTGTAGTTGGAGAAGCACACATCCAGCGGGTCGCGCCGGATGTGCACGATCCGTGCGTGCGGCAGCGCGCGCTGGATGTAGCCGGCCAGAAAGTAGTTCATCGGCAGCTTGTCGACAAACCGGGGCCGGTCGCCTGCGCGCCATCGTGTCTGCGCCAGGTAACGATGGCCGACCTGCGCCAGGTCGACCTGATCCAGTCGTTGCAGCAGGCCGGGATCGACCAGGTAGCGGTCATGCCAGTCGGCCTGCCATTGCAGCTGGCGGGCGAAGTCGTCGAGTTCACCGGCGGCAACCACCTGTGAATGATTGCCCAGGATCCGTTCCAGCAAGGTGGTGCCGGAGCGCGGCATGCCGATGATGAAGATGGGCTGCGCGCCAGCCTCATCGGCCTCCATCTCTGCCGTAGCTGCTGCGGACGGGTGCGATGAAAGTGCGATGATCCGATCGACCAGTGTCGCTTCGTGGGCCGGGTCGTACGCAAGTCGGGCGCGCATGATCGCGTTGCCGCGTTGCAGGGCCGACCAGGCCGCGTCCACCTCGCCCAGGGCATCGAGCAGATTGAAGCGGGCAAATTCGAGTGCCGCATCGTCGCTGCTGCCGGTTTCGACGAACGGCGCATGGTGCTCGAGCTGCCGCAGCTGCTGCGTTGTGGGTTCCTGCATGCGCAGACGGGTCAGCAGCAGCGCGGCCCGGCCGAAGCCCGGATGCAGGTGCAGGCAGCCTTCAAAGGAGGTCTGCGCCGCCTCGGTGTCGCCGTTGAACATCTGCTGATGTCCGAGGAAGTAGCGGAATTCAGCGCCGTCCAGACCCAGTGCCCGGGCACGTTCGAGCAGGGCGAGCGCCTGGCGATGTTCGCCGGTCGCCTGGCGGAACTGCGCCAGCGCCGCACACTCCTCGCCGGATCTGGCCGATTCGGTGATCCGATCCACGCACTCGCGCGCGGCAACCACCTCACCCACACGCAACAATGCCATCGCCACCGAATACGCATACTGCACATCCCGTGTCGGAATCCGCGCGGCGCGGAGCAGGCATTGCGCGGCGTCGCGCACGCGGCGTCCGGCAAGCAGGATGCCGGCCAGCTGGAGAAGGGCGTCCACATGCGTCGGGTCGCGACTGAGAATGCTTTCGCAGGCGATCTTCGCCGCGACGGGCTGATCGGTGGACAGGTAGCGCTGAACCTTGCTCCAGAGGTGTTCTACTGATGCCATGGGCCAGATACCCGCGAAGTGGGTGGCAACCCGCGTTGCCGACATGCCGTTGCGGGAGGTTGCT
>JAJXYE010000036.1 GCA_021780735.1 Pseudomonadota bacterium | reverse complement strand
ACGCGACCCGTTTTTCCGATCAGCTTACCGTCCACGACGGTGCGTTGTGGTATGCCAGTCCCGGTGGACTGATGCGCAGCGACGGGCATGGCGGGCCGCTGGCCTTTGTCGAAGGCGTGCCGCATGAGGAGATCTTCGCGTTCGCGTTTGACAGGGATGGTTTCTGGATCGCCACCGAGAAGCATCTGGCGCACTATCGACTGGTCGACGGGCGTGCCCGGCGCGACGACAGCTTGGACATCGGCCGGATGAGCCTGGCCGCGGACTTGCGAACCATGTGGGTCGACCGATCCAACCAATTGTGGCTGTTCAGCAGTCCCGGTCTGCGTCGTCTCGATTCGCGCACTCATCGCTTTACTTCGTTCGGTGCGGCGCAGGGGCTGTCCAGCGCGGAATTCACCAACGGCTCGATCGCCATGACTGCGGACGGAACCCTGTTCGCGGCCAGCAGCGGTGGCGTCATTGCGTTCCAGCCGAAGCAACTGTTGCAACTGGATCAACCCGGCCCCAAGCCGCTGCTGTTGCTGACCCGTATCACCGTGCGGCGCGACGGCCACACCGTGGCGCTGCGGCCGGATCAGCCGGTGCGCCTGCAGTGGCGCGATAGTGATCTGCGGGTACAGGTCCGGGTGGCTTCCTATGTCAATCCAGCCGCCAATCACTACTACTTCCGGATGAATGGTTTCGACAGCGGCTGGGTCGACACCGGCAATCTCGGTCAGCGCGAATTCGTCAGGCTCGGCGCCGGCAACTATGTGCTGCAGGTGCACGGCTCCAGTGCTGATGGCCAGTGGGGCATGGCCGCGCCATTGAGCGTGCATGTGCAGGCGCCGCCGTGGGTGCGCTGGTGGGCGTGGCTGATCTACCTGCTGCTGGCGGTGGCGCTGGTGGGGCTGATCCTGCACGGTTGGCGTCGGCGTCTGGCGCAACGCCATCGCATGCAGATGGTCGAACAGCAGCGCCAGATGGCCGAGGCGGCCAGCGCGGCAAAAACCCAGTTCCTGGCCACGCTGAGTCACGAGATCCGTACGCCGATGACCGGTGTGATGGGCATGGCCGAACTGCTGCTGAGCACACCGCTCAATCCGCTGCAGCACGATTACACCCGGGCCATGCAGCGTTCCGGCGGGATGCTGCTGAAACTGCTCAATGACGCCCTGGATCTGGCCCGGATCGAGGCCGGCAGGCTGGAGCTGGAGCCGGCACCGTTCGATCCGCGCCAGTTGCTCGAGGACGTGGCGCAACTGGAGGAGGGGCTGGCCTATGCCAGGGGCATCCGCTTCGTGCTGGAGCTGGCCGACGACCTGCCGGCGCAACTGGTTGGTGACGCGGTGCGGATCAAGCAGGTCCTGCTCAACCTGGCCAACAACGCATTGAAGTTCACCGAACACGGCAAGGTCACGCTCAATGCACGGCGCAGCGCCGACGGCCTGATCCTCAGCGTCAGCGACACCGGCCCGGGCATTCCCGAGGCGAGTCAGGCACGCCTGTTCCAGCGCTTCGAGCAGGCCGATGGACCGCAGCGACGTGCCGGCAGCGGTTTGGGTCTGGCGATTTGCCGCGAGCTGGTCGACATGATGGGCGGCAGCATCGAGCTGGAGTCGCGGGTCGGCCACGGCAGCACGTTCCGCGTGCGGTTGCCGTTGCAGGAGCCGGCGGCACCGCTGCCGGTGGCAACGCCGACGCCAACCGGGGGCTGCTATCGCCTGCTGCTGGTCGAGGACGACAGCATCGTGGCGGCGGTGATCCGAGGCCTGCTCGAGCGCGAAGGCCACACGCTGTTGCATGTCACCAACGGACTGGCCGCCCTGGCCGAGCTGGCACATGCCCGTTTCGACGCCGTGTTGCTCGATCTGGATCTGCCCGGCGTCGACGGCTTTCAGGTTGCCCGGCTGATCCGCCAGCGCGAGCCCGCCGGCCAGCATCTGCCGATCGTGGCGGTAACCGCACGCTCCGGCAGTCGTGACGAGGCGCTTGCCCGCGACGCGGGGATGGATGGTTTCCTGCGCAAGCCGCTCAGCGGCGAACAGCTGAACGATGCCCTGGCGCGCATCGTGGATCGAACACCGGCGATACCGTCGGCTTGAGCGGGAACTACATGTCGAACTTGTGCAACTCGACGCCCAGTCGCTGGTATTCGCGCCAGCGGTTGCGCGAGCCTTCGCGCTCGGCCGGTTCGGCGGCGACCACTTCCAGCACGCGCTGGTAACTGCCGCCGGGGCAGCCCTCGCGCAGATTGATCAGCAATGGCCGGTCGGCGCTGTCGACCCCGGGTGGCACGATCAGCACGGCTGCTTCGTCGTCGTCATCGTCGCCGGCCAGCTGATGCGGAATCATCGCGTCGTCATCGAACGCCCACAGCAACTCGTCGAGCACGTGCGCCTGCTCGTGGTCGCGGGTCAGGATCAGCGTGGGCTGACGCGCCGCAAACGCCTTCCTGGCCAGTTCGCACACGAGCAACAGCGGTTGCTCGCGGAAGCGCGGTTTGTCGATGAGGTAGAAGTCGGCTCGGGGCATGGTCAGAGATCGGGGAACGGGGGACAGGGGGCGGTGAACGTCGGCTTTGCGGTCGAGTGGCTGTTCCCGGAAAGTCCGGACACCATGTTCATGCGCAACAGCAGCAGTTCGCCGCGCGCTCGGTGTTCCCCGTTCCCTGTTCCCCGCGACCACAAGGAAGTCCCCTTGCGGGATTCCCCGCTTTTCATTTCACCCTCGATCCAGCAGCCACTGCGCCAGCAGCGCCACCGGGCGGCCGGTGGCCAGGCCCTTGCGACCTTCGTCCCAGGCGGTACCGGCGATGTCCAGATGGGCCCAGCGCTGGCCGTCGGTGAAGCGTGACAGGAAGCAGCCGGCGGTGATCGCGCCGGCGGTCTTGCCGCCGATGTTGGCGACGTCGGCAAAGCCGGAATCCAGCTGGGTCTGGTAGTCGTCCCACAGCGGCAGGCGCCAGGCGCGGTCGAGGGTCTCCTCGCCGGCGGCGAGCAGCTCGGCGGCGAGGTCGTCGTGCTTGCTCATCAGGCCGCTGGCGTGCTTGCCCAGCGCGACCACGCAGGCACCGGTGAGCGTGGCGGCGTCGATCAGGGTATGCGGCTGGAACGTCTTCGCAGTCCAGGTCAGCGCGTCACACAGGATCAGGCGACCTTCGGCGTCGGTGTTGAGTACCTCGATGGTCAGGCCGGACAGGCTGGTCAGCACGTCGCTGGGGCGGTAGCTGTCGCCATCGGGCATGTTCTCCACCGCCGGCACCACGCAGACCAGGTTGAGCTTGAGGCCCATCTTCACCGCGGCGATAAACGCGCCCAGCACACCGGCCGCGCCGCCCATGTCGAATTTCATCTCTTCCATGCCGGCGCCGGGCTTCAGGCTGATGCCGCCGGAATCGAAGGTGACGCCCTTGCCGACGAACGCATACGGCTTGTCGCCCGCATTGCCGCCCTTGTACTCGAGCGCGACCAGTTTGGCCTTGTTGGCCGACCCGCGGGCCACCGCCAGCAGTGAGCCGAAGCCCAACTGTTCCATCTCGACATGGTCGAGCACCTTGCAGGTGGTGCGCTCGTCCTGGCTGTCGGCGAAGGCCTGCGCCTGGCTGGCGATCCATGCCGGGTTGCAGATGTTAGGCGGCAGGTTGGCCAGTTCTCGGGTAAAGCGCACACCTTCGGCGATCGCGCTGGCCTGATCCAGGCCGACTTGCGCGTCGGTGCCGGCACTGAAAGTGATCGCGGCCAGCTCGGTCTGCTTGCTCTTTTCGCGCGGCTTGAATGTGGCGGTGTAGCGGTAGGCGGCAAAGTCGCTGGCCAGCGCGGCGATGCGCACGCGCCAGGCCTCGCTGCGGCCGGGCACTTCCACTTCGGTCAGGTACGACACGACCGCGTCCACCGGCAGGCGGCCCAGCGCACGCGTCGCCTCGATGTTCACCTTCTGGAAGCGCGCGCCGTCCATCGACTTCTGCGCACCCAGGCCGATCACCAGCACACGCTTGGCGGTGACTCCGGGAGGCGCGAACAGCAGCATGCTGGAGCCGGCCTTGCCAGTGATGTCGCCGCTTTCCACCTGGCGTTTGATCAGGCCCTCGCTGGCGCTGTCCACGCGCGCGGCGGCGCTGGTCAGCACACCCTGTTCGTAGACGCCCACCAGCACGCATGGGCTGTCGACGGTTTCGGGTGAAGTGGTACCGAGGCTGAACTGAAGAGTCATCAGGAAGGTTCCTGTTTGGGCCCGACGCGAGGCCGGACAGGCTAGACTTGCGGTTTGCCGGCTGATCGCAACGAACCGGGTAAGCACACAAGTTTATCGCATGCTGAGCATTCTCGACCGATATTTCCTGCGCGAGCTGGCGCAGACCGTGGCCGCCACCGTGGTGGTGCTGCTGGTGATCGTCGCCGGCAGCGCGTTTGCCAGGGTGCTGCAGCAGGTCGCCAATGGAAGTTTTCCGGCCAGCGTGATGTTCCAGGTGCTGGGCTTGCAGACCCTCGACGGGCTGACCAACCTGATGCCGCTGGCCAGCTTCATCGGCGTGTTGATGGGGCTGGGGCGGATGTATCGCGAGAGCGAGATGCATGTGCTGGCTTCCTCCGGCATGGGCGTGGCCGGGTTGCTGCGACCGGTGCTGCTGCTCGGACTGGTGCTGGTCACGCTGACGTCGGTGGTGTCGTTCTGGCTGGGACCATGGGCAGTGCGTACCAGCAACGACATGGTGGCGGCGGCGAACCGCTCGGTGATCGCCGCCGGCCTGGATGCCGGCCGTTTCACCAGCCTGCCCGGCAAGGGCGGGATCATCTTCGTCGACACCCTCAGCCGCGACGGCACCCAGCTCGGGCGCACCTTCGTGGCCACCCAGCGCACCAGCAAGGATGGCCGTGCGCATCTGAAGCTGGTCAGCGCGGCCAGCGGCGCGCTGTACCAGGAGAGCAACGGCGACGGTCGTTTCATCGCCTTCAAGCATGGCTGGCAATACGACATCCCGCTCGGCGCCGACAACTGGCGCCAGATGAAGTACCAGCGCAATGACACGTCGTTGTCCAGCGTGCAGGCCAACGACGAAGAAGATCCGTCGCATGCCAAGGACAGCTGGGCGCTGGCCCAATCGGACGACCCCGACGATCGGGCCGAATTCGCCTGGCGTGCAAGTGCGCCGGCTTTGACCCTGGTGCTGTTGCTGCTGGCCTTGCCGCTGTCCCGGCAAAGCCCGCGCGAACCGAAATACGGGCGCCTGCTGCTGGCCATCGTCAGCTTCTATCTTTACTACACCTTGCTGGCGCTCGGCCGTGGCCAGATCGCCAAGGGTCACTGGCACAACGAGGCGCCGCTGTGGGCGCTGCATGCGTTGGTGCTTGCCCTGGTCGGCTGGATGCTGTGGAAGCAGTATTCGCCGCGACAGCTGCGCCAGCCGCTGGCGGGCAAACCTCGATGAGCGTGTTCAACATCAAGCGGGTCGATCGCCTGGTGGCCATGAGCGTGCTGGGCTCGCTGCTGATGGTGTGGCTGGTGCTGACCGGGTTTGATGCGGTGAGGATCCTGCTGGTGCAGCTGGGGCACGTTGGCAAGAACGGCTACGGCACCAGCGACGCGATCGCCTACGTATTGGTGACGTTTCCGCGTCGGGCCTATGCGATGTTCGGCAACGCGGCGCTGATCGGTGGCCTGCTCGGCCTGGGCGGGCTGGCGGGCACCGGCGAACTCACCGCGTTGCGCGCCGCCGGCATGTCGCGGCTGCGCATCGCCGGCTCGGCCGTCGGCGTGGTGGCGGTGCTGATCGTCGGCGTGGTGATCCTCGGCGAGACCGCCGCGCCGTGGGGCGACCAGCAGGCGCAGGCGATGCAGTTGCGGATGAAATCCGGCGACCTCGGCATGGGCACCGACAGTGGTCTGTGGGCGCGTGACGGCAACGACATCATCAACGCGCGCGGTACTTCGCTGAAGCAGCACGACGGCTTGAGCACGGTGCAGTTGAGCGACGTGCGCGTGTTCAGCTTCACCGGGGATGGCCAGCTGAAACGCTTTCAGTGGGCCACGACCGCCGAACACAACGGTCACCAGTGGGTTCTGCACAATGTGCGCAGCACCACGCTGGACGAGCAGGGCACCCACAGCAGCACGATCCCAAGCGAAACGTGGCAGTCGAGCCTGAACCCGCAAGTGCTGGCGCAGTCGGTGATCCTGCCGCAATACCTGTCGATGCGTGACCTGCGCCGCAACATGCATTACCTGGAGAGCAACGGCGAGAGTCCGGGGGTCTATGCCGTGGCGTTCTGGGGGCGTGCGCTGTATCCGCTGAACGTGCTGGTGCTGGTGTTGTGCGCGATGCCGTTCGCGTTCGGCGCCTTGCGCTCCGGCGGCCTGGGCAAGCGCATGTTCATCGGCATCCTGCTCGCGCTCGGCTGGTATTTCCTGCAGCAGGCGATGGTGAACTTCGGTACCGTCTACGGCATGCCGCCGCTCTTCGCCAACCTGTTGCCGGCGACGCTGCTGGCCTGCGCCGCCTGGTTGTATTTCCGCCGTCGCGTGTGATGGTGGAGCGGGGAACAGGGAACATGCAGCGAGCGGCAAACCGATGTTGTTGCGCATAACTGTTCCGTATGGAGTTGCATTGAACAGCATTTGCACCGTAAATCCGACTTTCCCCGTTCCCCGCCCCGACAATGCAAGGAATTCACGATGGACATGATCGACCTGCGCAGCGACACGGTGACCCGGCCGACGGCCGCGATGCGCGAGGCGATGCTGCGGGCCGAGGTCGGTGACGATGTTTACGGCGAGGATCCCACCGTCAATGTGCTGCAGCAGCGCCTCGCCGATGAGCTCGGTTTCGACGCCGGCCTGTTCGTGCCCAGCGGCACCCAGTCGAACCTGCTGGCCCTGCTGGCGCATTGCGAACGTGGCGACGAATACCTCGTCGGCATGGACGCGCACACCTATAAATTCGAAGGCGGCGGTGCTGCCGTGCTCGGCTCGATCCAGCCGCAGCCGATCGTGCAGGCAGCGGATGGTTCGCTGCCGCTGACCAGCATCGAAGCGGCGATCAAGCCGGTCGATCCGCATTTCGCCCGCACGCGCCTGCTGGCGCTGGAAAATACCTGGCACGGGCGCACCTTGCCGCTGGACTACCTCGGCGCCGCGCATGAGCTGGCGCGATCTCGCGGGCTGGGGCTGCACCTGGATGGCGCACGTCTGTTCAACGCGGCGGTAGCCTGCGACGTGCCGGCGCGCGAGATCACCCGGCATTTCGACACGGTGTCGATCTGCCTGTCCAAGGGCCTGGGCGCGCCGGTGGGTTCGGTGCTGGTCGGCTCGCAGACGCTGATCGACAAGGCGCGCCGCTGGCGCAAGGTCACCGGAGGCGGCTGGCGCCAGGCCGGCATTCTCGCCGCGGCTGGCCTGCATGCGCTCGATCATCATGTGGCTCGACTGGCCGACGATCATCGCCGCGCCGCGTATCTGGCCGGGCGCCTGCGCGAGATCGCCGGCATCGATCTGCTCGGCCAGCACACCAACATGGTCTTCATCGATGTGCCGGCCGAACGCCTGCGTGAACTGGACGTCCATCTGCGCGAGGCCGGCATCCGCATCAGCATCGGCTACCTGCCTACCTTGCGGCTGGTGACGCATCTGGATATCGATGACCAGGGCATCGAGCGCACGGTCGAGGCCTTTCGCGGGTTCTTTGCGCAGGGCTGAAGCTGCAGCCGATGCCGCCTTCTCTGTCCAACTGGAGAGGCGCCAGGTTGCATGGCGCAAGGGGAGTTGCATCTCGCGGGGCGCTTCCCAGACGCCGCATGTGGCTTTGACCGACTTCCCTTGCCCAGTCAGCGCAGCCCTATCGGTTCGGCGCCATCGCCACCGATGGCGTCGGGATCCGCTGACAAAGTTTTAGTACATCACGGTGGTTTGGGTGATCGCCTACAGATAAACCGACATGTACGGCGAAGGACGACTTGTGGTCACCGGATTGTTTTGTTATCCAGACCGCTGGGGACATTTCACGGAAGTCAGCCGCGGGGGTGCGATGGCAAAGAGACGGAATCAGCGGGATGCGGCGCCCGCGCCAGGGTTGTCCCGCAACAAGAAATCTTCCTGGCGACTTGCAGGCGTCGGGCCACTGATGGCAGGCGTGGTGCTCGCCTGTGCACTCCTATTGACGACGGTTAGTGAGGCGAATGCCATGGGCAAAATGTGTCTGTTTTCGGCCGTACGTGGCGTGGTGCTTGATCATGGCAAGCCCGTCGAAGGGGCGCGGATCGAGCGGAGTTACAAATGGATGTGGAACAACAAAATGGGAAGTGACGAGGTCGTCACCGATGCGGCTGGAAAATTTTCGCTGCCAGCTATTTGGGGGAGCTCATTGCTTGGATCCCTGTTGCCGCATGAGCCATACGTCAGACAGACCATTCTGATTCATCGCGGCGAAGTCACATACAAGGCATGGATGTTCAACAAAGGCGAGTACCGGGAAAACGGTGAACTGGGCGGCCGGTCTATTTCACTGATCTGTCGACTGGAATCCGAGCCCAAACGTAATGCTGAAGGCGTCTATGGAATTTGTGAGACGCAGTAGCGGCTGACTATCGAACCAAGGAGGGTTTATGAACGCACTGTCACCGAGCCAGGCGGCGTCTATCGCCCGCGGCGTCTACTTTTTGCTCGATCAGACTGTCAGTGAGGCAGCTGCACGCGCCGACTTGCTTGGCTGCGAAGGCATGTTTTCGGTAGAGGATCGCTCGCGGTTTACGGGCCGCTCCGGGTGTCTCTCCGTTTTGAAGAGGTTGAGTGGTTTTGGCTACATAGCCGAAGGCATTGGCAAATACCAGGGAGAAGTTCTGGTAGTGACGCGGGGCACGAAAACCGCCTTTGACTGGCTTAGCAACGGAAATGTCGGATTGGCGCTTGGTCCGGGCGGGCATTACGTCCATGCAGGATTCCATGAAATATGGAAGTCGTTCTCCACTGACGTTGCCGCATTCCTGCGTGGCCGGAATCCCTCAGTGATTCATTGCGTCGGGCACAGCCTCGGCGGTGCGCTGGCTTTGCTGAACGCCGATTACTTCACCAGCCTTCGTGTCGCCGAGGTCAAGTTGTATACCTTTGGTTCGCCCCGGGTAGGCGACATCAATTTCGCACGAAGTATTTGTCAGCGCGTGGGCGAGGAGAACATGTATCGAGTGTTCCACTGTGCCGATCCGGTGCCGATGATTCCCATGTTTCCGTTCTTCCATGTGCCACTGAGGGCGGGGGGCTATCAGCTGGGCAATGGTGCGAGGGGAATTTTCAACAAGGACGCGCATGGCATGGTGGAGAGCTACATCCCTGGTGTACGCGATCAATCCTGGGCCGCGTTGCGCAATCGCAACCTCAGCCGCGATGGGCGGA
>JAJXYE010000304.1 GCA_021780735.1 Pseudomonadota bacterium | reverse complement strand
CTGGGACGCCAGCCACGGCGGCATCTGCTACGGCTTCGCCCCCGACGGCAGCGTCTGCGACGACGACAAGTACTTCTGGGTACAGGCCGAGTCGCTGGTCGCCGCCGCCCTGCTGCACCAGCGCACAGGCCTGGCCGTCTACGACGCGTGGTACGACAAGCTGTGGGCGTACGCATGGCAGCACTTCATCGATCACCGCCACGGCGCCTGGTACCGCATCCTCAGTGTCGACAACCGCAAGCTGGATGATGAAAAGAGTCCGGCCGGCAAGACCGACTACCACACCATGGGCGCCTGCCACGAACTGCTGCGCGTGCTGCCGCCAGGCTGAGCCCTTGGGCGCAACTCAAGCGGCAACGTTCTGCCTGTCGAACACCCGGCGGCATCGCGACTGAAAATCGCCCGCACAACGATCCGGAGGGATCCATGCCACGCCTGTTTCGAGCGGCCGCCATCGCCGCCTTGCTCAGCACCGCGCTCGCCATCATGGCGGCGCCAGCGAAGTCCGCGATGTCACCGGCCAGCGCGGTCAATCCGCTGATAGGCAGCAGCAACGGCGGCAATACCTTTCCGGGTGCCACCGTGCCGTTCGGCATGCTGCAGTGGAGTCCGGAAAACACTCGTGGCAGGCACAACCGCACCGCGGCACCGGGCGGCTATCTCTACCGTGCCACGCGCATCCGTGGCTTCAGCCTGACCCATCTGTCCGGCACCGGTTGCGCCGGCGCCAGTGGCGATGTGCCGTTCATGCCGGTCACCCAGGCGATCGCCAGTTCGCCTGCGGCGGACGACCACGACAGCATCTATGCCAGCGACTTCAGCCATGCCGACGAACATGCCGAAGCCGGCTATTACCAGGTCAAGCTGGACAACGGCACCGACGTGCAGTTGAGCGCGGCGCTGCACAGCGGCATCGCCCGTTTCGACTTCCCCGCCGGCAAGCCCGCCAACCTGCTGATCCGCACCTCCGACTCCGAGGTGGGCAGCAGCGCAGCGGAAACCCGTGTGGATCGTGACGAGCGCAGCGTCACCGGCTCGGTCACCAGCGGCAACTTCTGCGGCTATCTGGCCAGGGTCGATCAGCGCAGTTACTACACGCTGTACTTCGTGGCGCAGTTCGACCAGCCGTTCACGCAGACGGGCAGCTGGAACGATGCCAGAGTGGATTCGACCGGCACGGCGGCCAATGGCGGCAGCGGCTACGCCGACAAGGGTTTCCCCGCACTGGGCAAGGGCTCCGGCGTCTGGGTGGGATTCGCCCCGGGCAGCAGCGTGCGGGTGCGGGTGGGCATTTCCTACGTCAGCCTGGCCAATGCGCGGGCCAACCTGCAGGCGGAAATCCCGCCTTCGACAGCGCTGGGCCGGGTGCGCGCGCAGGCGCACGATGCCTGGAACAAGGTGCTTGGCGGCATCGTCGTCGACGGCGGCAGCGCCGACCAGCGCACAACGTTCTATACCGCGCTGTACCACGTGATGATGCACCCCAATGTCTACAGCGACGTCAATGGTGAATACCGCGGTTTCGACCAGCAGATCCATCGCGTCGATCACGGCCAGCAGGCGCAATACGCCAACTTTTCCGGCTGGGACATCTACCGCTCGCAACTGCAGTTGCTGACCTGGCTGCAGCCACAGGTGGGCAGCGACATTGCGCAGTCGCTGTACCACCAGGCGCAACAGAACCGCGGCGAGTGGGATCGCTGGACGCACAACTCCGGCGGTACCCACGTGATGAGCGGCGACCCGGCGGCGCCGGCACTGGCCGACATCGTGGCCTTCGGTGGTCACGGTTTTGATTTGCGTGACGCCTACGACTCGCTGGCCAGAGCCGCCACGGTGGTGAGCGCGAACGATCTCAGCGACGACGGCTGCAATGTGGAATGTGTCGGCGAACGCCCCTCGCTGGATCAATGGCTCAGCCTGCACTACATCGCCAGCAAGTCGCACGCCTGGGGCGGTGCCGGCGAGACGCTGGAAGATGCCAGCGCCGACTTCGCCCTGTCCGAACTGGCGCGCCGCGTCGGCGATCATGCCGGGCGCCGGCGCTTTCTGACCCGCGCCGGCTATTGGCGCAACCTGTTCAATCCGCACGCCATGCCAGGCGGCGGTTACATCCAGAACCGCCATGCCGATGGCAGCTGGCCGGCCTTTACCCCGGATACCGACGATGGCTTCGTCGAAGCCAGCGCTGCGGTGTATCTGTGGATGGTGCCGTTCGACGTGCATGGCCTGTTCGCCAGGCTGGGGGGACGTGGCAAGGCCAGGGCACGGCTGGACGCGTTCTTCCATCATCCCGATGGCAGCTGGGCGCTGACCGGGGCCGGCCCGCTGCACGCCGAACTCGACAACGAACCCTCGGTGGCAACACCGTGGCTGTGCGACTACGCCGGCCAGCCATGGAATACGCAGAAGGCGGTACGCATCGTCGTCGATACGATCTGGAAGAACGCGCCCGATGGCATTCCGGGCAACGACGATCTCGGCGAAATGTCGTCGTGGTACGTCTGGGCCGCGCTGGGCATGTACCCGGAAATTCCCGGTCGCGCCGAGCTGCTGCTCGGCAGCCCGCTGTTCCGGCATGCGCTGATCCATGGTTCCGGCGGCGATGTGGTGATCGACGCGCCTGGCGCCTCCTCGTCCACGCCCTTTGTGCAGTCGCTCACCCTCGACGGCAAGCCACACGATCGCCCGTGGCTGGCGCCATCGCTGGTCGAGCATGGTGGCCGCCTGCACTTCGCGCTGGGTGCGCAACCGGACAAGGCATGGGGTAGCGCCAGCCACGCCGCACCGCCGTCATTTCCGCCACCACGCGGTTGACCGAATCGGCAAGCCGGCGTTCTGTTCAGAACGTGCGCCGCACCGCGTAGTCGGCCAGCGCATCCAGCGCATCGCGATGCGCCGACGCGGGCAGCACGGCCAGCGCCTCACGCGCCGCCCGGGCATGTGCCAGGGCGCGCTCGCGGGTGCGCTCCAGCGCGCCGGAATCGCGGATCGAGGCAATGATGCGCTCGAGCGAATCCAGCCCGCCGTGTTCGATCGCGTGGCGCAGCGACTGCGCCTGCTCCGTGCTGGCTTTCTCGAGGGCGTAGATCAGTGGCAGGGTCGGCTTGCCTTCGGCCAGGTCGTCGCCGATGTTCTTGCCCAGGGTATCGGCGTCGCTGATGTAGTCGAGCAGGTCGTCGGCGATCTGGAAGGCATAGCCGAGCTCCATGCCGTAGCGGCGCAGGGAGGTGATCTGGGTTTGCACAAGCCCGCCAAGAATGCCACCGAGTTCGGTGGCGGCGGCGAACAGCACGGCCGTCTTGCGTTCTATCACCGCCAGGTAGGCGGCCTCGTCCACGTCGGCGTTGCCGATGTTCAACAGCTGCAACACCTCGCCTTCGGCAATCGTGTTGGTGGTGTCGGCAAGAATGCGCATGATGCGCATGTCATCCAGCTCCACCATCAGCTGAAACGAGCGCGAATAGAGAAAGTCACCGACCAGCACGCTGGCCGCGTTGCCCCACAGCGCATTGGCGGTCTTGCGGCCGCGGCGCAGGTCGGACTCGTCGACCACATCGTCGTGCAGCAGGGTCGAGGTATGGATGAACTCGATGATCGCCGCCAGCTTGGCGTGCTGATGACCGGTGTAGCCCGCCGCACCGGCGGCCAGCACGTGCAGCATCGGACGCAGCCGCTTGCCGCCGCTGGCGATGATGTGGTCGGCAATCTGGTTGATCAGCACCACGTCGGAGGACAGCCGCTCGCGGATCAAGGCATCCACGCGCTGCATGTCGGTGGCCGCGAGATCGCGCACTCGGGCGAAATCGTGAGGGGCTCCGGTGATCGGTTCGACGGGCGTGCTCATGCAGGGCTTCATGTGGGCGCAGGGCCACGATTATAGAGGGTCACGGCGCGCGCGCGATCGCCTGGCAACCCTTGCCGCACCGCGGTGCTCCCAGGCAGCCGCCGCGGCGGCACAAATGCCGGGCTTCGCCGACACATCGGGCCAGACCGATGCTGGTGGCGTTGTGTCGCACCGGGCACCCGCTGCGAACACTCTATAATCGAGCGCTTGTGCACTCTTCAAGCGTGGTCGATCGTCGTGAGCAAACTCAGCAGGAGTGAATTGAACACGGCCTTCGCGCTGTCCAGCGTGGTCGGCCTGCGCATGTTCGGCCTGTTCCTGATCATGCCCGTATTCACCGCCTACGCGATCCATCTGCCAGGTGCGACGCCGTTGCTGATCGGTCTGGCGATCGGCGTCTACGGTTTTGCCCAGGCGCTGCTGCAGGTGCCGGTGGGGCTGATGTCCGACCGGATCGGACGGCATCTGACCATCACCCTCGGCTTGCTGGTTTTCGTCGTCGGCAGCATGGTGGCCGCGTGGGCCCATGGCATCGGCGGGATCATCTTCGGCCGCGTGCTGCAGGGCATGGGCGCGGTGTCGGGCGCCAGCCAGGCGCTGGCGGCCGATCATTCGCGCGACGACAATCGCAGCAAGGTGATGGGCATCATCGGGGTCAGTATCGGCCTGGCCTTCATCCTGGCCATCATCCTGAGCGCGCCGCTGGCACAGATCGCCGGCCTGGCCGGCCTGTTCGGGCTCACCGCCATACTGGCGCTGTTCGCGATCGGCCTGCTGTGGCTGCTGGTGCCTCGACCGGCACACCGCACTGCACCGGATTCGGCACGACCGGGCGCGGTGCTGCACATGCTGGTGCAGCCGCAGCTGATGGTGCTGAATGTTTCCATTTTCATGATGCACGTCATGCTGACCGCCGCCTTCGTCGCCTTGCCGCTGATGCTGATGAACAACACCGGGATCGCGCTGGATCATCAGTGGAAGTTGTATCTGCCGGTCATGCTGATCTCCGCCGTGGTCATGGGCGGGGTACTGCGCCGGGTCACCTCGGTGGCCGGCAGCATGCGCCTGGTGCTGGTCTGCGCGCTGGGACTGGGCCTGGCGCTGTGCGGTTTCGGTGCCGCCGGGAGCGGTCATGCGCTGCTGTGGCTGGCGGCGATCGTGTTCTTCAGTTCGTTCAACCTGCTGGAGGCCAGTCTGCCCAGCCTGGTCTCGCGGCTGGCCCCGACACACATGCGCGGTGCGGCGCTGGGCGCCTACGCCACCAGCCAGTTCCTGGGTGCCTTCGTGGGTGGTGTACTCGGCGGCTTGATGCTGCAGCATCTCGGTGTCTCGGCGGTATTCAGTGCTGCGGCCGTGCTGACCCTGCTTTGGCTGCCCTTGCTGCTGTGGGGCCGATCCCGCGTAGTCGCCGCCGACGCGGCCGTAACCGCCGCCTGAGCGTGGTGCCGGAACGCGATTCGCCCCGCGGCGGATCTGCCGCCGGCAGCGGGCTGGTCATCGGGCGCGAATAGCGTTTGAATTGACGCCAGCGCATCCCCATCAAGGGGGATTGCGTGGTTCGCTGAACCGTACCGACCGTGCCGCGGGGTTCGATGCGATGGCTCATGAAATTATCCTGCTGATTGCCCAGTACGGCCTGCTGCTGGTGTTCTGCAATGTGCTGATCGAGCAACTCGGCGTACCGGTGCCGGCGGTACCCACCCTCGTGGTCGCCGGCGCACTG
This sequence comes from Pseudomonadota bacterium, assembly GCA_021780735.1. Lineage (GTDB taxonomy): Bacteria > Pseudomonadota > Gammaproteobacteria > Xanthomonadales > Rhodanobacteraceae > Rhodanobacter. The sequence continues at coordinate 3,817 of JAJXYE010000304.1, read as the reverse complement.
GCATCGAACGGTCATTTCCCGGCGATCAGCGTGCTCGTCGTCGCGGTGCTCGCCTGCCTGCTCGGCGACCTGATCTGGTACTGGGCCGGGCGCCGCTTCGGTGCCGGCGTGATGCGCACGATCTGCCGCATCTCGCTTTCGCCGGACTCGTGCGTGAAGCAATCGGAATTGCGCTTCCAGCGCTGGCGCGGGCGGGTTCTGGTGATCGCCAAGTTCGTGCCCGGGCTGTCCACCGTGGCGCCGCCGCTGGTCGGGGCGATGGGGCTGCGCCTGCCCGGCTTCCTGCTGCTCGACGGCCTCGGTTCGCTGCTCTGGGCCGGGCTCGCGATCGGACTTGGCTACCTCTTCGCCGCGCAGATCGATCAACTGCTGAGCACGCTGGCCAGCGCTGGCACGTTGGCCTTCGAGGGCCTGCTGTGCCTGCTGGCGCTGTACATCCTGGTCAAATGGTGGCAGCGCCGACGCCTGCTGCGGGCGCTGCGCATGGCGCGCATCACGGTGGACGAACTGAACCAGGCGATCGAGCAGGGACAGGCCCCGGTGGTGGTCGATGTCCGCTCCGAAACGGCCCGCATGCTCGATACACGGGTCATTCCCGGTGCCCTGCTGGCCGATCTGGACGGCGTCGCCCTGGCCATCGGGCACCTGCCGTCGGATCGCGAACTGGTGATCTATTGCAGCTGCCCGAACGAAGTCTCGGCCGCCAAGGCCGCCAAGCTGCTGATGGCGCTCGGCTATCGCCGGGTGCGCCCGCTGCTGGGCGGACTGGACGCCTGGGACGCCGCCGGCTATGCGCTGGAGCGGCTGCCGCTGGCAGCCAGCGGCCATGACCCGGACGTCGTTCTGGCCGGCGGTTGAGCGGCCGGACATTGCAGGCAGTCGCGCCCACGTCATGCGACCGCTCGCGCCGGATGCCTACGGTGAAACGGGCCCCGTGCGGTCTGCATTCGGCCCGCCGCAAGGTTATGATAGCCAGCCTGATTCACCACTCCGGCCGTAACTACTCCCTGACGTACGGCCGGCCCAACGAGGACATCCCATGGCACGCGGCATCAACAAAGTCATCATCGTAGGCAACCTCGGCGCGGATCCGGAAATGCGCCACACCGGCAGCGGCACCGCGGTCACCACGCTGAACGTCGCAACTTCGGAAAGCTGGACCGACAAGCAGAGCGGCGAGAAGGTCGAGAAAACCGAGTGGCACCGGGTCAAGATGTTCGGCCGGCTGGCCGAGATCGCCGGCGACTATCTGAAGAAAGGCCGGCAGGTGTATATCGAAGGTTCGCTGCGCACCGACAAGTACACCGACAAGCAGGGTATCGAGCGCTACAGCACCGACATCATCGCCAGCGAAATGCAGATGCTCGGCGGCAACGAAGGCGGCGGTGGTGGCGCGCGCTCGCAAGGTGGCGGCGCACAGCGTCAGGGCGGCGGCAACTACGGCGGCTCGTCGCGCGGCAACGACGACGACCGCGGCGCCCCGTCCCGCTCCTCGCCCGCTCCGGCCGACAACGGTTTCGCCGACGACGAAATCCCGTTCTGATTTCCAGCCTCGCGGAAGGTATCCGATTTGCACGAGGGAGCCAGCTTTTGAGCTGGCTCCCTCGTGCGTTTGGCCCTGCCGCGCCGGGCCCGCAAGGGCCACGCAATCAGTCGCGACATAACGCGACGACAGGCACATCGCGACAGCCGGCGCTGCACCATCCGACTGGCAGTCGATCGAGCGATAAGCCAGACTTGGCCCATGTTCCGGCTACATCCCATGCGCTGGCTGCTGTCCCTCGCGGCTTTCATGCTGTTGCTCGCCCCGGCGCATGCCGCCGCGCAACGCTGGCGTTACGACACGGTGCACAGCCAGGTGCTTTTCAGTGTCGGCCACAACGGCTACTCGTACCCGGTGGGCCGGCTGCATATTGCCCGCGGCTGGCTCCGCTTCGATCCGGATGACTGGAGCGACGCGGCAACCGCACTCGATATTGATCTGGCCAGCGTGGACATGGGCGACGACGCGTGGAATGCGGCGGTATGCCGGCCCTTGCTGCTTGATTGTGCACACGGCCGCTACGCCCATTTCGTGAGCACGGGCGTGGAACGCAAGGACGCGCACCATGGCGTGCTGCACGGGCACCTCACCTTGCGCGGTATCACCCTGCCAGTCGACCTGTCATTCACCTTCCATCGCGCTGCCATGACCATTTACGGTTTGCACACCATTGCCGGCTTTTCGGCCACCACCACGCTGGATCGCAGCCGCTTCGGCATGACCGCCTACCCCGGCTCGATCGGCAAGCGGGTCGAGATCCGCTTGGAGCTGGAGGCGATACGCGACCACCGCACCGCCCCGACACTGAAGGAGAACCCATGAGACTGCGCAGCAACGACGTGCAGTGGGGTGCCATCGCCAAGTTGTTCCACTGGGGCGTCGCGCTGGCGATCATCGGCAACGGCCTGTTCGGCTTGCTGATGGATCTGGCCCGCTCGCCGATGCAGAAGATAGGCTGGCTGGCCGTGCACAAGTCGATCGGTCTGACTGTGCTGGCCCTGGTACTGCTGCGGCTGCTGTGGCGTGGCTTCGACGGGCGCCCACTGGAAGAGTCCGCACCGCGCTGGCAACGCTGGAGTGCGCATGCGGTGCATGTCAGTCTGTACCTGCTGGCGCTGGCACTCCCGCTGAGCGGCTGGTGGTTCAACTCCATCGCCGGCAAGCCGCTGCAATGGTTCAAGCTGTTCAACCTGCCGCCGCTGGCCGCGGCCAACGACGACCTGCACCGCGTCGCCCTGGCCGTGCACGAGTACCTGTTCTGGCTGCTGCTGCTGGTGGTTCTGGCGCACGCCGGGGCAGCACTGAAGCACCATTTGGCGGACAATGACAACGTGTTGCGCCGGATGCTGCCATTCGGCCGCCTGCACCACGGTTCGACTTCCAAAGGAGAACGCTCATGAAAGTCCATGCCCTCCTGCTACTCGCCCTCACCCTCGCCTGGCCCTGCAGCGCTGCTGCCACCGACTACAGTGTTCGCCCCGAACTGAGCCGTCTGGCTTTCCATGGCACCTACCAGGGCGCCACCTTCAACGGCCGCTTCAAACAGTGGACCGCCGACATCAGCTACGACCCGGCCGACCTGGCTCACTCGAAGTTCGACGTGGTGGTGACCCTGGCCAGTGCCGGCACCGGCGATCACGATCAGGACAACGCCCTGCCCGGGCCTTCGTTCTTCGACGTACTGAATCACCCGACCGCGCACTTCGTCAGCACCGGCTTTCACCATGAAGGCAACCTGGTGATCGCCGACGGCCAGCTGACCCTGCGCGGAGTCACCCGTCCGGTCAGCCTGGGCGTGGTGTTCCGCCAGCAGAGCGCCCATAGCGCCACACTGGATGTGGCCGGCCACCTCAAGCGACTCGACTTCGGCGTGGGTAGTGGCGAATACGCCGACACCTCGGTGATCGGCGACGTGGTCAGGATCACCGCTCATCTGCAGCTCGCGGCGAAGTAGCACGCCCGCCCCATGGCGAAGGAAACGCTGTGGCGGCGCTTGCGCGGCCGGTTTCGACACCAGCCCAGGGAGCCGCTGACCGAAACCGCGCCATCCGCTGATCGTGCGCGCGGCAGCCGGGTCGCGGACAGCCTGCGCAGCCTGCTCGACGATCCGGGCATTCCGGCGTCGCTGCGCAACGAAATGGCCAGCGACTTCCGCCGCGTCGAGGCCATGCTGGCACGGCTCGAACGGGGCGAACTGCATGCAGCGGTGTTCGGCCGCGTGTCCACCGGCAAGTCGGCCCTCGGCAACGCGCTGCTGGGCCGCGCCGCCTTCCG
>JAJXYE010000340.1 GCA_021780735.1 Pseudomonadota bacterium | reverse complement strand
GTTGCCCATCGCACCGATCGCCTCCTCGCCGGCCTGGGCCATCGGCAGCAGCTGGAACTTCAGATCTTCCTGGGTGTAGCCGAACGCCTGTTGCCGATCGAGCAGGGCATCGCCGGCACGGCTCTCGACCCGCGCATCGGGCAGGGCATCGAGCTTGATCCGGATCCGCTCGATCCACTGCTTGTACGGCTTGGCATTGGCCAGCTGATCCTTCACTTCCTTGTCGTCGATGATGCGTCCGGCCTCCATGTCGATCAGCAGCATCTTGCCCGGCTGCAGCCGCCACTTCTTGACGATGCGCGATTCGGCGATCGGCAGCACGCCGGCTTCGGAGGCCAGGATCACCAGATCGTCGTCGGTCACGATGTAGCGTGCGGGGCGCAGGCCGTTGCGATCGAGCGTGGCGCCGACCTGGCGGCCATCGGTGAAGGCGATCGCGGCCGGACCGTCCCATGGCTCCATCATCGCGGCGTGGTATTCGTAAAACGCGCGACGGTTGTCGTCCATCAGCGTGTGCCGTTCCCACGCCTCTGGAATCATCATCATCATCGCCTGCGACAGCGGGTAGCCGGCCATCGTCAGCAATTCGAGACAGTTGTCGAACGAGGCGGTATCGGACTGACCCGGATAGATCAGCGGCCACAGTTTCTCGAGGTCGCTGCCGAGCACTGGCGAGGAGATCGCGCCGGTACGCGCGCTGATCCAGTTGACGTTGCCCTTGACCGTGTTGATCTCGCCATTGTGCGCGACCATGCGATAGGGGTGCGCCAGCTCCCACGCCGGAAAGGTATTGGTGGAAAAGCGCTGGTGCACCATCGCCAGCGCCGACACCGCGCGTGGGTCGGCCAGGTCGAGGTAGTAGTTGCCGACCTGGCCAGCCAGCAGCAGGCCCTTGTAGACCACCGTGCGGGTGGACATCGAAGGCACGAAGTATTCCCTGCCGTGCTTGAGCTGCAGCGCGCGGATCGCGTGGCTGGAGGTCTTGCGGATCACGTACAGCTTCCGCTCCAGCGCGTCCGGCACCATGATGTCCGGGCCGCGCCCGATGAACAGCTGGCGGATCACCGGCTCGCGCGCCTTCACCGCCGGCGACATCGGCATCGACGCGTCGACGCGCACATCGCGCCAGCCGAGCACCACCTGGCCCTCGGCGCGCACGGTGCGCTCGAGCTCCTGCTCGCAGGCCAGCCGCGAGGCGTGCTCCTTGGGCAGGAAGATCATGCCGACGCCGTACTCGCCCGGCGGCGGCAACTGGATACCCTGCAGCGCCATTTCCTCGCGATAGAACTGGTCGGGAATCTGGATCAGGATGCCGGCGCCATCGCCCATCAGCGGGTCGGCACCGACCGCGCCGCGGTGATCCAGGTTGCGCAGGATCAGCAACCCCTGCTGGATGATTTCGTGGTTCTTGCGGCCCTTGATGTGTACGACGAAGCCCACGCCACAGGCGTCATGTTCGTGGTTCGGGTTGTACAAACCCTGCGCGTGTGGTTGCTGCATCGTCTCCACTCCCGGAGCTCGAGGGAGTCTCGACTATAGTGCGTTGCAGCAAAAAAACAAGCGTCGCCAAATAGACGTTTATAAGTCTGGACGCCCAAACTGGAAACGCCGGCCATTTCCGCTGGCAGGGGATCGCCACTGGCCTACTCCCGTGGCGTCGCTCCGCCGCGCCTGCCGGCAGCGATATGACGCCGGAAAACCCCCGCTCGTCATCGGGCGGGAGCTCTGCTAGCTTGGGCTGCAGCCTGCGCTTGCCCGGCCGGCGGGCCGCACAGGGCGGCACTGGGCGCCGGTGCCACTGTGGCATGGCACCGGCCGGGATCCACTCCACGGGAAACCACGACTTGATCCAGGACTGGCTGCTGCTGTTGCTGTCGTTGCTGTATGTCGGGCTTCTCTTCGTGGTGGCCTACGTCGGCGATCGCCGGCCGCTGTATCCGCGCCTGCCGCGGCTGCGCCCCATCGTCTACAGTCTGGCCTTGGCCGTGTATTGCTCGTCGTGGACCTTCTATGGCGCGGTGGGAACCGCGGCCCGCGATGGTCTGGCCTACCTGCCGATATACCTCGGACCGATCCTTTTGTTCGTGTTCGGCTCCGGTCTGCTGCGCAGGCTGCTGCAGGTGGTGAGGCAGCGCAACATCACGTCGATCGCCGACTTCATCGCCGCCCGCTTCGGCCGGTCGCATGGTCTGGCGGCGCTGGTGGCGGCGATCGCGGTGATTGCGGTGGTGCCGTATATCGCACTGCAGTTCAAGGCGGTGGCGACGTCATTTGGCGTACTCGGTGGCGCCGGTCACGGCGCGGTCACGGCCGGCCTTACCGACAGCGCCCTGTGGTGCGCATTGCTGCTGGCCGTGTTTGCCATCTTGTTTGGCACGCGCAGCATTGACGCCACCGAGCATCACCACGGCTTGATGCTGGCAATCGCACTGGAATCGCTGATCAAGTTGCTGGCCTTCGTCACGATTGCCGGTTATGCGTTGTGGAAAGGACCGGGTTTGTCCGGCACCATCCACTTGCCCATCACCCAGATGAGCCATGGGCTCTCCCCGGGCTTTTTCTCGCAAACCATGCTCGCCTTTCTGGCGATGTTCTGTCTGCCACGGCAATTCCAGATCGGCATGGTCGAATGCGAGAATGCGAGCGACATGAAGCGTGCGCGCTGGATGGTGCCGTTGTACCTGGCGATCATCAGCGTGGCGGTGCTGCCGATCGTGGCCGCCGGAATGCACATACCGCAGGTACGCGTCGGGCTTGCCGATACCTGGGTGCTGACCTTGCCGATGGCTTATGGCAATCGTGGTGTCGCACTGCTGGCCTTCATTGGTGGCTTTTCCGCCGCGATCGGCATGGTCATCGTCGCGTCGGTGGCGCTGTCGACCATGATCAGCAACGATCTGCTGATGCCGGCACTGTTGCGCATACGGCGCCTGCGCCTTGAGCATCGCCGCGATCTCTCCCGATGGGTACTCGCTGTACGCCGCGTGGCCATCGTCGCGCTGGCATTGATGGCTTATGCGTACTACCGGGTGGCAGCCGATGCGCAGAGCCTCGCGGCGACCGGTTTGCTGGCCTTTGCGGCGGTGGCGCAGTTCGCGCCGGCGCTGGTCGCGGCGCTGTACTGGCGTGGCGCGAGCCGACGCGGCGTGGTGACGGGCCTGGTCGGAGGCTCGGTCGTGTGGGCCTATACCTTGTTGCTGCCGGCGGTGATCCGCTCCGGATCATGGCTGGATCATGGTCCGTTCGGGATCGGCTGGCTGCGTCCGCAGGCACTGTTCGACATCACCGGCTGGGATCCGGTGACGCATGCCACGTTCTGGTCGCTGCTGGTCAACGTGGGATGCCTGATCTTCATCTCGCTGCGCTTCCGCCCGAGCCTGGAAGACCGCCTGCATGCGGCGATGTTCATGGATACCGACCCTGCCCATCGCGCGGGCGCCGGCGATTGGCGCGGAAGAGTGGTTGTGGCCGATCTGCGCACGATTGCCGAGCGCATCGTCGGCGAGCGCGGCAGTACGCGCGCGTTTGACGAGTACGCCCTGCGCACGGGTCGGCCGCCCGCGCCCGGTGAAGTGGCGGATCGGCCGTTGATCCAGTACACCGAACGCCTGCTGGCATCGGCCGTGGGCGCCGCCAACGCGCGACGCATCCTGATAGGTGTCTTGTCCGGAAGCGGCCTGGACATCGCCGAGTCGGTGGCGCTGATGGACGAGGCATCGCAGGAACTGCGCTTCAATCGCGAACTGCTGGCGACCACGCTCGAAAACGTATCGCAGGGTATCAGCGTGGTCGACGTCAAGATGCGCCTGGTGGCGTGGAACCGTCGCTATCTGGAGCTGTTCGACTACCCCGAAGGCATGGTGCAAGTGGGGGTGCCCGTGGCCGATCTGATCCGCCGCAACGCCGAGCTGGGCGAATGCGGCCCCGGTGAGGTGGATGAGCACGTCGCCAAGCGCATCGACTACATGCAAGCCGGCTCGTCGCATCTGTTTCAGCGCATCCGGCCCGATGGCAGCGTGATCGAGATGCGCGGCCGTGCCCTGCCCGGTGGTGGCTACGTGACCACCTACACCGATGTCACCGCCTACAAGAATGCCGAGCTGGCCCTGATCGAGGCCAACGAAACCCTTGAGCAGCGGGTCGAACAACGCACGGCCGAGTTGTCCGAGGCGCTGGTGGCCACGGCGCAGGCCCGGCGCGCCGCCGAAAGCGCCAATGTTTCCAAGACCCGGTTCCTGGCGGCCGCCAGTCACGATCTGCTGCAGCCTTTGAATGCCGCACGTCTGTTCACCTCGGCCCTGCGCCACCATCCCGGGCTGGACGAGGAGGCCAGCGGCCTGGCGGAGCGCATCGATGCATCGTTTCGCGCGGCGGAAGATCTGCTCGATGCCTTGCTGGATACGTCACGGCTCGACGCAGGGACATACCGCCCGGAGCTCGGCGGTTTCGCCCTGAGCGAGCTGTTCGATTCGCTGCAGGCCCAGTTTGCCGTGGTCGCCGAGCAGCGTGGGCTGCGCCTGCGGGTGGTACCCACGACCGTGGCGGTTCGCAGTGATCCGCAATTGCTGCGCCGGATCCTGCAGAATTTCCTTTCCAACGCCCTGCGCTACACCAGCAAAGGTGGGGTGCTGCTGGGTGCGCGCAGGCTCGATGACCAGGTACGCATCGAAGTGTGGGACTCCGGCCCCGGCATTGCCGCCGATCAGCGGGCCCGGATCTTCGACGAGTTCCAGCGCCTGGAGCAGCCTTCGCCATGGGGCGAGAAGGGTTTGGGTCTGGGCCTGTCGATCTGTGACCGCCTGGCCGGCATCCTCGGTCATCCGTTGGATCTCCACTCGCGTGTCGCCCTTGGCAGCTGCTTCGCGGTGACCGTGCCGCGCAATGAAGCGGTCGCACCGCGCCGCCAACGGGTCGAGCGCAGCGGCCCGGACAAGCAACTGCCATTGACCGTGTTGTGCCTGGACAATGACGCCACGATCCTGGCTGGCATGCGCGCGTTGCTTGGCAGGTGGGGTGTGGATTGCCGCCTCGCCCAGGATGTGGAGCAGGCCCGGCACGAGTTGGCACATGGTCCGATCGATCTGATCCTCGCCGATTACCACCTGGCCGACGACACCGACGGGATCGAGGCATTGCAGCAACTGCAGCGAGCCCATGGCCCGCTGCCTCCAGTGGCCATGATCACCGCCGACGGCAGCACCGCACTGAAGCAGCGTGCACGCGTCCTCGGCTATCCGGTGTTGCACAAACCCTTGCGCCCGGCAGCCCTGCGCGCCCTGCTTGCCGCCCTGCTGCGTCGTTAGCCCTCTACGCCGGCTCGCTCGGCGGTACCGGCAGGCTCTCCTGGTCGACCGCCAACTGGCTGGCAATCAGCGCAACCTGAGTGCGGTTGTTGACGCCCAGTTTGCGCATGATCGCGGTCATGTGCGCCTTCACCGTGGCTTCTGACACATTCAGTTCGAACGCAATCTGCTTGTTGAGCAGGCCCTCGGCGATCATGCTCATGACCCGGAATTGCTGCGGCGTCAACGTGGCAATCTGCGCCGCGGCGGCGGCCTCGTCCGGTTTCAGGTCGGTGGGTTCGCCGAGCAGACCCTGCGGGTGCCACACATCGCCGTCGAGTACCGCGCGGATCGCGGTCACGATTTGCTCGGCCGAAGTCGACTTGGGCAGGTAAGCCGAGGCGCCATGGGCAAGCGCCCGCTTGGCAACCAGTGCCTCTTCGTGACCAGACACCACGATGGTTGGCAGGCCGGGATACTGGCCACGGATATGCGCCAGCGCCGAGTAGCCGCGGGCGCCCGGCATGTGCAGATCCAGCAGCAGCAACTCGGCATCGGGGAATTGCTCGATCAGGCCGAGCAGGGCGTGCACGCTGTCGGCGCCGTGCACGCGTGCCTGCGGCAACGCACCCAGTACCGCGCGGCGCAGTGCGTCGCGAAACAGTGGGTGATCGTCGGCAATCAGGATATCGGGCATGGGCTTCTGGGGCGGGGAACGGGGAGCGGGGAACGGGAAACATGGAGGGATCGCTCCAGCGCAAGCGATATGGCCTGCTCCGGCTTTGTTCCCCGTTGCCCGCTCCCCGTTCCCCTGCTCGTCATTTGATCAAGCGCTCGTCGACCAGGCTCTTCACCACGTTCGGGTCGGCCAGGGTGCTGATGTCGCCCAACTGGTCGGGCAGATTCTCGCCGATCTTGCGCAGGATCCGGCGCATGATCTTGCCCGACCGCGTCTTGGGCAGCCCCGGCGCCCATTGCAGATAATCCGGCGTGGCGATCGGACCGATCTCCTTGCGCACCCAGGCGATCAATTCCTTGCGCAGATCGTCGCTGCCGCTCTCACCGGCAATCAGCGTGACATAGGCATAGATGCCCTGGCCCTTGATGTCGTGCGGGCACCCCACCACGGCCGCTTCCGCCACCTTGGGGTGTGACACCAGCGCGCTTTCCACCTCGGCGGTGCCGAGGCGGTGTCCGCTGACATTGATCACGTCATCGACGCGCCCGGTGATCCAGTAGTAGCCATCCTCGTCACGTCGCACGCCGTCGCCGGTGAAATAATTGCCGGGGTAGGCGCTGAAATACGTATCGATGAAGCGCTGATGATCGCCGTAGATGGTGCGCATCTGGCCCGGCCAGGAGTCGGTGATCAGCAAGTTGCCCTCGGTCGCGCCGTCTTTCACATTGCCATCGGCGTCCACGATCGCCGGCTTGATGCCGAAGAACGGCAGGGTGGCCGAGCCAGGCTTGGTGGCAATGGCGCCGGGCAGCGGGGTGATCAGGATGCCACCGGTCTCGGTCTGCCACCAGGTGTCGACGATCGGGCAGCGCTCGTCGCCGACGACACGGTAGTACCACTCCCAGGCTTCCGGATTGATGGGTTCGCCGACTGAACCGAGGACGCGCAGCGATGCGCGCGAGCAGGCTTTCACTGGCGCCTCGCCGTCACGCATCAAGGCCCGGATGGCGGTCGGCGCGGTGTAGAACAGGCTCACCTTGTGCTTGTCGACCACCTGCCAGAAACGGCTCACGTCCGGGTAATTCGGCACGCCTTCGAACATCACCGTGGTTGCGCCATTGGCCAGTGGCCCGTACACCACGTAGCTGTGGCCGGTGACCCAGCCGACATCGGCCGTGCACCAGTAGACGTCGTCCTCGCGCAGGTCGAACACCAGTTCGTGCGTGTAGCTGGCATACACCAGGTAACCGCCGGTGGTATGCAGCACGCCCTTGGGCTTGCCGGTGGAGCCGGAGGTGTACAGGATGAACAGCGGGTGCTCTGCCTCGACCGGTGTCGGCGCACACTCCGCCGACTGGCCTTCCATCAGCACGTGATACCAGCGATCCCGTGGCGACTGCATGGGTACCGCCCCGCCGCTGCGACGCACCACGATGACGGTTTCCACGCTGTTGGTGCCGGGACGCTCGAGCGCGGCGTCGACGTTCACCTTCAGCGGAACGCGCTTGCCTGCGCGCAGGCCCTCGTCCGCCGTGATCACTACCTTCGCGGCGGAATCGGCAATCCGGCCGGCCAGCGAATCCGGCGAAAAGCCGCCAAACACCACCGAGTGGATTGCGCCGAGCCGCGCACAGGCCAGCATCGCCACCGCCGCCTCGGGAATCATCGGCAGATAAATCGCCACGCGGTCGCCCTTCTCGACGCCCAGATGCCTGAGTGTGTTGGCGAACTTGCAGACTTCCGCATGCAGCTCGCGGTAGCTGATTCGGCGTGAATCGTTCGGGTCGTCACCCTCGAAAATGATCGCGGTCTTGTCGCCGCGAGTGGCCAGTTGGCGGTCAAGGCAGTTCGCGCTGACGTTGAGCTGGCCATCCTCATACCAGCGGATGTGCAGGTCGCCGGGATCGTACGAGACATCCTTGATCCGGGTCGGGCTCCTGACCCAGTCCAGCCGCTTCGCCACGTCGCCCCAGAACGCATCGGGATCGGCGATCGAGGCCGCGTACATCTTCAGGTAGTCGTCATGGCCGATGCGGGCCTTGGCCGCAAACTCTGGGTTGACCGGATGGAGCTTGGACATGACGTGCCTCCTGTGGCATGTGTCTGGCAATGAAGGTCGAACCATACCCGTCGCTGCGGGTGAGTCCCGAGTGTAGCGTCGCCGTCGAAGTGAGCGGGCGATCGGAGAACTCGACTTTGGTCGAAGTTAGACCAATGGCGAATGGCGCTGCGCATGACGCCGTACGCATGCTCCGTCTGGCCACAGGCCCTGTGTACCCGCAGGGCTGTGTCCAGGTGCCGGCCATGTGAACGGCGGCGTCTCAATCGGACCACTATCAAGGGGAGATTTCAGCGATGAGTAGCGAGAAGGCACCCACAACATTCTCCAATCCGGCACCACTGGGTCTGGCCGGCTTTGCCTTGACGACCTGGTTGCTGAGCATGATCAATGCCGGCTGGTATACCGGCGACGCGATGAACATGGTGCTCGCCGTGGCGCTGGCCTTTGGCGGCACGGCACAGATGATCGCCGGCGCGATGGAGCTGCCGCGCGGCAACACCTTCGGTACCACGGCCTTTCTGAGTTATGGCGCATTCTGGTGGTCCTTTGCGCTGTTCGTGCTGTTCCTGCACGACAAGGTACCGGCCAGCTTTGTCGGCTGGTACCTGTTCCTGTGGGGCGTGTTCACCTTCTACATGTGGATCGGCACGTTCAAGGCGCCCCGCGCTCTGCAGCTGGTGTTCCTCGCCTTGTGGATCACGTTCTTCCTGCTGGCCGCGGGAGACTGGAGCGGAATGAGCGCACTGCACATGGCTGGTGGCTACGGCGGCCTGGTAACCGCGGTGCTGGCGTTCTACCTCTCCGCAGCGGAAATCATCAACGAGACGCATCAGCGCACGGTACTGCCGATCGGCGCTCCGCCTGCCGGTTGACGGGTGCGTCGGGGCGCCAGTCACGGTTGCCCGGGCTTCCTCCGATCCGGGCAACCGTCAGGTCGCGCCAGCATGGACAGCCGGCGCGTCCCTTGATCCGGCACCGTCAGCGGCGGCGAATCAGCCCGATGATCAGCAGCAGGATGACGGCACCGAGCATGGCGTAGGTGATGCTGGTCACCAACGAATTGACCAACATGAAGTGGATGCCCAGTCGCGGAAACAGCCAGCCGGCCAGGAACGCCCCCAGGATGCCGACCACGATGTTGCCGAGAAGGCCGAAGCCGAAGCCGCGGACAATGAGGCCTGCGAGCCAGCCAGCAAGGGCCCCTGCCAGCAGGATGATGATGAGTTCGATCGCTGTCATTTCGGAATCCTCGGCCGTGCGGCGGATGGCGTCGAGCTGACGTCAGCCTGCCGTGGTGGCACTCAGGGTTGGCCTTGCGATGTGGAGCTGTCGTGATGGATCAGTAGCGGTTCCTGCACGGGACGAAGGCCACTGCGGCGAACACCGCCT
>JAJXYE010000360.1 GCA_021780735.1 Pseudomonadota bacterium | reverse complement strand
GCGGATGTCCAGGCGCACCGAGGCGTAGAACTTCAGCGCGTTGCCGCCGGTGGTGGTCTCGGGGCTGCCGAACATCACGCCGATCTTCATGCGGATCTGGTTGATGAAGATCACCAGGGTGCCGGACTTCTTGATGTTGGCGGTGAGCTTGCGCAACGCCTGGCTCATCAGGCGGGCGTGCAGGCCGACGTGTGAGTCGCCCATCTCGCCCTCGATTTCCGCCTTCGGTGTCAACGCGGCGACCGAATCGACCACCACCATGTCGACCGCGCCCGAGCGCACAAGCATGTCGGCAATTTCCAGTGCCTGCTCGCCGGTATCCGGCTGCGACACCAGCAGGTCGTCCACCTTGACGCCGAGCTTCTCGGCGTAGGTCGGATCGAGCGCATGCTCGGCATCGATGAACGCCGCGGTGCCGCCCATCCGTTGGCAGCTGGCGATCGCCTGCAGGGTCATGGTGGTCTTGCCGGACGACTCCGGGCCATAGATTTCGACCACCCGACCACGCGGCAGGCCGCCGACGCCGAGCGCAATGTCCAGCCCCAGCGAGCCGGTGGAGACCGTTTCGATCGCCTCGTTGACGCGGTCACCCATGCGCATGATCGCGCCCTTGCCAAACTGCTTTTCGATCTGGCCGAGGGCGGAGGTGAGCGCCTTGCGCTTGTTGTCATCCATCGTCTTGTATTCCGGTTGGGCTGTGAATGGAGTGATGTTGCCCGGATCCAATCTCACGGGCTGCGATCAGCAGTAACGGCTGTCGAGGGGGCAGTATCCCACACCAGTCAAGCCGGTCTGGCAGCCCATGACGCGTCACTCCGTCAGTGTTTTGCGCAAGCCCGTGAGCGCCGCCGCCACCGTTTGCCGCCTGACCGCTTCGCGATCACCGGAAAAGTGGAACAACTGCGCATGGCCGTAGCCGCCGCGACGCTTCCAGCTGATCCAGACCGTGCCAACCGGCTTGTCGGGGGTGCCGCCGGAGGGCCCGGCGATCCCGGTCACCGCCACCGCCACCCCTGCGCCGAAACGCGCCAGCGCACCGGACACCATCTCCAGCGCGGTCTCCTCGCTGACCGCCCCGGACGCTTCCAGAGTTTTCGGATTGACCCCCAGCAGCGCTTCCTTGGCCTCATAGCTGTAAGTCACCACGCCAGCATGAAACCAGGCCGAGCTGCCCGGAAGATCGGTAAGCACCTTGGCGATCCAGCCGCCGGTGCACGATTCTGCCGCCACCAGCATCAGCTTTTGCTGCAACGCCTCGCTCGCCACATCCAGCGCAAGAGCGTGCAGTTCGGTATCGGTTGGAACAGACGACAACGGCATGTGAATTCCCTCAAGCTGAACAAGTATGGCGCTGGGCGCGAAGACATCCTTTTACTCGGCAAGCCTGGCAAGACCAAGACGTGCACTGCATATAACGAGGCTGATCTGTCTTCCCGCCTGCCGCTGATCCACCACCATTGGCAGGCCGTCGCTTGAAGCAGGATCAGCGCCGTCCCGGGCAACTTCCACAATGGCGAGTCAGCGACAGCGCAACACGTGTGGAAATCAGCCCTTCGATTCGCTCAGCTGGCCCGCCGCGCGGGGCTCGATCAGCTCTCGCAACAGCGGATTGGGGAAGCGGCGCTTCAGGGTGACGGCGAAGAAGGTCTCGCTGAGCTGGGGCAGGTGCTCCAGTTCGACCAGCAGGCCGCTGGCGAGTTCGTCCTTGACCACGATGGGCGGCACCACGGCGAGGCCGATGTCCTCGCGGGCGAGCAATCGCATCATCGCCATGTCGTCGACCTCGGCCGCCACGCGCACGCGCAGCCCCATGCGGTCGAGCAATGCCTCGAAGCCGATGCGTACGCTGCTTTCCATGGTCGGCAGCACCAGCGGCTCGCGTGCCAGCAGCGTGGCCAGCGAGCCACCCTTGCCGATACGTGCCGGTGTGCCGATCAGGCTCACCGGCTGTTCGGCGATGGCATGTGAAATCCACGGCGTGGCGGCATCTCGCGGCGGCGCCACGTTGACCAGCACCACATCCAGCCGATGCGCTTCCAGGCTTTGCAGCAGATGAGCGGTGCTGCCGGAACGTACGATCACCTCGACGTTTTCGCGCGCCAGCAGTGGCCGCAGGAAACCGATCTGGAAGTTGCGCGAGAGCGTGGCCAGAGCACCCACGCGCAGGATCGATCGACGCTCTCCGGGGCGATCCTTCAACGTCGCCAACAATTCCGCACCGCCGGCAAAAATCGTCTCGGCGTGATCGAACGCGATGCGGCCGGCCTCGGTCAGCTGCAATTGCCGGCCACTGCGATCAAACAGGTCGTGACCCAGTTGCGTCTCCAGCTTCTTGATCTGGATCGACAGCGCCGACTGCGACACCAGCAGCTTTTCAGCCGTGCGGGTGAGGTTGCCCTCGCGTGCCACGGCCCAGAAGTAACGCAGATGGTTGTAATTGAGTGAGCTCATAGTTGCTTCTATTTTATAGATTGTTTGCTTGCATACAATGAATTTTATAGAATGATTGCCTTGGCGTAAGTTCTCCGCGGATCCCTCAACCCGCGGAGAACTCGATGCCAACAACCCTTGCCGGCCTCGCGCTGCTCGCACCTGCAGGTCTTTTGGTGGCCGCGCTGTTGCCGCTGAATTCAACCAGCCTGCGTCCGACCCGAAGACTCTCGCTTACTCGCCTGGCCACCGTTGTTTCATTCGTACTGGCAGTGCTGGCGATGGCCCTTGCCGGTATCCGCGGCGCCACCACCAGTCCGCTGATCGGCCTGGCCGGCATCGGACTCTCGATCCGGCTCGACGCGATCAGTTGCAGCATGTTTCTGCTGGTCGCCTTTGTCGGCGTCATCGTGGTCCAGTACAGCCGCAACTACATGGATGGCGATCCGCGCCAGGGCGAGTTCATGAGTGGCCTGTGCCTGACTCTGGCCGCGGTGATGCTGCTGGTCCTCGCCGGCAACCTGACCCAGCTTGTCGCCGCGTGGCTGGCTACCAGCCTGTCACTGCATCGCTTGCTGGTGTTCTACCCCGAACGTCGCCAGGCACGCCTCGCGGCGCGCAAGAAATTCATCGTGGCGCGCGTGGGCGACGCCTGCCTGATTGCCGCCTGCGCGACCATCGTGGTTGCCTTTGGCAGCACCGACATCGCCACAATCCTGAGCCACGCGCACGCCATGGGCGCAGGCGCGGCACCGGCAGCGTTGCAAGTGGCCGCCTTGCTGATCGGCATCGCCGCGATGCTCAAGTCGGCGCAGTTTCCCAGTCATGGCTGGCTGCCGGAAGTGATGGACACGCCGACACCGGTTTCGGCCCTGCTGCATGCCGGCATCATCAACGCGGGCGGCTTCCTGATGATCCGCTTCGCCGACGTGATGCTGTTGTCGGCGCCGTCACTGCACTTCGTCGCCGTGATCGGCGGATTCACCGCGCTGTTCGGTGGCGTGGTCATGCTGACCCAGACCAGCGTCAAGGGTTCGCTGGCATGGTCGACCGTGGCGCAAATGGGTTTCATGACCTTGCAGTGTGGTCTGGGCGCGTTCGCGATTGCGCTGCTGCACCTGATCGCCCATTCGCTGTACAAGGCGCACGCCTTCCTGTCTTCCGGCAGTGTGGTCGAGGTATCGACGGTGCCAACCCACAGCAAGCCACGGGTGCTGCCGGTGCTGATCAGCCTGGTACTGGCCTTTGGTTTGTACGCGGGCATCGGCTGGGCGTTCGGCATCCTCGCGCGCGACCACGCCGCCGTGCTAACCCTGGGCGCCATCCTGGTACTGGGCATCAGCATGTTGATGGTGCCGGCAATGCACGGCGTGATCAGCACCCCATTGTTCGGACGGATGCTGCTCGCCGCCGCTGGCGCCACGACGGCCTATTTCGTGCTGGAAGGCGCGGCGATTCGACTGACAGCGTCAGCGCTGCCGTCGATCCCGGCGCCGGATGCTACCGGCCTGCTCATCATGGGCCTGGCGGTGCTCTCGTTTGCCGCCGTGACCTTGCTGCAAAGCCTCGCACCGCGATGGATCCACCGCCCGGCGTGGCGGATCGCGCGGGTGCATCTGGCCAACGGGCTGTACGTCAATGCCTGGTTCAACCGCTTGCTCGGCACGCAGCAGCGTGACGATCGCGCCGCCTCCTCCACCCCTGCCGCATGAAGGACCCACGCCCGATGACTGTCACCGCACTCAAGCCGCACCGGATCGCCCCTGACATGCCCGCCGTCGAGCAGCCCCGTCAGCCCGTGGTTCCGATCGCCGAGCGCGCCACGCGCCGGATTGCACCGCTGTGGCCGCTGAAGCATTTCGTGGCGGTGAATCCGTTCCTCGGCCTGACTGACCAGACGTTTGTGGATGCCGCGCAGATCATGGCGCTGGTCGCCGATGCCCGCATGACCATGCCGCGCCAGTTCTATATCGACGCGATGGCGACGGGCCGGATTCGCGACGAGGATCTCGCACTGGCACTGCAGCGAGCGGATAACCCGGCAGCCTTGCCGCACGATCCCATCGCACTCAAACATGCGCTGCAGACCGCCCTGCCCTCTGCGCTGCCGCCGCTTGCCACCGCGGCGGACGCCGCCAGCGAGGCCAGTGAAAGCGACTGGGCAGCGCTGGCATCCGAGCGAATCTCACTGTGGGCGGCGAGTCATTTCGACGACGGACAGGCACCCTGGTTGTTGCCGTCCCGGCATCTCGGCCCCTATGCCGCATGGCGCGAGCAAGCGCTGATCGACCGCACCCCGGAAGTGATGGGACTGCCCCGCTTCAGACAGATCGTAACGTCCCTGCCGCCGACGGCCGAGGCGATGATCAGCGACGGCATCACCCGGCTGCACCTCGGCGACAGCGCTCTGGCGCTCTATTTCCATCGCTTGCTGATGAGCGTGGCTGGCTGGGCTGGCTACGCCCGTTACCAGGTCTGGCAAAGCGAACTGCGCGAGCGCAGCGACAGCACCCTGATCGAGTTGCTGGCGGTGCGGCTGGCATGGGATGTGGCCATCCTCGAAGCCCACCGCGGCAATGCGGCTGTAGCCGCACGCTGGCAGCTGGCACGCAGGCGGCTCGGCCAGCTGCCGGCGGTCGATCCGACGCTGGCGCTGGATCACCTGCTGCAGTCGGCCTACGAGATCAGCTGGCAGCGTGGCCTGCTGGCTCGGCTGCGCCAGTCATCCGTGCCATCGACGACCACCCGCAAGGCGGTGCAGGCGGTGTTCTGCATCGACGTTCGCTCGGAAGTGTTCCGGCGTGCGCTGGAGAGTGTATCGCCCACCATCGACACGCTGGGATTCGCCGGCTTTTTCGGCATGCCGATCGAATTCGTGCCACTGGGCCGCACGCATGGCGCCGCGCAGTGCCCGGTGCTGCTGACGCCGCCGATCACCGTGCACGAGAGCGTCAAGGCGGCCTCGCCGCGGGAGCAGTCGGATGTCGCCAGCTTGCGTCGCCTGCGCCTGCGCGCCTCCGCCGCCTGGCGCTGGTTCAAGCTGGCGGCGGTGTCGTCCTTCGCCTTCGTCGAAACCGCGGGCTGGACCTACGCAGGCAAGTTGTTCACCGACGCCTTCGGCTTCAGCCGACCGGTGCCGCACCCGGCCGCCCATGGCATCGATGTGCGCATGGCCGAGAGGCTGGCACCAGACATCGCGCCTGAATTCATCCACGGTCACGCCAGTGGCATCGCACTGGAAACGCGAGTGAAACTGGCCGAAGGCGCGCTCACGGCGATGTCGCTGCGGCACGACTTTGCCCGGCTGGTACTGCTGGCCGGACACGCTGCCACCTCGGTCAACAACCCGCACGCCAGCGGTCTGGACTGCGGCGCCTGCGGCGGGCACTCCGGCGCCGCAAACGCACAAGTGGCGGCCGCCGTACTCAACGACCCGCGCGTGCGTCAGGAACTGGTCGCACGCGGCATCGCCATTCCGGCAGACACCCGGTTTGTCGCAGCACTGCACAACACCACCACCGACGAAGTGACGATTTTTGACCAGGACCAACTGCCGACCACCCATGCCGGGGAGCTGCAACAACTGCAGCAGTGGCTGGCCGCCGCAGGCGAGCATGCACGGATCGAGCGCGCCGGCTCGCTCAACCTGCGTGGCGGCCGCTCCATCGATGCCGAGATTGTCGCGCGCAGCCGCGACTGGAGTCAGGTGCGTCCCGAATGGGGCCTGGCCGGCTGCGGCGCCTACATCGTGGCGCCGCGCAGCCGCACGCTGGGGCTCGACCTTGGTGGCCGCGCGTTTCTGAACTCCTACGACTGGCAGCAGGACGAAGCCTTCACGGTGCTGGAATCGATCATGACCGCACCGATGGTGGTCGGCGCGTGGATCAACCTGCAGTACTACGGCTCGGCGGTGGACAACCGAGCCTTCGGCTGCGGCAACAAGGTGCTGCACAATGTGGTCGGCAAGCTCGGCGTGCTCGAAGGCAACGGCGGCGACCTGCGCAGCGGCCTGCCGTGGCAGTCGGTGCACGACGGCCAGCGACTGATCCACGAGCCGCTGCGCCTGTCGGTGGTGATCGCCGCACCGATCGAAGCGATCAATGCGGTTATCGCCAAACACGAGTCGGTGCGCCAGCTGGTCGACCACGGCTGGATCCACCTGTTCGCGATGCCGGACGCACCGGCCCCGCTGCAGCGTTATCGCGGCGCCCTGCAGTGGGAGCCTGCGGCATGAGCGAGCCGCAGTCCGCTGCAGCTGTCGGCTCGCCGCGGGCCGCAGACCCGCATGCCGACGACGTGCGTCGCGCGGTCGATGTACTGCGTCGGGGCGGTCTGATCGGCCTGCCGACCGAGACGGTCTATGGTCTGGGAGCGGATGCCGGCAACCCGACGGCCGTGGCACGGATTTTCGCCGCCAAGGGTCGCCCCGCCGACCATCCGCTGATCGTGCACTTGCACCGCGCCAGCCAGCTCACCGACTGGGCCCGCGATGTGCCGCTGGCGGCGTGGAAACTGGCCGAGGCATTCTGGCCCGGCCCGCTCACCATGATTCTGCCGCGCAGCCCGGGCGTGCTGGACGCGGTCACCGGCGGACTCGATACCGTGGCGCTGCGCGTCCCGGCGCATCCGCTGGCGCAGCAGGTACTGGAGCAGTTCGATGGCGGCATCGCCGCGCCGTCGGCCAACCGGCACAAACAGATCAGCCCGACCACGGTGCAGGACGTGCGCGAGGAACTCGGCGCGGCCGTCGACCTGCTGCTCGATGGCGGACCGTGCCGCGTGGGCATCGAGTCCACCATCGTCGACCTGTCGAACGACGGCATCCGCATCCTGCGTCCTGGCAGCATCACCGCGCAGGATCTGACCCGGGTCACCGGACTTGCCGTGGATGACTCCATCGATGCCCTGGTGCGCTGTCCGGGACGGATGGCTTCGCACTATGCGCCGCGGGCACGGGTGGTGCTGGCCTCGATCGAGCAGGTGCCGCAAGCGATTGCCGAAGCCGCCGCGCGCGGCGCGCGGGTGGGTGTGCTGGCGGCGCAACGATCGCCGGCATGGTCGCCGGACGTACCCTGGCTGGCGCTGGGCAACGTTCCCGATGAGCAGGCACAACAGTTGTATCAACGCCTGCGCGAGGCCGATCGCATCGGGCTGGATGTGCTGATCGCGGTGCCACCGTCCGATGCCGGCGTGGGCCGTGCGCTGCGAGATCGGCTGTGGCGTGCAGCCGGTCTGGGTGACGCGCCCGCATGACCTTGTTGACGACCCCACTCAGCCGCGACCTGATGGCACTGGAGAACGAGGCAATTTTCATCCTGCGCGAAGCCGTGGCTCAGGCACAGCGAGCGGTACTGCTGTTTTCCGGCGGAAAGGACTCCACCGTACTGGCTCACCTCGCCGTACGCGCGTTCTACCCGGCGCCTCCACCGATGCCTCTGCTGCATGTCGACTCGACCTGGGAATTCAGCGAACTGCTGGCCTTCCGAGATGATTTCGCACGCGAGCATGGCTTCGCGCTGCGTGTCTTCGCCAATGAACAAGGGCGTACCGCCGGGATCAATCCGTTCGACCACGGCGACACCTACACCAGCGTGATGCGCACCGACGTGTTGAAACGGGCGTTGGACGAAGGTCGCTACGACACGGTGTTTGGCGGTGCGCGACGCGACGAAGAAAAGACGCGCGCCAAAGAGCGCGTGTTCTCGGTGCGCGACCAGGGCCATGTCTGGAACCCGCGCCAGCAGCGTCCGGAACTTTGGCAGCTCTACAACACCCATCTCGGCAAGGGCCAGTCGCTGCGGGTCTTCCCGCTGTCGAACTGGACCGAGATGGATATCTGGCGCTATGCCGATCAACGCCGAATCGCGCTCGCACCGCTGTACTTTGCCGCGCAGCGGCCGGTGCTTGAACGCGACGGCATGTTGCTGGTGGTGGACGATCCGGCGCGGATGCGCTTCGAGCCCGGAGAATTCGTCAGCACCCGTCGGGTGCGCTTTCGAACCCTCGGCTGCTGGCCGGTCACTGCGGCGATCGCTTCCGAAGCGGCGGACTTGCCCGCGATAGCGCGGGAGACTGCAGCGGCGAAAGGCTCGGAGCGCCACGGCCGCCTCGGTGATCGCGATGCCGGCGGCAGCCTGGAACGGCAGAAGCGCGAGGGTTACTTTTGATATGCGACAAGCTCCACTGAACCTTCGACAACAGCGACGCCGTAATCGCCACCATGCACGGCAAGCGGCGCATGATCGCTCCTTGCTGCAGGCCGCGCCGGGCCTGCACCTGCACGTGCCGAAAGGTCTTGATACCGATCGTTTCGGCAGCTTCAGTCGCGATATTCCAAGTCGCGGCTCGCCGCTGGATGCCGCGCGAGCCAGGATCACCGCCGCATTCGAGCTGGCTCCCCACGCCCACATCGGCGTGGCCATCGCCCGGTGCGGCTCGGCACAGCCCGAGTCGGAGATGCGCGCACATCGCAAGCCGATGCGCATGCGCGCGATCAGGCGCGCCACCGTCGATCTGATCCGTCGTTGCCGCTCGGCCTGCCCGCCATGCAACCGCCCCGGCTTCGTCGTCACCGAACGGTTGTTCGGCTTGCCGTGTACCGGTTGCGGTGAGCCCACCGACGTCATTCGCGCCGAAGTCATGGCGTGTGCCGGTTGCACCCACCGCACCGAGCGAACAGTCGCAGGCGCCATGGCAGACCCGGGTCGTTGCGATCATTGCAATCCATGAGGCACCCAAGAGGTGCATGAAGGAGCATTCATGAAAACTGCCAACACGGCGGGAGACCAGTTGCTGGTCGCCGAGCAGCGAATCGACTGGATACTGTCAAACCCGGCCACGAGTGACTGCTTGAAAAGCGCCTTGCGCAGCGCGCGATGCCGCGATCCGATCGATACCCTCAATGATCTCGAATTGCTGGAAACGCCGCTGCAATACCGGTCACAGGTTCTGATCGATCGTCTGCCGAGTCCCTCTGGCAGCGACCATGCGAACAAACACGCCGCCGCAGGTAGCGAATCGGCCTGAAAGATCGCGCCCTGCTTCCAGCAGCGCCAGGCCTCGATGCAGCGACGAGGCCTTGGGGTACCGACCGGCGTGCGACAGCAGCCGGCGCGAACCAGACGAAACCTCCAGCCAGTCAAACACCTACGATCGTGCGCCGGCCAGCGCGCCCCCATG
>JAJXYE010000190.1 GCA_021780735.1 Pseudomonadota bacterium | reverse complement strand
GCTGCCGCTGATCCTGCTCGGCATCGTGGCGATCACGTTCGGCTTCTTCGGCGGCCATTCCATCGTCAGCAGCTGGGTGGGTCGACGCGCGGGTGCCGCCAAGGCCCAGGGTTCGAGCGTGTACCTGTTCTCGTACTACATGGGCTCAAGCATCGCCGGCGCCAGCGGCGGGCTGTTCTACGCCGCGCACGGCTGGAACGGCGTGGTCGGCTTCGTCGGTGCGCTGGTGCTGGCCGGCCTGCTGGTGGCATGGCGGCTGTACCGCCTGCCGCCGCTGGTCAACGTGGCGACGCTGCCGCAGCCGACCAGTCGCGGGGCGATGCCGTGAGGGGGCTTTTTGTCGGCTCGGCCGTCGTAGTTGAGGGGTGAGAGTGTCGCGCGCCAAGCGTTGCCGCACACCCCACCGCCGTCATTCCCGCGAAGAGCTTTTCAACAGCCGCAGGCTGGTCAAGCGGGAGGCGCGTTTCAATGGCGGAAGCCGGCCATCCAGTGTCTTTCCGCAGTTCTCGTTGTGCTCAGCATCAGAGCCAAGAGCGGTTTCGTCCTCCTGCGGAGGCCGAGTCACTTTTCTCTGTTTGGCCAGAGAAAAGTAACCAAAAGAGAGGCCACCCCGCTTTCGCGCCTCCCGGGCCGTTGGCCCGGGAGGTCCGCGTCCAGGCTGCGGGGTTTGTCGACAGTCCATTCGGCAACTGCTCCTGCGTTGCTCTACCTCCGGCATCCATGCCGTCGCCATGGACTGACGCCAAACTGGCTCGCATCCATGCGAGCCACCCTTCGGGCTGATCCTCCGCCCGGCCGCCGCTGCAGAGGGGAGGGGAGGTCAAAAGCAGCGCGCCAAGGCTCGGCGATCGCTTACGCGATCACCATCGCCTGTGCTTTGGCCTGTGCTTTTGCTTTTGCTTTTGATCTCCCCCCTCCCTTGTGAGGCGGTGAGGCGCGGACGACAGGCCCGCAGGGGCATCGGCAGGGACGCCGATGCCTTTTCGTCAGGGCAGGATGCCCTGTCGAAAAGCCCGGCCGCGGCTCACGGACTTGCCGGGCGCAGCCCGGCAAGCGCCGAGGAGGGTCGCCTTCTCTTTACTCCGGGCATCCTGCCCTCCGCCCTTCGGGCCGGCTTCGCCGTTCGCGCCGCTCCTGCGGCGCAGTGGTTACTTTCTCTTGGCGACCCAAGAGAAAGTGACTCGGGCGCCGAAGGCGCACGAAAGCATTGGTTCTTTTTGGCGGACTCCCGGTCAGCCTCTGTATGCCGCGTCAGCCGCTTTGAGCTGCGGCAGCGTAGCACTCAGACAACCGTGCGGATGCCCTCCACGGTCACCCGATCAAACCCAAGCTATCCCGGTAACGAGGGCCGCCCTCAGCGCGCCGCCGGCACCAGCATCTCCTCCACCTGCCGGTAATCGCCGTCGTTGCGCTCCGGCACGATGTGCAGCAGGTGGGTCATCAGCGGATAGACGTCCACGTTCGGGAACTCCGGCACCACCAGGTGTCGGCGGAAGTCCGGGCCGTGCGCCAGGAACAGCGCGCGCATCGCCGGGTCGTCGTTGTCGAAGCCGTGCTCGCCCCATATCGGCTTGCCGTGGTGGAGCATGCTGCGGGTGTTGCTGGTGATCAGCCAGCCGGTCTGCGCCAGGCAGAACAAGGGCGGCACCCGTGCGTTGTGGCCGTAATGCAGGTGGGCCGGGATGTCCGATTTCTTCCAGCACTGCATGTGCGGATGCGGGCGGAGCAGGGCGTTCGCCACTTCGGCTTCGTGGCCGGGCGCCGGAATGATCCCGGAGATCGCGCCGGTGGACACCACCGTGGCATGTCCCGGCACGATCAGGTCGTCGAGGAAGATGCGCTGGTCCGGCGGCGTCTGCGCCATGCCGTGGTCGGCCACCACGATCAGGTCGATGCGGTTGTACAGGCCGCGCTGCTTCAGCCCGGCCACCAGCCGCGCCAGTGCGGCATCCACCTGGGCGATGGCGGCGTTGGTCTGCGGCGCATCCGGTCCGTAATAATGCCCGGCGGTATCCACCGCCTCGAAATACAGCGTGAGCAGTTGCGGGCGCTGTGCGGCTGGCAGATCCAGCCAGGACAGCACCTTGTCCACGCGCGCGTCGTAGGGCATGTCGCCGTCGTACAGCCGCCAGTGATCCGGCCGCACGCCGTGGATCGCGGCTTCCGAGCCGGGCCAGAACAGCGTGGCGGCGCGCAGGCCCTGATTCTGCGCGGTCACCCAGATCGGTTCCGCCTCGTTCCACCAGCGCGCGTCGTCCACCGCCTTGCGGTTGCCCAGGCTGAAGCGACCCAGGACGGGGTCGGCCATCGAGTTGTCGACGATGCCGTGGTCGTCCGGGTAGCGCCCGGTCACCAGGGTGTAGTGGTTGGGGAAAGTCAGCGACGGAAACGACGGCTGCATCGCCTTCGCGTGCACGCCCTCGTCCGCCAGCGTGGACAGCGTGGGCGAAAGGCCGCGGTCGATGTAATCGGCACGGAAGCCGTCGAGCGAAACCAGCAGCAGTGTCGCGGGCTTCGCGTCATGCGACCGGGGGTGGTGAGTGGCCGGGGTGGCGCAGCCTGCCAGGAGGGTGAGGGCGGCGCAGCTGAGGTAGCGGAGGATCGTATGCATTCGTGGCGACTGATGGATGGGGGCGTTGATGATGCGCACTTGTCCTGCGCATGCCATGGCCCGATCGGCCTATGGCGTCGGCCTGCGGCGGTCTGGTGGTGTGCTCAGCGTGCCGCCGGTACCAGCATGTCTTCGACCTGCTCGTAGTTGCCGTCGTTCGGCTGCGCCGGCAGCCCGAGCAGGTGCGCCATCAGCGGATAGACGTCCACATTGGGGAACGCGGGAACCCTGGCGCCAACCCGGAACGCCGGGCCATGCGCCACGAACAGCGCCTGCATGCGCGGGTCGGCATTGTCGTAGCCATGCTCGCCGATGCTGATCGGTTTGCGGTGGTGGGCCAGCTTCCACGTGGTGGTGATGCGCCAGCCCACATCGGCCAGGCACAGCAGTTGCGGTATGCGGGGATTGTGGCCGTAGGCGTAGCGCTTCGGTACCCGCGTCTTGTCCCAGCAGTGCATGTGTTGTTGCGGCTGTTCGAGCTGGTGTTCGATGGCGGCGAACTCGGCGGCGGCCCGGGCGCTGCCGTCCCTCGGGTTGAAGCCGGCCAGGATGTCGGTGCTCACCACCTGCACCTGGTTCAGCGGAATCAGCCGGTCGATCAGCACGCTGTTCTGCAGTGGCGTGCTGGCCATGCCGTGATCGGCGAGCACGATGATGTTCATCCGCTCGAACAGGCCGCGCCGCTTCAGGCCGCTTACCAGTCGCGCCATCGCCGCGTCGGTGCCGGCCAGTGCGGCATCGACTTGCGCCGAGTCGGGGCCGTGGCGGTGCCCGTTGTGGTCGACCTTGTCGAAATACAGGGTGAGGAAGTCCGGGCGTTGCGCGGCCGGCAGATCCAGCCAGGCCAGTATCTGATCCACCCGTTGATCGGCGGTCATCCTGAAGTTGAACGGCAGCCAGTAGTCCGGGCGATAGCCATGGATGGACGCTTCCGAGCCGGGCCAGAACATGGTGGCCGTGCGCAGGCCGTGGCGATCGGCGGTTTCCCACAACGGCGTTCCCTGCGCCCACCAGCGGCCATCGTCGACCGCCTGGCGGTTGTTCTGCGCAAACTTGCCCAGCCGTGGATCGAACATGTCGTTGTGCACCACGCCGTGGTGATCCGGGCGCAGGCCGGTGACGATCGTGTAGTGGTTCGGAAACGTCAGCGAGGGAAACGACGGCTGCATCGACGCCGCCTGCACGCCGCTGCGGGCCAGCATCGCCAGCGTGGGGCTGAACCCGCGGTCGATATAGTCGTAACGGTATCCGTCGATGGAAATCAGCAGCAACGGCAGTGGACGCCTGCTCGCGGCGATGCGGGAAGCCGGCGTGAGCGGCCGTGGTGCCGCGCAGCCGATCAGCAGCGCGGCGCAAGCGCACAGCATCAGGCGAAACGGATTTTTCATGGATGCCATCCTACGATCATGTCAACTTCCCATGATCGCGTACTGCCATGACCATTACACGTCACATCTCGCATCATCCCCTGAGGTCTGCCATGTTGCTGGCCGCTGTGCTGCTGACGGCTCCGCTCGGTGCGGCCCGGGCCTGGCAGACGCAGCCCGCAAGTGACAGGTTCCAGCAGACCGTGCAACAGCAGCAGACGCGCGACCAGTTGCAGAACAGCCAGCTGCAGCAGCAACTGCACCAGAATGTTGCAGACACGGCCAAACTGCCGAACGCAAACAACCCCGGCATGCAGCAGCAGCTGAACCAGGCCGAGCGCGCGCAGGCTGATCGCGACCGTGCCGCGCAGCAGGCCCAGCTCGATCGCGCCCGGGACCAGGCGGCGCTGCCGCGGGTGATTCCGCAGAGCCAGCCGGCACCGCCGCGCAGCGGCGGCTGATCAGGCGCCGCGGCGAAACGGCGGACGCACGGCCAGCGCCAGCAGCACCAGCAGGGCGGCGAGGTCGAGCCACACAAACCAGTTGCCGCAGCGGCCATACAGGGTGTGCGTCTGGCGCAGGGGCAGTTCGCCGACCAGTTCGGCGTCATGCTGCTCGCTCGACGCCTCGGCCACGACGCGGCCGCGGTCATCGCTCAGCGTGAGTCGGCCCGAACGGGCCGCGCGTGCCAACGCAAAGCCGCTTTCCACCCCGCGCATGATCGCCATCCGGCTGTGCAGCCAGCCGTCGATGCGGAAGTCCCATGCCGGCACCAGCAGCAACTGGGCATCGCGCCTCGCATACGCGTGGCCGATGTCGTGGAAGTCCATGTCCTTGCAGATCGCCAGACCCACGCGCGGCGTGCCGCCCAGCATGCGGTAGTGCTCGCCGGGGGTGTAGTGGTTCTCGAAGCCGGGAATCAGGTGATGCTTGTTGTAGCGCACCGGTGCGGCGACACCCGGCTGGAACACCATCACCATGTTGCGTTCGGCCTGCGGGTCGCCCTTGAAGTCGATGCCTGCATCCACCACCACGCCATCGCGCTGCGCGGCGGCGGCGAAGGCGGGGATCGTGCTGTCGGTCGTGGCGAACGAGGTTTCCGGGATCAGCACGATGCGCGCGCCCGCGCTGGCGAGGCGGTCGATCGCCTCGACGTAGCGCGCTTGCAGCGCCTGACCTTGCGCATCGTGCAAGGCCGGCCGGATCGGCTTTTCCAGCGATACCAGGCCGATGCGCAGGCTGGACGTGGCCGGCGCCTGCAGGCGCCAGCTGCCGTAGCCGATCGCCGCGAGCAGCAGCACGGCGGTGATCGTGGCGATCCGGATGCGAGCGCGCTTCGCTA
This sequence comes from Pseudomonadota bacterium, assembly GCA_021780735.1. Classification (GTDB taxonomy): domain Bacteria; phylum Pseudomonadota; class Gammaproteobacteria; order Xanthomonadales; family Rhodanobacteraceae; genus Rhodanobacter. Next base: position 4,332 of record JAJXYE010000190.1, on the reverse strand, counting down.
CGCCCGGTGCCAGTTGCAGCGCCAGCGCGGCGGGCAGCAGCAGGAGCAGAAAGCTGATGCCCCAGTTGCCGGTGAGCGCGGCCAGCTGCAGGATCGGCAGTGCATCCATCTGGCTGTAGCTGATGCTGCCGAACGTGCCATGCGGTGAGAGCTGCGTGTTGACGTATTCGATCGCGACCCACAGGGCCGGCATCGCCAGCACGGCCGCGGTCGGCCGGCCGCGGACCAGCAGGCGCCGGAACAGCAGCGTGCACAGGGTCAACGTCAGCGCCGGCCCGGCGATGGCCGGCACGATCGTGGTCCACGGCAGGCCGATATAGCCATGCAGGTAGTTCCACTGGTTCATTCCGCCGACCGCATACGCCGCGAACGCAGCCATCGCGTCGAAGCGCGGTCGCACGTGCGCTGCAAGCAGCAGCACCGGCAGCGGTGCCAGCCAGGTCAGCCACCACACGGGTTGCAGGCCACTGCCGAAGCACCAGCCCAGCGCCGACAGCGCCACGGCGCTCAGTCCCAGTGCCAGCATCTTGCGCTCACTGCCTGATGCCATCGATGACCCTCCCCAGCGATTCGAGATAGAACCGGCGAAACTGCGCCTCGTCGTAGCTGAAGCGACCGGCGCGATACAGCGCGATCAGTCCGTGCGAATGCGCCCACAGTGTCATCGCCACATCCCACGGATCGGCCTGGCGCAACACTTTCTGCTGCATGCCCTCGGCGATCGCATCGGCAATCACCGTCAGCGTCGGCGACTGGCGCTCGCGGAAGCCCTCGGGAAAGCGTCGTGCATCGTCGCGACGCAGCGAGAAGGCGTGGTCGAACAGGTGCGGATGCCGCAGTGCGTAATCGAGATACGGCGTCATCAACGCCTGCAGCCGCTGCAGCACGTCCGGATGCCGCGGCTGTGCTTCCCACTCGTGCGCAATCGCCTGGAAGCTGTCGTCGGAGAGGCGCTTGAGCAGTGCCTCGCGATTGGGAAAGTGGCGATAGATCGCCATCGGCGTGATGCCCACCGCATCCGCCACGCGGCGCATGCTGACCGCGTCGGCACCGCCGTGCTCGAACAGCTTCAGCGCGGCACGGCGGATCTTCTCGGCGGTCGTCAAACGCTTCATGTATACACTGTATACTTGCAGCGCTTGCGAGGTCAACCGTTGCGAGCGCGGCGGCGCAGCGTCAGCGGCCGCAGCCGAACAGATCGCCGCCGGTGATCCGCGCTTCCAGCGCCAGCAGGTGGCGCTTGGTCGGCAACCCGCCACCGAAGCCGGTGAGGCTGCCGTTGGCGCCGATCACGCGATGGCAGGGCAGCACGATCGGCAACGGATTGCGGCCATTGGCAGCGCCCACCGCGCGCACCGCGGCAGGCTGGCCGATACGCCTGGCCAGCTCGCCGTAGCTGATCGTCACGCCATACGGGATGCGGCCAAGTTCCTGCCACACGGTCAGCTGGAACGGCGTGCCCAGCGGGTGCAGCGGCAACTCGAACACCTGCCGCGTACCGGCGAAGTATTCCTCCAGTTGCTGCCGCGCGAACGCCACCGCCGCGCTCGAGCGAATCCACGGCGGCGACATCCGCTTCGGATGCCGCTCGCGCTCGAACCACAGCTGGCGCAGGCCCTGCGCGTCGGCGACCAGGCGCAGCGTGCCGACCGGGCTGGGCATTTCGTCGTAGTAGATCACCTCGTCTTGCATGTGCTGCTCCTGCAACATCGGGTAGGAGCGCACCCTGTGCGCGAATGCTCTTGGCCACGTCACGAAAGGCATTCGCGCACAGGGTGCGCTCCTACGCAGGGGGTTTGGCGGCTGCATCGCTGGCGCGGCGCCACAGGTGCATCACCGCATACGCACGCCACGGTCGCCAGGCTTCGGCCAGCGTGGTCAGCCCTTTCGTGCTCAGTTCGGGCGCGTCGCCGGCGGCGACCCGGCGCAGGATCAGATCCGCGGCGGGGAACGCATCGGGATGACTCAGCGCGCGCATCGCCATGTAATGCGCGGTCCATTCGCCGATGCCGGGCAGCGCCACCCAGCTCGTCACGAAGTCCGCCAGCGGCTGCTCCGCGCGAAAGTCGACGCGGCCATCAAGCAGGGCCCGGGCGATGCCGCGAATCGTGGCCGCGCGCGCCGTGGTCACGCCGATCTCGCGCAGATCCGCGTCGGCCAGTTGCGCCGGCGTGGGGAACAGGCGTTCCAGCCCGGCCGGCATCGGTGCGGTCAGCGCGGCACCATGGCGCTGCACGATGCGCGTGGCCAGCGTGCGTGCCGCCGCCACGCTCACCTGCTGGCCGAGCACAGCACGCACCGCGATTTCGAAGCCGTCCCAGCCGCCAGGCAGGCGCAGTCCCGGGCGCTTGCGCACCAGCGGTTTCAGTACCGCGCTGGCGCCCAGCGTGGTGGCGATCGCGCGCGGGTCGGCATCCAGGTCGAACATGCGCCGCAGCCGCGTGACCAGCGGCAACAGGTGCGCGGGGTGTGCGCCATGCAACTCGAGCTTCAACGCATGTTCGTCGCCAGGCCACGCACTCAGGCGCAGCCATCCGGCCGCGTCGGGCGTGCCGAACACGCGCAGGTAGGACTGCTCGTCGACGCGCTCCACGCCCGGCAGTGCGCGCGTGCGCAGGAACATCAGCAACGCCGCAAAATCGTACGGCGGCCGATAGCCCAGACGCAGCACCAGCGCGCTGTCCGGTGCGCCCCGTGGCTGCCGCCGCAGTTCGCGCGGCGGCATCCGGTTCGCCTGCGCGAACGCGGCGTTGAAGCGGCGCAGGCTGGCGAAACCCGAGGCCAGCGCCACCTCGGTCACCGGCAGGCCTGTTTCGGTCAGCAACTGTTTCGCGAACAGCAGGCGGCGGGTGGTGTGCACGTCGATCGGTGGCGCACCGACATGCTGCACGAACAGCCGCCGCAACTGTCGCGCACCGATGTCGACGCGGGCCGCCAGCTGTTCCAGCGAGTGATCGGCCAGCACGCCGGCATCGATCAGCTTCAGCGCGCGCGCCACCACCTGCTCGCCGCGCGGCCACGCCACGTTGCCCGGCGCCAGCTCCGGCCGGCAGCGCAGGCAGGGCCGGAAGCCGGCCGCCTCGGCCGCCGCGGCGCTGGCGTAATAGCGCACGTTCGCCGGCCTCGGTGACGGCGCCGGGCATACCGGCCGGCAATAGATGCGGGTGCTGGTGACGGCGGTGAAGAACAGCCCGTCGAAGCGCGCGTCGCGGCTCAGCCGCGCCTGTTCGCACACGTGGTGATCGGGCAGGGCGCTGGCACGGGGTTCGGACATGGCCGCAGGCTAGCAGCATCGTCGGTCGTGAACTCGCCGTTTTCGGACATCGATGCCGGCCGCGGATCAGTGCTTCACGACAGGCAGCGGACAGGCGGAGCGGCGGCCACTGTCGAACGCGGCGACGGCAGCGGCGTCTGCCGGCCTGGCGGCGTCGCCGCCATCGAACACCACGCGCCAGACGCCGTCGCTGCCGCGAGCCCACGTGGTGGCGAAGTGTCCCGCCATGTAATGCGCCTTTGCCCTCGGGTCGCGATTTTCGATCAGGTAGGGGCCGCTGGAATACGCCAGCGTTCCGCCATGCGCCACCACCACCTGGTGCGGATACCAGTGCAGGCGCACCGTCTTGCCGTCGAGGATGCCGGCCCAGTTGCGCTCGATCGCGTTGCGTCCGCGGGTCGGGTTCGGCGTGTTCGCGTCGAACACCGCATCGCGCGCGACATGCGCGGCGAACGCGGCGCGGTCATGTCGCTGCACGCTTTGCGCAAATGACAGTTCGCGCTGCCACACCTGGCAGGCTGCGTCAGCGGATGGCGCGGCCTGCGCGGTCATGGTCAACGCGCATGGGGCAGCGAGCAGCAAGGGCAGGGCATGGCGTTTCATCGGCGTCGCTTCCTGGCTGAGGCGGAACGCAGAATCTTGCGAATTCGCGCGGAGCGCCAGTGCCGATCGTCCGGGGGCGTGGCAAGGCTTGTCGTTCCGCATCGGCGCAGTGCTATCGTCGATGCGGGATCATCAGGGAAGGGGAGACGACCATGAATTCCGGTCCACGCTGGCTGCTGATCGTGGCCATCATCCTGCTGGGTCTTGGCGAGATGGGCTGGGTCGCGTATCGAGCCGTGGTGCGCGTCCAGGCCGAGATGCATGCAGCGATGTTGCCGCATCCGGTGAATCGGGTGCCGCTGAAGGGCCTGCCCCGTCATCTGTTTACCCGCGTCGAGGCGAACACGTTCCTCGACCGGGCGAAGAAGGCCGAGGCGATCGCCGATCCGCTGAAGCGTTGCCTCGCCTATCCCGACCCGCCCGGCAGCCACTGGTCGGCGGACGCGGTCAACGCG
>JAJXYE010000116.1 GCA_021780735.1 Pseudomonadota bacterium | reverse complement strand
ACCGCAACGACCGGCGCAAGTACGGCCTGAGCGAGAAGGTTCCGCGCATGCCGAAACTCGGTGACGAGAAGGCGCGCGCCAACACCTACATCAGCAATGACGCCGACTGGATCCGCTTCGATACCACCGTCTCCACCGCGGCCGACCAGATCGCGCTGGCGCCGGGCACGCTGCAGAAGGAATGGACGGCCAACGGCCGCCGCTACTTCCATTACACGATGGATCAGCCGATGCTGAACTTCTTCGCGTACCTGTCGGCGCGCTACGCGGTGAAGAGCGTGGATCACGACGGCGTGGCGATCTCGGTCTACTACAACCCGGCGCATGCCTGGAACGTCGACCGCATGATCGAGAGCGCCAGCGACTCGCTCGATTACTACGACAGCCACTACACGCCGTACCAGTTCAAGCAGCTGCGCATCGTCGAGTTCCCCGGCTATGCCGCGTTCGCACAGTCGTTCGCCAACACCATTCCGTTTTCCGAGTCGATCGGCTTCATTGCCGACCTGCGCGACAAGAGCAAGCTCGACTACGTCTACGACGTCACCGCACATGAAGTGGCGCACCAGTGGTGGGCACACCGGGTGATCGGCGCCAACATGCAGGGCTCGACCATGCTCAGCGAATCGCTTGCGCAGTATTCGTCGCTGATGGTGATGAAGCACAAGTACGGCGCCGACCAGATGCACAAGTTCCTCAAATACGAGCTGGATGCCTACCTGGCCGGTCGCGCCACCGAAAAGCGGGCCGAAGAGCCGCTGGCGAAAGTCGAGAACCAGCCCTATATCCATTACCGCAAAGGCTCGATGGTTTTCTACGCGCTGCAAGATTACGTCGGCGAAGACAAACTCGACGCGATGCTCAAGCAGTTCCTGATCGACAAGGGTTTCCAGCAGCCACCATACACCGACTCAAAGGAGTTCATGGATGCGCTGAGCAAGGCGCTCGGGCCGAAATGGCAACCGATGCTGGATGACTTCTTCTGGAAAATCACCCTGTTCGACAACCGCATCACCGACGCCACCGCGAAGAAGTTGCCCGACGGAAAGTACCAGGTGACCATGAAGGTGCACGCCGGCAAGGTCTATGTCGACGGCAAGGGCAAGGAAACCCCGGGGAAGATCGACTTTCCGATCGAGATCGGCGTGTTTTCCGCCTCGCCCGGCGACGGCAAGGACGGCAAACCGCTGTACCTCGAAAAGCAGATGGTCAAGGACGGCGACAGCACGATAACGGTCACCGTCGACGGCAAGCCCGCCCAGGCGGGCATCGACCCCTACAACGAGCTGATCGACAAGGTCTCCAGCGACAACCGGCGGGCGGTGACGGTGCAGTGAGCCTGCGCCGCCGGGGCGATGGCTGCCGCTCGCCCCGGTGTTCGCTCAGCCCTGCCTCGCTGCCGGCTCCGGCAGCTTGCCCTGCACCACGGTCAGCTCGCGCTGCGGGAACGGGATGCTGATGCCGACTTCGTCGTAGTGCTCCTTGATCGCGCGCAGGAAATCGGCCCTGGTCGCCCAGACATCGGCCGGCCGGGTCCATCCGCGCACGATCAGGTCGACCGAACTCTCGCCCAGCGCGGAAGTCCAGACGCCGGGAGCGGGATCCTTCAGGATGCGCTCGTCCTGCTCGAACAGCTTGTTGATCTCGGCAATGGCGGCGCCGATGTCGTCCTTGTAGCCGATACCCACGCTGAGCTCGAAGCGACGGCTGCCGCGGCGGTTGTAGTTGACGATCGCATCGCTGCCGACCTTGCCGTTCGGCACGATCGCCTCGCGTCCATCGGGCAACGACAACAGCGTGTGCATCAGGTTGATGCTTTCCACCGTGCCGTCGATGCCACCGGCGGTAACGAAATCGCCGACCCGGAACGGGCGGAAGATCACCAGCAGCACGCCCCAGGCCAGGTTGCTCAACGAACCCTGCAGGGCCAGCCCGATCGCCAGCCCGGCGGCACCCAGCGCGGCAACCAGCGGCGCAGTCGACATCCCGGCGGTATTCAGTGCAATCACCACGAGCACCGCAATCAGCACTCCGTAAACCACCTTGCGCAGAAAGCCGATCAGGGTGACATCCACCGATGCACGCTGCAACGCGCGCTGGACAAAGTTGGCCAGGCGCGCGGACAGCCAGATGCCGATCAGCAGGATCAGCAGTGCCAGCAACAGATTCAGGCCGACGTGGGTCATGTTTTTGGCCAGCTCTGCGCCGAGCAGCCTGGCAAGAAATTCATGCATCGCATTCGACTCGTGTGGGAAACCCACAGCAGCCTAACAAACCCGCGATGAAGAATTCGCCGATGGCCGCCGCCGCGGCAGCCTGGCCATCAGCTCAGAGTCGACGATCCTCGATCTCGGTGACCCGGCCATCGACAATGGTCACCACGGTAACGTGGCCATCGCGCCGATAGCGCCACTGCTCGCCGCCCTGATGTCCATCGAGCACGCGAACACCACCGCGGCGGCTGCCGCGATGCGAACTGCGCCGATGCGATTTCGACGAGGGCTTGCCGAGCAGGTCGACCACCCGTTCCTGGCTGTCGCCAGCCGTGAGTACCTGACTTCCCACGCGCAGGGTGCTGGACGCCTGTGCCACGGCGCTGAAGACAAACAAGGCAACGATGAGACGAATATGCATGACCGGCTCCCTGGTCGGTGGTGAATGATCGCCCTCTCGGGCGGGATTCGCACCACGACAGCCCTGACGTTCAGAACCCCGCGGCGGCCTGGGCCAGGTACAGCGCCTCCTGTGGCGTATCGACCCGACCCAGCACGGCATTGCGATGTGGAAAGCGGCCGAAGCGCGCGATCACCTCGCGATGGCGCCGAGCATAGTCCAGGAAATTGCCGAAGCGCTCGCGCTGCTCCACCGCCACTTGCGCATGCAGAGCCTCGAACAACGCCACCGAATACCGCTGCAGGCCAATGTCCTCGGCGTGTTCCAGCGGCAGGTAGGCGAACACCCGCTGCAAAGGCGGCAAGCGCCGATCGAATGCATCGGCCAGACCCGACACGGCAACACGCTGCGCCTTGACGTCACTTGCCCAGGCACGCGCATCGCCACGATGGATGTTGCGCGGAAACTGATCGAGCAGGATCAGCAGTGCCAGCCAGCGATCGGGTTCGGCCGTCCAGACATCCAGCTGCCCGGACGCTGCCGCGTTCACCAGGCCACCGAAGCGGTGACGGATCTCGCTGTCGAACTCTTCGCTGGAGTCAAACCAGTACGCGGCATGCGCCGGATCGAACCAGAAATCGAGAACCTCCCGTGCATCAGCCGGCATGTCCACGTTAGCGGCGCGCATTGCCAACGAGGCTATGCATGTCCTGGTGGATACCCTGCAGTCGCGGCAACTGTCGACACAGGGCTCGCGCCGAGTCTGCCGGCAACCGTGCAATCGCCCGCTCGAACGCACACAGCAGCGCGCTTTCGTGGTGAGCGAGCGCCCGCAGCCAGGCAACGTCACGGCGCGGTGCGGCGCGTACCAGCCAGCTCGCCAGCTGGCGCCTGGCAGCACCGCGCCAACTGCCATGATCGCCCGGCTTGCCGGTATCGGCGCCGCACTGCGCCTGCAGGTCGCCGATCAGCAGATCCAGCGTTTGCGCGTTATCGTTGAGCACCATACGCAAGCCCGGTTCGCATACTGCCGCGGCATGCCGATACCACTGCCGGAGGTCGATGCTGCGCAGGATCAGCGCCTTGCAGGCCGCCTGCGCGGCATGCGTTGGCAGGGCGGTTTGTGGTCGGTGCGCCGAGTGCTTCACGGACTTATCGTGGCCGCTGTCGACTTAGCCCAGCATTAACCTGCGACGCAAGGTGCTACGGCGCGCTTTGCCAGCCGCTCTGGCGGCCGACCTGCAGCAGATCCAGCACCTGTCCGTTGCTGCCACGCACGCCTTGCTGCCACTCAGCCAGCCGTCGTATCGCCGGGCACAGTGCCTCGATTTGCGGACGCAGGGCCTGCATGCGTTGCTGCAGGCGCGGCTGCAGTTCGGTAGCCAGCGCACTGGCCCGATCGCGCAGGCTCGCTGCCGTCTGCAGGTCACCGCTCAGCGCGGCGTTGACCGCCTGCTGGCCGAGATCCGCCGCCAGCAGCGGCAACAGGTCGGCAGCCACCTGGTTCGCATACTGCTGGACGGCGTCGCCCTGCCAGTCGTGGCTGCTCTGGCTGCGCGCAATGCGTTGCCTCAGTTCGTTCGCATCGGCGTCCAGTCGCAGGTCGAATTCGGCACGCGTTTCGGCACTCAGCCCCAGGCCCGCTGTCTCGGCACGCACCGCCTGCACCGCCATCTCCACCCCATTCTGTGCCACCTTGCGCACGCGCGGCACCAGCGCGCGCGCATCGCGCTCGAACAACGCCAGGCGATCCTGACTTTCCGCATTCAGTACAACGGCAACACCGTCGGTGCGCAGGCTGCCATGGGTGATCAGCACGCGACGCGGCGCGGGCGCGGGCCGGTCGAACAACAGACCACCCGGCGTCAGGGTGACGTCATAACTGCTGCTCGCCTGGCAGGTCGAGGCCAGATCCTGTGCGTGCACGGGAGATGCTGACAGCAGAAGCAACGCGATGAGGGGCAACAGCCATGGACGCATCAGTGAAACTCCGGGGGCAATGCCGAGCAGCGATACCTGCTCACCCGCCAACCGCGCCTGAATGCGCCACGACCTGCCGGCGAAGCGCACCGTACCGTGCTTCTCGAGCGGCTCCCGCCGACCCCGCTCCGTCAGACTCAAGCTGACAGCAGACGTGAACCACCGCTGCCGCGGAACCTGGCCGCTTGAATGAACGCCATGTCCAACCTTCGCCTGGCACCCGCGGCAACCCGGACCCCCGGTTCAGCGCCGGGCTCAGCGGCGATGGCGAAACTGGGCCCGCACCGCCGGGACACCCAGCCGCCAGCTCAGCCACAGCAGCACCGGCACGGCCACACCTTTCAGTACCAGCGCTGCCACGTAGCTGCGGCGTGCATGCACAAGCGCCTGCCGCAGTACGGCATCGCCATGCAATTGGTCAAGGGCATTCGTGCTGGCACGCTCGAAGGCAGGCCATTGCTCCAGCATCGCACCGCCGCTGGCCAGCATCCACAGCGCCAGCAGCACGGCCGCCACGCGCAACGCGGGTCGCGCCCAGGCCTGCCGCAGAATGCAGCCGGCGCACAGCACGATCAGCGCGAAGGCGGCCAGCAGATAGGCGATGTCCCAGGCCAGCATGTCGCGCAACGCCGCGCTCGGCGCGGCATCGGGCGCCAACGCCTGCCGCTGCACCCACAGCAGCTGCGCATGGTTCAGGTACTGCACGCAGCCGAAGGCGGCGAGCAGCAACAGCAGCCACACCACCACCCGCCATACGGCAAACCCCCGCCCACGCGATACCGGTTCGGCACGGATCATCAGCGCCATCAGCTTGCCACCTTCGACTTCGTGTTCAGCCAGCGCCCATGGGAATGGATCGAGCCGCGCCCCTGGCCATGCTGATCCTGCAGGTAGCGCGTTGATGCGAGCTCAGCGGCCTGCCGGCCGCTGGCATACGCCAGGGTGACGGCAATGCCACGCAGGGGCAGTGCCAACAGACGGCCAGGTTGATGCATGCATGATCTCCGGCAAACGATGGCGGACTGCCATCCGCGGAGTTTACGCGCAGCCAAGAACAAGGGCGCCAACCGGCGCCCTTGTTCTCACGCTTTTCGGCCATCCCGGCCGACGCTGTCAGCGTCGGCTGATGGTGAACTTGCCGGCCGAAATGCCGAGGTTGACGCCTTCGCCGGTACCGGCAAGCGCCAGCGAGACGGTGCCCTTGGTCAAGACCTGGGCCTGTGAGCTCTTCACCACGCCGGCCTCGGCGCCTGCCTGTGCGTAGTCGCCAAAAACGTCGTCGATGCTGTGCACATTGCTGATCTCGCCCTTGCCATTGTCGATGCGGTACCTGCCTGCGGTGAGGCCACCGCCGACCACGGCGATCTTGACCCTGGCGTGCTGGCCGTTGCTGCAGGTAACCTCGCCGCTGCCCTCGGCATGCTTGTAGATCAGCGACCAACCGGACAGATTGAAGGTCATGTCACATTTCACGGTCGCTTCAGCGGCCTGTGCCGTCTGGGTCGGCAGCATGGTCATCGCCCCTGAACAGGCCAGGGTCAGCGCCGCCATCGTCAGTGTTCGCTTGATCATTTGCTCTCTCCTTCGGGCCATGGAATCGGATGAAGTGCCGACGCGTGGTCAGCCCGGCGACACACGCCGGGGTTGCCGCTGCGTCGTGGCAAACATCGTCTGCAGCAGGATGTGACCGTCATGTGGAGAAGACCGGCTGCCGTTCAGCTTGGGCGGCTTGATGCCGTGCTGACGCGCGATCGCGCAGACTGCGGCCGTATCAGCCGGACACGACGCGAAGGCTTGTGATGCGGCCCGCCTGCTGCCTAGACTTCATGGGCAGCCGTTGGCGAAGTACGGGAAGCAAGAATCATGGTGAAACATTCACTGGTGGGATACGACGGCTCGGACGCGTCACGGCGGGCCTTTCAGTTCGCCATCGATCTGGCTCGTTGCGGCGGCGGCCGCGTGCGCGTGGTCTCGGTGCTGCAAGTCACCGAGGGCGGTGCCGACGCCTGCGCGCTGATGATGGCGGACTCGGGCGCACAGCGCGCCCAGGATCTGCTGGACGAACTGACCGCGATCGTGCCCGAGGCCGCGAGCATGGTCGATGTCGAACTGACCCACGGCAGCCCCGGCGATGTCCTGCTCAGCCAGGTTGCCCGGCATGGCATTGACCACATCGTGATTGGCCACACCGAACGCGGAGCGCTGGCGCGCTGGCTGCTTGGCTCGGTCTCCGACAATGTGCTGGCGCGCGCCCACGTTCCTGTCACCGTGGTGCGCTGACAAGTGGACGCATCTGGCACCGCGCCCACTCGTCACAGGAACAGCGGGAAACTCAGCCCGCCGGCTCCGAGGTCGCCGCTGCGCGCGGCTCCGCATTGATCTTGCGCTGCGCCTCCTGTTCGATACGCAGGCGCTTCACGTCCACCGGCCGGATCTGCATGATCGTGCAAGGCAGGTAGCGTCGCCCGGTAAGCACCTTGTCGAAGCGTACCGACACCTCGCCGGTATTGGAGGTGATACCGATCGCACTGGTGAACTCCAGGTTCTGGCAATGCCCGTCCAGATCCAGCAGCCAGGCCTGGTTCGGTCGGGTGTAGATGGCGACCCTGCTGTCGCTCAACGGTTCCCACGACCACAGGTTGAAGAAATGGAAACTTCTCACCGGCGCACCCGCAGCGGCGGCATAGGCAGCCTCGCGCTGCTGCTGGCGTTGCGCGTACGGCACGCTTGAACAGGCGGCCAGCGCGCCAACCAGTGCGAGGACGATCAGCAGACCGGGTTTGGACATGGCAAAACCTCCGTGGGAGTGCATGACTGACAACGTGCCAGACCCGGCACGGTGCACAGGGGCTGACGTGCCGCGTTCAGGACGTGAAACGCTACTTGTGGCCGGGCTTGCGGGACTTGGCCAGCGGCAGCCACTTGGCCGGCTCGAAACCGGCCACCTCGTAGACCAGAGTTTCCTTCTTTTCGCCATCGGCAAGTGTCACTTTCAGATCCATCTTCCTGGCTTTCGTGAGCATGGCGATGAACGCCTTGTCGTCGCGAATCATCAGCGCCGGCTCGCCACTGGGCGGCGCAAAGGCCTTGATCCGCACCGGCTTGCCATCGACCTTGCCCTCGATGGTGCAGTTGCCGCGGCAGACGAAGCCGGGCTTGTTGCCATACAGAAACACGCTCTGGCCCCAACTGGTGTGACGGCGCAATACCAGCCGCACACGGTCATTGCCGGAGGGCTCGCTGCTGAAGATGGTGGCGGTGGACTGGGTACCTCCGGCCATCGGCGAAGTCTGGTAGGTCCATAGTGCCGTCAACCGGTTTCTTTCATGCGTTTCCGAATAGCGCTTCTCGATCGCCGGCAACGATTGCTGCACTTCCTTCGCCGCGGCGCTGTCCGGAAAGCGGCTGACGATGTCCTTGCCCATCGCCACGACCATCTCGTCGTCGTGCAGCTTCAACAACTGACGGTAGGTATCGAGGTTGCGTGCCGCCGCCGCGGCATCGGCCTGCGACTTCTGTTCCGCGGCGCTGGGCACCGGCGCGCTGGCCTGCTGCGAACAGGCTCCCAGGAGCAGGCCCGCACAGACCACACTGAACAGGCGAAGGCGAAGCGCGTGGTTCATCTCTGGCATACCGACGGCAAACGGGCCACTAGCTTGGAACGAGCTTGTGCATGACGCAACCGCTGCGCATCGCCCCCGCACTGCCGGTGGCGTGGAACAGCACCGGACACGGGACAGCGTGACGCCCACCCGACCTTGCCCTTGGCCATCCACTTTGCGGGCGGCATCCGACAGCCGATAATGCCCGCCTGTTGCCCGGACAAGCCATGCCCTCACCGTCCCTGCCGGCCGCGGATTCGCTGCTGCGCCACCGTGCGTTCGTCGCCTTCTGGCTGACCCGGATTGCTTCCGGCTTCGGCTTCCAGATGCTGTCCGTGGCGGTCGGCTGGCAGATCTACGCGATCACCGGCCGCGCCTTCGACCTGGGCCTGATCGGCCTGGTGCAATTCGTGCCATCGCTGCTGCTGGCACTGCCGGCGGGGCACGTGGCCGACCAGTTCGAGCGGCGGCGCATCGTGCTGTTCGGGCAGATCGTGGAATGGATCGCGATTGCGTTGCTGGCCGGCATGAGCCTGGCGCACGGCATCCACGAACTGGGCATCCTGGCGCTGGTGTTCGTGATCGGCGTGGCCAAGGCGTTCGAGTTTCCGGCGCTGCAGTCGATGCTGCCGGCACTGGTGCCGGCGTCCATCCTGCCGCGGGCCATGGCGGTCAACGCCTCCGCTGGCCAGGCCGCCATGATCATGGGGCCGGCGCTGGGTGGTTTCCTGTATGTCGCCGGCCCGGGCGTGGTGTATTCCGTATGCGGCCTGCTGTACCTGGTTTCGGTCGTGCTGATGAGCAGGCTGCGCTACGAGCAGGCGCCGCCGAAACGCGAACCGGCCACCCTGAAGACGCTGTTTGCCGGCGTGCATTTCATTCGCGCGCGCAAGGACGTGCTGGGGGTGATCTCGCTCGACCTGTTCGCCGTGCTGCTCGGCGGCGCCACTGCGCTGCTGCCGATCTTTGCCAGGGACATCCTGCACACCGGTCCGTGGGGGCTCGGCCTGCTGCGCGCGGCGCCGGCGGTCGGCGCGCTGCTGATGTCGCTGTGGCTGGCGCGGCACAACCTGCAACGGCGGGTTGGTCCGATCATGTTTGCCTCGGTCGCGGGCTTCGGCGTGGCGACGCTGGTGTTTGCCGTGTCGACCACGCTGTGGTTGTCGCTGCTGGCGCTGTTTGCGCTGGGCGCGTTCGACATGGTCAGCATGGTGATCCGCGGCGCCCTGGTGCAACTGGATACGCCCGATGCGATGCGCGGTCGGGTCAGCGCGGTCAACGCGATCTTCATCAATACCTCGAACCAGCTCGGCGAGTTCGAGTCGGGCATGCTGGCGGCCTGGCTGGGTGCGGTCGGCGCCACCGTGATTGGCGGCATCGGCACCCTGGCTGTGGTCGGCCTGTGGATGGCGATGTTTCCGGGTCTGCGTCGGCGCCAGCAACTGCACGTGGAAGCCGCCGCGCAGGACGCTGCGGCGGCAGATATCCATTGACGCGACCCATCGCGGGGAGCCGCC
>JAJXYE010000227.1 GCA_021780735.1 Pseudomonadota bacterium | reverse complement strand
CTGATCGACATCGAGGCTGGCGATGGCTATGCCGAGGAGCACAGCGATCCGCTGGCCGAGTTGGTGCGCCTGCGCAGTGCGCTGCTGCGCGCACTGCTGGCGTGGCTCAGCGTGGTGGCCCTGCTGCTGATCGGCGGCCTGGTCGGCTGAGCCGCGGCGACCGCGCGGCACCGCGTCGTCAGGCCAGATCGCCGCGCAGTTCGCGCACCCGCGCCTCCAGCGCTGCCGCCGTCGCCAGCGCGGGCGCTACCGGCGCATCGACCACCAGCTCCACTCGCGCCCGAAAGCGACGTGGCAGGCGCGAGCGACCAAGCATCGAGTCGCGCCGGCTCCAGACACTGCCCCACAGCCCGCGCAAGGCCAGCGGCAGCACCGGCACCGGCCGGCGCGCGAGGATCTTTTCCACGCCGGGGCGGAAGGTGGCGATCTCGCCATCGCTGGTCAGGCCGCCTTCCGGAAAGATGCACACCAGCTCGCCGTCCGCCAGCGCGGCGTCGATCGCGTCGTAGGCCCGCTGCAACACGGCCGGATCTTCCTTGTAGCCGGCGATCGGGATCGCCTTGGCGGTACGGAACACGAAGCTCAGCAACGGGGTCTTGAAGATCTTGTAATACATCACGAAGCGCGCCGGTCGACGCAGGTTCGCCATCAGCAACAACGCATCCATGAAGCTCACGTGGTTGCACACCAGCACCGCCGGGCCTTCCTCGGGCAGGTGCTGCATGCCGTCCACGCGCACCCGATACAGCGTGTTCACCAGCACCCAGGTGATGAAACGCATCAGGAACTCGGGCACCAGGGTGAAGATGTACGCCGCCACCAGCACGTTGAGCAGCGCGGCAGCGAGAAAGACCTGCGCCGCGTCGAACCCCAGTGCGCCCAGCCCCAGCCCGAAGCCGGCCGCCAGCACGATAAGCATCGCGTTCATGATGTTGTTGCCGGCGATGATGCGCGATAGCTTCTCGCGCGGCGCACGCGCCTGCACGAAAGCGAACAGCGGCACGACGTAGAAACCGGCGAACACGCCGATCGCGGTGAGGTCGAGCACGATCCGCCAGCTGCCGGCGCCATGCAGGAAGGCCAGCCAATCCTGCCCGCGCACCGCGGCGACGCCATGTCGCGCGAAATACAGATCCACGCCGAATGCGGTGAGCCCGAACGCGCCCAGCGGAACCAGGCCGATCTCCACCCGCTTGCCGGACATCTTTTCGCACAGCAGCGCGCCGATGCCGCTGCCGATGGAGAACAGCGTGAGCACCAGGGTGTACACCGAGCCGTCGCCGCCCAGCGTGCCGCGTGCATAAATCGGCAACTGCGCGATCAGCACCGTGCCGAAGAACCAGAACCATGAGATGCCCAGCACCGCGTTCCACACCGCACGATCGGCATGGGTGATGCGAAGCACCTGCGCCGTCTCGCTGAACGGGTTCCAGTTGAACTTCAACTCCGGCGCCGTGGCCGGTGCCAACGGGATCCTGCGGCTGACCAGATAACCGGTCAGCGCTACCGCGATCGTCACCACTGAAGCCAGCAAGGGCCCAACCCCGGCCACCCGCATCAACTCGCTGCCGGCGATCATGCCGATCAGCATGGCCAGCTGCGTGCCCATTTCCACCAGGCCGTTGCCGCCGACCAGTTCGGCGGGTTTCAACTCCTGCGGCAGGATCGCGTACTTGATCGGCCCGAACATGGTCGAGTGCATGCCCATCATGAACAGCACCACCAGCAGCAAGGCCAGGTGGTGCGTTTGGAAACCGACCGCCGCCACCGCCATCGCGGCGATCTCGAACAGCTTCACCCAGCGGATGATGCGCGACTTCTCGAACTTTTCCGCCAGCTGTCCTGCCGTGGCGGAAAACAGGAAGAACGGGATGATGAACAACGCCGGGGCCAGATTCGTGTAGAGCGACGCGGTGTGGTCGCTCAGGCCCATCTGGTAGGTCACCAGCATCACCAGGGCATTGCGGAATGCGTTGTCGTTGAACGCCCCCAGCGCCTGGGTCCAGAAGAACGGCGCAAAGCGTCGTTTGCCCAGCAGTGCGAATTGGCTCATGCAAGATCCCGTCTGTGGAGCGCCCGCCCTGGATACGCTGCCGCGCTGACGGTAGCAGCACGCCGTTGGTTGGCGAAAGCCCGGAAAGGCGGCTGAGAAAGGCGGCTGAAACTCTTTCAGCGGCAGGCTGTCACAAGCAACGTTGTCAACCGGGTTGAGAATCGGGCCGTTGACACGCAGTGAGAGGATTCACTCACGGTCTTTATGTCATCAACGTCGCGGTATGAAACCCACAATTACGCGCCTGCACCAGCCCCCGCTCCACCCACACCCGGCATGGTGCATTTCCTCATCATGGGCAATCGCAGTATCCTGCGATTGCAGCCCCTGTTCCCCATCATCTTGTCGCGGCTACCCTCATGAGCATGCAGCAGACCACCTCTTCCACTACCGGCAGCAGCTTTTCCGATCGGATCAGGTTGCTGATCCAGCGCGTCGGCAGTGCCACCGAAATTGCCCGGATGTGCGGCTTTTCCGAAGGCGTCGTGCGCAGTTGGCGCGATGGCAATACCGACCCGTCACGGGCGCGCTGCGTCACCCTGGCGCGAACGTTGGGTATCTCGCTGGTCTGGCTGGTTGCAGGCGAAGGCGCGATCCAGATTGATCCCACCACCAGTCTGCAGGACGATCAGTACAGTAGCGAAGTGGTGTCCACACAGCGGCCGCGAACCAAACTCGGCTCGGTCACGCAGATGCCGTTGGCGCAGCAGGGCAACAGCCTGGATCCCCAGCGATTGAATACCGCCATGCAGATCCTGCAGACCGAACTGGATCTGGCCGACAGCCAACTGGCCTTGGCCGAGAGCACCGACCTGCTGACCGAGCTGTACGAAATTCTCGGGCCAGGCGGAGTCAACGTGGATGCGCATGCGATGATGAACTTCAATCGCCGGCTCAACGAACGCCTGCAGAAGAGTCGCGTCACGGCCTGACGTCATGGCTGGGCGCGAAACCGGAACGGCAGCCTCGCGGCTGCCGTTTTTTCTGGCCGTTTTCTACCACGGATCTTGTCGCAATCTGCCCGCTCAGAGCAGGGCAATGTCGGCAATCGCGCTGAACTGCGCCTTCAGCTGGCCCAGCAGGGCCAGCCGATTGGCGCGCACCGCCGCGTCGTCGGCATTCACCAGTACGCTGTCGAAGAACGTGTCCACCGGCGACTGCAACTGGGCAAGACGCTCCAGCACGGAGGCGTAGTCCCCGGCCGCCAGGGCAGCGGCGCTGTCCCGTTGCGCCGCCGCCAGGGCATCGGCCAGATCGCGCTCGGCGTCGGCCTCGAAATGCGCCGGGTCGACCAGCTTGCCAATGGGCGGCGCACCCACCTCTTCGGCCTGCTTGCGCAGAATGTTTGCCACCCGCTTGTTGGCTGCCGCCAGACTGGCGGCTTCCGGGCGACGGGCAAACTCGGCCACGGCACGCAGGCGCCGGTCGAAATCGGCCAGACTGGGCGGCTGCAATGCCAGAACGGACTCGAACTGGGCGTTGTCGAAACCCTTGTCGGCGTAGTAACCGCGCAGGCGATCGAGCACGAAGTCATACAGTTCGTCGAGCAGGATCGCACGGCGCTGACCGGCATTGAGCAGCGGCGGCTTGCCGTCCCTGCCCGGCTTCAAACCCGCCAGCAGGGCAGCGTCGGGCAGCAGCTCCAACGCCTCGACCAGACTACCGCGCAAATCCAGATTCATGCCGGCCTCGATCAGGGTGCGGCCCAGACCAAGAGCGGCACGACGCAAGGCGAACGGATCCTTGTTGCCACCAGGCTTCATTCCCACGGCGAAGATGCCGGCCAGGGTGTCCAGCCGTTCGGCCACGGCCAGCACCTGGCCCAGCTGGTCGGCGGCAATCGCGTCGCCGCCGAAGCGTGGCTGGTAGTAGCTGTCCAGCGCCTCGGCCACGGCCGCCATTTCACCGTCATGGCGGGCGTAATAGCGTCCCATCACACCCTGCAACTCGGGAAACTCGCCGACCATGCGGGTCAACAGGTCGCACTTGGCCAGGCTCGCTGCGCGCGTGGCCTGCGCCGCGTCGGCACCGACCCGGTTGGCGATGATGCGGGCCAGCTCGGCGACGCGCACGCTCTTGTCCCACAGGCTGCCCAGCGCCTGCTGGTAGGTGACGTTCTTCAGCTGCTCCTGGTAGCTGGACAGGGGTGTCTTCAGGTCTTCGTCCCAGAAGAACTTGGCATCGGCGAAGCGCGGGCGAATGACCCGCTCGTAGCCCTTGCGGATTTCAGCCGGTTGCCTGCTCTCGATGTTGGCGATGCCGATGAAGTGCTCGGTGAGCTTGCCATCGGCATCGAACACCGGCACGAATTTCTGGTTCGCCACCATGGTGGTCACCAGCGCCTCCGGCGGCACGCCGAGGAACTCGCGCTCGAAGGTGCAGGCGATCGCCACCGGCCACTCGACAAGGTTGGCCAGCTCGTCCAGCAACGCATCGTCGAGTCGCGGTTCACCGCCGATCGCGGCGGCCACCTGGTCGATCTGGTCGCGGATGCGCTGGCGGCGCTCGACCGGATCGGCCAGCACCTTGGACGCGCGCATGGCATCGAGCCAGCCGTCGGCATCGGCCACGTGCACCGGCTGCGGATGCATGAAGCGGTGTCCGCGCGACTTGCGCCCGCTGTGCAGGCCCAGCACCTCGCCATCGACGATCTCGGCGCCGTGCAGGATCACCAGCCAGTGCACGGGCCGCACGAAGCTGTAGTCATGATCAGCCCAGCGCATGGGGCGTGGGATCGGCAGCGTTTTCAGTGCCTCGTCGATGATCTCCGGCAGCAGCGAAGCCACCGTCTGACCCGGCTTGACGGTGCGCCAGACGAACCACGCGCCCTTGTCGGTCTCCAGCTTTTCCAGCGCAGCGACCTCGACACCGCACGATTGTGCAAAGCCGAGCAGGGCTTTGGACGGCAGGCCCTCGGCATCCAGCGCGGCGGCGAGCGCCGGGCCGCGACGTTCGATCGACTGTTCCGGCTGGGTGACCGCCACCGCCGGAACGTATACGGCCAGTCGCCGCGGCGATGCATAGGTCTGCGCCTGATCAAGCTCGGCGGCGATGCCGCGCCTGGCCAGACCATCGCAAATGCCACGCTGAAACGCGGCGGCAAGTTCGTCCAGGGCTTTCGGCGGCAGCTCTTCAGTACCCAGTTCGATCAACAACGGCTTGATGGCGCTCATCGGGCGAGCTCCCTGCTGCTCTGGGCAGGCACGTGCTTCAGGCCCGGGAAACCGAGTTTCTCGCGCTGCGCTACATAGGCTTCGGCCACGCCACGCGACAACGTGCGTACGCGCAAGATATAGCGCTGGCGCTCGGTCACGCTGATCGCGCGGCGGGCATCGAGCAGGTTGAAGGTATGGCTGGCTTTCATCACCTGCTCGTACGCCGGCAGCGGCAGGTTGGCCGCGATCAGCTTGTTCGCCTCACCTTCGCAGACGTCGAACCAGCGCAGCAGCTCGGTCACGTTGGCATGCTCGAAGTTGTAGGTGCTTTGCTCGACTTCATTCTGCAGAAATACGTCACCGTAGCTGACGCTGCCGCGCGGACCGTCGGTCCAGACCAGGTCGTAGACGTTGTCGACGTTCTGCAGGTACATGGCCAGCCGTTCCAGGCCATAGGTGATCTCGCCAGTCACCGGGCGGCACTCGAGTCCGCCGGCCTGCTGGAAGTAGGTGAACTGGGTCACTTCCATGCCGTTGAGCCAGACTTCCCAGCCCAGGCCCCACGCGCCGAGGGTCGGCGACTCCCAGTTGTCCTCGACGAAACGCAGGTCGTGAACCAGCGGGTCGAGGCCCAGCTCCTTCAGCGAGCCGATATAAAGGTCGAGAATATCCTCGGGATTCGGCTTGAGCACGACCTGATACTGGTAGTAGTGCTGCAGGCGGTTCGGGTTCTCGCCGTAGCGGCCATCGGTTGGACGCCGCGACGGCTGCACGTAGGCTGCAGCCCAGGGCTCTGGACCGAGCGCACGCAGGAATGTCGCCGGGTGAAAGGTGCCAGCACCCACTTCCGTGTCGAGCGGCTGCAGCAGTACGCAACCCTGCTCCGCCCAGTAGCGGTTGAGGGTCTGGATCACATCCTGGAAGGTGCGCGCGGACATGGCTTTCCGTGGGCTGGGCCAAAGCGCGTTAGTATAGCCGCAGCTTGCTTTGCGGCTGGAAACCCCGGTCGCCGGAGTCTCGCGGAGGACATATCTGGATGGCTGCATCACCGCAAATCGCGTCCCTGCTCGGCCGCCGTGGCCGACTGGAACTGGACGAACTGCTGGCCACACTGGTAGTCGACGGCTATCTGCTGGCAGATGACGCCAAGCAGGTGCGCATGGGCGCGCGCGCCGGGCGCAGCACGGTGGAATTGAACCCCCTGGTGCTGATCGCCAATGCCAAGCTGCCCAACCAGCAGGAGCCGGGCCGGCCCCTGAGTCTGGAAGGCCTGACCGAGTGGCTGGCCGGCCACGCCGGGCTGCCGTACCTGAAAATCGATCCGATGAAGATCAATGTAGCGTCGGTCACCCAGGTGGTAAGCCACGCCTACGCAAAAAGGCACCGGATCCTGCCGATTGCCGCGGCCACCGGCGAAGTGACCTTTGCCACCAGCGAGCCATTCGATCAGGCCTGGGCGCCGGATCTTGCACAAATGCTGCGCCGGGATATCAAGCGTGTCGTCTCCAGCCCGATCGACATCAACCGGTACCTGCAGGAGTTCTATGGCGTTCAGCGCTCGATCCAGCTGGCGCAGGATGCAAAGAGCGGCAACGACAGCTCCTCGGCCATCCTCAACTTTGAACAGCTGGTCGAGCTGGGCAAGAGCGGCGAGGTCGGCGCCGACGACCGGCATGTGGTGCATATCGTCGACTGGCTGCTGCAATACGCATTCGAGCAGCGCGCGTCGGACATCCACCTGGAGCCTCGTCGCGAGAGCGGCTATGTCCGTTTCCGCATCGACGGCATCATGCAGAAGGTATTCGAGCTGCCGGCTCCGGTGATGACGGCGGTGACCGCGCGCATCAAGATTCTTGCGCGAATGGATGTTGCCGAGAAACGCCGGCCGCAGGATGGCCGCATCAAGACGCGTTCGGTGTCCGGTCGCGAGGTGGAGTTGCGCATCTCCAACATGCCAACCGCCTTCGGCGAAAAGGTGGTGATGCGCATTTTCGACCCGGATCTGGTGGTCAAGGATTTCGCCCAGCTCGGTTTTTCGGCGAGCGAGGACGCGAATTGGCGGGTCATGGTCGAGCGGCCGCACGGTATCGTGCTGGTCACCGGGCCAACCGGCTCGGGCAAGACCACCACGCTGTATTCCACGCTGAAACACCTGGCCAGGCCCGAACTCAACGTGTGCACGGTGGAAGACCCGATCGAAATGGTCTCGCCCGAGTTCAACCAGATGCAGGTACATGCGGCGATCGACCTGGATTTTGCCGCCGGCGTGCGAACTCTGCTGCGGCAGGATCCGGACATCATCATGGTCGGCGAAATCCGCGACCTGGAGACAGCGCAGATGGCGGTGCAGGCCTCGCTCACCGGCCACCTGGTGCTCTCCACCCTGCACACCAACGACGCGCCGAGTGCGGTCACCCGCCTGCTCGACCTCGGCGTCCCGCACTACCTGATTCAATCGACTCTCACTGGCGTGGTTGCGCAGCGCCTGGTACGAACGCTCTGCCCGCATTGCAAGCAGCCGACCACGCAGGATCCACTGCCATGGAACGTGCTCACTCATGGCTGGGCGATGCCGGTGCCGGAGCAGGTGTTCGGCCCGATCGGCTGCCTGGAGTGTCGCAATACCGGTTTCATGGGTCGCACCGGCATCTACGAGATGATGAGGATGACCGCGCACCTGCGCGGGATGATCTCGTCCCAGCTCGACCTCAGCGGGTTCGGCCAGGCCGCTCTGGCCGAAGGGATGCGCCCCCTGCGCATCTCGGCCGCCGACCAGATCATCGCCGGACTGACCACCGTGGAGGAGGTTCTCACGGTATTGCCGCCGATCGACGGCTTCGATGATACTCAGCCGTAAAGACGTCCATACTGTGCGTGACCGCCCGGCATGAAACCCGTACTCATCATTCGTACCGGCAGAGCGCCGGACAATATTCGCGCGCGCCACGGCGATTTTCCGCACTGGTTCAGGCTCGGCGCCAGTCTGCGCGCGCACCAGTTGCGCGTGGTGGACGTACAGGCCGGGGAGTCACTGCCAGCGCCGGATGAGGTGGCCGGCGCCATGATTACCGGCTCGGCAGCGATGGTTACTGAACGCGCGGCATGGTCAGAGCAGACGGCAGGATGGATCCGCAGCGCCATGGACGCTGACCTGCCGCTGCTTGGCGTGTGCTACGGGCACCAGTTGATGGCGCACGCGCTGGGTGGGCGGGTCGACTATCTCCCCGGTGGGCGCGAGATCGGGACGCAGCCGATCCAGTTGACGGCGACGGCAGCGGGAGATCCTCTGGCGCGTATCCTGCCGAGCAGTTTTCGCGCGCACACCACACACGAACAAAGCGTTCTGGAATGTCCGCCTGCGACCAGCGTGCTGGCCGGTTCGGCGCGCGATCCACACCATCTGTTGCGCTACGGTCCGAACGCGATCAGCGTGCAGTTCCACCCGGAGTTCAGTGCTGAAGTCATGCGTGTCTATATCAAGCGCAAACAGGCAGACATGCGACGCGAAGGCACGGATCCACAGCAGGCGTTCAACGCGGTAGCGGCGACGCCGGTGGCTCGCCGGTTATTGCGCCACTTTGCGCGAGTGCACGCGTGGAGCAACGGGATTGAATGATTGCTTCGCTCAGCCGCGTAGTCTGCGTGCGATCGCGTCACGCGAAAACAGGGCAAACACCAGGCCAAACACGAAGCCACCGATGTGCGCCCACCAGACATAGGCGCCATAGCTCGCGCCGGCGTAGCTCAACAGTAGTTGCAGCAGCACCCAGATGCCGATCAGCAGGAACGCCGGCACCCGCACGAATTCCAGGTACAGACCGAGCGGCAGCACCAGGCCAAGTCGGGCCCGGGGAAACAGCGCCACATACGTACCCACCACGGCTGAAACGGCGCCGCTGCAGCCAATGATCGGCAGCCGCACACCCGCGAGCGACAAGGCGCCAATGAGGTTGGCCACGATTCCGCCAAGCACAAACAGTGACAGGAAGCGCAGCGAGCCAAGCGCACGCTCACCCGGCAGGCCGAAGATCACCAGAAACAACAGGTTGCCCAGCAGGTGCAGCCAGGTGACGTGGATGAATAGCGCGGTAAACAGGCGCAGCAACGCCGGGTCGGTCAACTGCGGCAGCAGAGGTTCGTGCGCATCGAAGATGTTTGCCGGTACGGTTCCCCACTCCAGCAACAGGGAAATTCGCTGCGGCGCCGGCGTCAGGGCCAACCCCACAAAGCACACCACGCAGACACTGACAATCAGCAAGGTTGCCCAGTGCCAGCGCGCCCGGCGACGGGTTTCCACATGAACAAACAAACGCTGCTCCCAGAGGCGGCTTGCGGATGGCAAGCAGGCCTGCATCATAACCACTGGACTCTGGGCAACGCACAGAGTCCGCAACAGCGCCAAGGAAAAACCCCCACCGTTTCCGATGAGGGCGATTCAGGATAAAGCCCCTGGCGGTGAGCTATGCCGCCTGCGATCTATGATCGCAGCAGCAACCCCGCATGGGCAAACGGCACAAAGACGAAGGCCTCCCCGGGT
>JAJXYE010000093.1 GCA_021780735.1 Pseudomonadota bacterium | reverse complement strand
CTCCGCTGCGGCCTGCTCCGCTGCGGCCTGCTCCGCTGCGGCCTGCTCCGCTGCGGCCTGCTCCGCTGCGGCCTGCTCCGCTGCGGCCTGCTCCGCTGCAGCCTGCTCCGCTGCGGCCTGCTCCGCTGCAGCCTGCTCCGCTGCAGCACGCTCGCCGGTAGCGCCAATGTCGAAGGCGCCCAGAGCGGCGACAAGCTCAGCGGCGACACCATCGTGCATGTCGTGTGTCGACTCTTCGCTCGACAGCTGCTGCGGCGCCTCCAATCCACCCGCTTCGACCGTCGCCTGGTCACCCGGCTCGGACAAATGGGCATGTGACGTGCCATCGGGGGATGCAGCAGGCACGTCCTCGTCGCCACCTTCAGGAAGCTGTGGCTCGAACACCACATGCGCCACCTTCGACTCCGGATAGTGATCACGCATGGCGACCACCTGCGCCGTGAGCGCATCGGCGTCGGGCAATTGCGGCACGGCGGCGTCGAACTGGCTCATCACCCGGTCGACCAGATCCACCGATTGACCAAGCAACTTGACGCCAGCGGCGGGTAGCGGCAACCCGGAAGCACGCAGGCGTTTGAACAATCCCTCCAGCGGCGACAGCAACTGCGTCAGCAATGGAATGTCGACCATCGCGATGGCGCCATGCAGGGTATGCACCGCACGCAGCAACTCTTCACCGATCGGCAAGTCGTTGGTGCAGCGCTGGATCGCAGAGCGGATGGTCTGCAGGTACTGCGCCACTTCGCTGCGCAGGATTTCCAGCAGCACTGGATCCACCGGCGGCATCACCGGCATGGCAATGGCGGGCTCCGGCTCAACCGGAGCAACGGCAGTGGCCGCCGTCGTCGGATCGGTCACGGCTGCGGTCGGCACGGCTGCCGCTTCCACGCTTGCGCGCGAAACACGACGGGTGATCACCCGTCGCACCGTTTCCGTGGCGCGCGGAGCATGGTCTTCCATGCGTGCATCGTTTCCTGCTGCCAACTGCTCCGCCGTATGCATGATCGCGCTGATCGGCGCATTCGGCGTACCTTCTCCCTTGAGGGCAGAAAGGAACTGTGGCAGCGCGTCGATCGCGTGGCGCACCAATGCCTGCACATTCTGATTCGGCTCGATGGTATGGTCGAGCACGCGGTTGAGCATGTCCTCCACTTTCCATGCAAACTCACCCAGCACTCCGGCGCCAACCAGTCGTCCCGAACCCTTCAGTGTGTGGAACGAGCGGCGGATGCTGATCAACGAAGAGGTCTGTGCCGGATCTGCCAACCAGGACTTTTCGGCGCTGGCCAGGTTATCGATTTCTTCCTGCATCTCTTCCAGGAAGATCTCGCGGATATCGTCGTCGATACCCTCGGCATCGGCATTGAAACTGGTATTCGCGGCCAGTGCATCGCGCACCGGTGCCTGTTCGAATACTTCCTCCTCGATCTCGACCCAATCGCCTTGTGGATGATCCGACGCCTGCCCATCCATTGATGCCGGCATGGTGGCTTCGGTTTGCGCCAGACGCAGCCCATCAAGATTGTGCACAGGTTCGGCGGCAGCTTCGCTGCTGCCGATGAACAGGCTGCCCAGATCCTCGCCCGGAAGCAGGCTGACCGACTCGGAGAGTTCCGGATGCTGCTCGGACTCCAGGCTGGGGGCGGTCTGGTCCGGCACGACCGTTGCGGTGACGGCAGCGACACTTGCCACCTCGCGCTCCGCAGGCACCGGCCAGTAACCAAGCAGGCCGAGGCTGTGTTCAGCGACATCGAGAATATGCTCCAGACCACCGCGGTGCTCCCGCGCAGCCTCGAGATAATATTCGAGGGCCGCCAAGGCGTCAGCCAGGTGATCCATCTGCGCACCACTGGGCACGCGTCGATCCTGCAACAGCTCGTAATCGATGAAACGTCCGACACCCTGGGCCAATTCAGCCGGACGCGGTGACGACAACATGCGCATCGCACCGGCCACTTCGTCCATCAGCCCCGGAGCGCCGGCAAGGCGATCGTGCTCCCAGCCAGACTCGACGAAGGCGACGATGGCATCCTTCACACCGCCGGTATTGCTGATCGCCTCCTGCATCAGGGTGGTGACGACACCGAGCGCCTCACTACGCGGCAGACCCTGGATCGCATCGTTGCTGGCCGGCTCCTCCTCCGAGCCCAGGCTCTCGATATGGTCATCCAGCGAGGCTTCCACGTACAGCAGCGCACCGGCCACGTCGAGAAGTGTTTCCTCGTCCGCCGGCCGCATCCGGTTGGCAATTTCCTCCAGTACCCGCCGCTGTTCGGTGACCACCCGACGAGGTACCGCCAGGGCCAGCATGCCCAGCGTGTCGCCCACCCGTTCGAGGATATCGCCCTGTGCCGCCAATTGCGCCGGATCACCGTCCTGCTGGCGCAGGAACAGATCAAGGGCTTCCTTGACGCGCAGCAGATCGTCCTTCAGCGCGCGCGATACCGAGTCGAGCAAGGCACGGTTGTGTCCTGCCATCGAGCCACGGGCGTGCTCAAGCTCGCCGGCCTTCGGCAGCAGGCTGTCCAGCGCATAGGTGGCGCGCAACTGCTCCATCTGCGGGCTGCGCTGCTTGGCCTGGGCGACGATATAGAGCAGCTTGCACGCCACTTCGTCGGCATCGCCGGCGCGAAGGCTGTTTTCGCCATGTTCGATCAGCAAGCGGATGTTGCGATCGACCTTGCCGATCAACTGCCGCACCTCGGCGGCCTGCCCCTTGAGCATGCCCTGCTCGAGTCCCTCCAGCACACCGGCCGCGATCCACCACAGCCGGCGCCCATGCACGTGATAGCAACGCGCGGTGATGGCAAGCAAGGTCTTGCGCATGCCAATCAGCTGCTGCGCGGCATCCTGGCCACGGAACCATGCCAGCAATTGCTGCTGGAAGCGCAGGCGCAGGGCCGGGAGCTCACCCTGGTGCGCAGCGGCATAGGCTTCGCTCATCGCGGCAGGCGCCTGCTCCGGCAGGAACGCGTCGAGATTCGGGTGGAACATTGCCGACTCGGACAACGGCTCCAGACCACGACCGACGCGCAGGTCATTGAGCAGCGGCAGCAACACCACCGGCACATCGCGATGACCGCTGGACAGGCGCTCCAGGTAGTCGGGCAGCTGCATCAGGCCACGCATCAGTGCGGCGTACGCTTCCTCGCGATGGGCGACACTGTCGTCAAGAAGCGCACCGCAGAGCGCCTCCATTTCCGCGGTCACCATCGCCGCGCCGTACAACTCGACCATCTTCAGCGTGCCGTGCACCTGATGCAGATGATCGGCACAAGTGCGCATGAAGTCGCGCTTGCCCGGGTTGTCAACGTACGACTCCAGCGCCTCGCGGGCGATCGACAAGGTATCGTCGAGTTCCGGCTTGACCCACTGCAGTGTGGTGAAATCGATGTGGTCTTGAAGTCTCATGCGCCTCTCTCAGCGGTTGCCCAATGCACGCATCCAGCAACCAGCGAGACTGCCCCCCGTTTTGTGCTTATGTTCATTCGGTTGGTATCCACCCCGACCGATGTCAACCCGGCAACTTGAAATGCGCCACCGAGCGCCGCAAGTCGCTCGCCAGCTGGGCCAGGGTACCGATCGAGTCGGCGGTCTGGCTCGCACCCTGCGAGGTTTGCGAAGTAATTTCCTGAATCGCCGTCATCGAATGCGAAATGTCGGTTGCCGCCGCGGACTGTTCGCGCGCCGCGGTGGAGATGTTCTGAATCAGCGACGACAGATCGTGCGAGACGCGCTCGATGTCGCCCAGTGCGCTACCGGCGTCCTCCGCCTTGCGTGCACCGGCCACCACCTCGGCGGTGGTCTGCTCCATCGAGTTCACCGCTTCGTTGGTATCGGACTGAATCGTCTGCACCAGCGTTTCGATTCGCTTGGTTGCGCTGGTGGAACGTTCCGCCAGGCGCTGCACTTCGTCCGCCACGACCGCGAAACCGCGACCCGCCTCACCCGCCGAAGCGGCCTGGATCGCCGCGTTCAGGGCGAGAATATTGGTCTGCTCGGCAATGTCGTTGATCAGTTCAACGATCGAGCCGATTTCCTGTGACGACTCGCCCAGGCGCTTGATTCGCTTGGAGGTTTCCTGAATCTGATCGCGAATCGAGTCCATGCCGGAAATCGTCTCGCGCACCACTTCGGCGCCGTGCGAGGCGATCTTCACCGATTGCTCTGCCACGTCGGCTGATTCGGCGGAGTCCTTCGACACCGTATCCATCGAGCTCACGATCTGGTTGATCGCCGAGGTCGCCGAACTGATCTGCTGGGCCTGTTGCTCGGCCGCGTCGGCCAGGTTGCGAGCGGTGGTCTGGGTTTCCTGCGCAGACGACGATACCTGCTCGGAGGTCTCGTTGATCGTGGTCACCAGAGAGCGAAGCTCATCGATGGCGTAGTTCACGGAGTCGGCGATCGCGCCGGTGATGTCCTCGGAGACCGTCGTCTTTACGGTCAGATCACCTTCGGCGAGCGAGCCCATTTCGTCCAGCAGGCGCATGATCGCCTCCTGGTTGCGCTGATTGAGCTCGGCACTGCTCGCGAACCGGCGGCGCTGATCGCTGACCAGAGTGATAACCAGCAGCAGCGCAAACGCCACGGCGGCGATGGCACCAAACAGGCCCCACCAGACGTTCGGGAACAGACGCCGCAAGGGCAGCTTGCCAATCTGCTCGGACAGGTCGTTGGCGCGCAGCAGCACGGTCTGGGAATCCAGTGAGGCCTGGTTGCCGGCGTGCTTCACGTCGGCAATATTGCTGGCAGCGGCTACCAGCTTGGCAACCGGGTCGCTCAGCTTGACCCAGTTGGTGTCCATGTCGGTGAGGATCTTGCGCGCATTCACGTCACCGATCGGCTTGACGCCGCTATCGGGGTTGCCCTGGATCAGGCCCTGGAGCACGCTGCCGTACAACTGCGCATCGCGGGACAGACCATCGGCGGCCGACTGCGCATTGTCGCCACCCTGCAGCACTTCCTGCACTCGGCGGATGATTCGGTCGGCAGAAAGCATCTGGCGCGAGGTGCCCAGCATCTGCTCGGAGCTGCCGTTGCGCTGCTGCAGGATGTTGACGACCTGCTCCATGCTGGAGTTGAGCAGGGGCATCTGCTGCGACAGTGTGGCGGCGCGCTGACCGGAATCGAGCACGACGGCCTTGTTGGAGAGGATCTTGCTGATGTCGCCGTCGAGCTGCTTCCACGATGCGTCGAGCGCGCTGACGGCGCGACCGGCCGGGGTCGCGTTGTTGTCGGAGTAGGGCTTCATGCCACTGTTGGGGTCGCCCTTGTTCAGGCGCTGCACCGCCGAGTCGATCGCGTTGCGGGTGCCCTCCAGTTCCTTGAAGGAGTCGATATTGCCGTCCGCCGATTCCAGCGCGAATTTCGCCGTCTGCTGCGACAGCACCTGAATTTGCGTGGTCAGCGCGATCGCCTGGCGATCTTCACCGTTCTTCTGATTGAGCATGAAGAAGTCGAGTGCCGCAAAACCAATCGCAATCAGCAGCAGGACAATGAGTGCGGTGTACCCGCGTTCCCTGCTGACTCCCCCTGTAGTGCTCATGTTCACCTCATCGGTCTAGCTAGATACATTGCCGGCACCGCATCATCTGAAGCGGGCACTGGCCAGGGAATGTTGCCCCGAAATCCGACCCCAACCGGCGCCGGCCCTACGCTTGGCTGGGACAGCCCGGAATCAGGCCGCGGCCTGACGGAAATCCGGTGCGCGTACCAGCCGGTTCATGCTGAAAACTGCCAATTGCTGTTCACCCACACGGTTCTCCACGAAGCGGCTGAGGCGCGGATCGTCCTCGGGTTCCGCCTCGCGTCGCTGCTCCTCGCTCACGGTACGCTGGCCGAACACCTCATCGACCAGCAGAGCCACGCTGCCACCGCCCTGACGCACCACCAGCAAGCGACTGCGATCGGAATGCTGGGCGCGTTCGCCGAACAGGAATCGCGCAAAATCAATGACCGGCACCAGGTTGCCGCGCACGTTGGCCACACCAAGCAGCCAGGGCTGCGTGCCAGGCACCGGGGTGAGCACCGGCACCGCCAGCAGCTCGTTGATTTCGTCGATGCCGCTGACCAGCAAGCGCGAACCGACGCGAAAGCCGATGCCGCGCCACAACCCGGGCGCTTCCAGCTTGTCCTGCGTATCAGAGGCGTGCGCCAGCGACAGGCGCTCGTAGTGGGCCAGGATTTCGAAAGGGGTACGGTTGACGATCTCGTTCATGCGCCACTCGATAGCAAGTCGTTGATGCAGGCCAGCAGTTCCTTTTCGTTCACCGGCTTGGTGATGAACGCGCGGGCGCCCTGGCGCATGCCCCAGACCCGATCGGTTTCCATCGACTTGGTCGTGATCATCACGACCGGGACGTTCTGGGTTTTCGGATCACGGGTCAGCGTGCGCGTCGCCTGGAAACCGTTCATGCCCGGCATGATCACGTCCATGATGACCAGGTCGGGCTGGTCGGCGCGAACGCGCTCGATGCCGTCCTCGGCCGTACTGACCGCAGCGACCTGATGACCTGCACGCTCGAGCAGCGTGGTGAACACGCGCACGTCGGTCGGCGAATCGTCGATGATGAGTATGTTGGCCACAGTTCCCCCTCAGAATCTGTAGTCAGTGGCTTGCGACGGTGCTGACATGGCGATGGATGGCACCGAGCAGCTCGTCACGCGTGAACGGCTTGGTGAGATACTGCTCGGCGCCCACGATGCGGCCACGCGCCTTGTCGAACAGGCCGTCTTTCGAACTCAGCATGACCACCGGCGTCGAGCGGAACTCCGGATTGTTCTTGATCAGTGCGCAGGTCTGATAACCATCCAGCCGCGGCATCATGATGTCGACGAAAATGATCGCCGGCTTCTGGTCGGAGATCTTGGCCAGCGCCTCGAAGCCGTCGACCGCCGTCAACACCTCGCAACCCTCCTTCTTGAGCAGGGTTTCCGCCGTGCGGCGGATGGTCTTGGAGTCATCAATCACCATGACCTTCAGACCAGCCAAGTCACTAGCACTCACGTTCAAATTCACTTACTCCCCCCTGCGGCCCGCCACGAGCTCAGGATAAGCACCAGAACATGCAACAGGCATGCCGAGCGATGCACTTATGGAAATTTCTGCCGCCAAACCGCCGAATATCCGCGCTGCAGCGACATGTCTCATGTTTCGTTGTTTACTGCCTGCCCGCCAAAACTGTCAAGCAATATCGCCTGCCGTGCCCGCTGATCGCACAACCTGACCCATATTGGCACCATCAGGCCATCGACAACAGTCGCACTTCGCGGTGTCCGCTCCAGCAGCGGCCCGCTACATGCCCATCCACCTTAGTATAGCCACCTGTCCATCCACGCCTGCCGGCCTCAGGTCACAAGTCCGGCCCCCTATGGAGAACCCAGATGCCCCTTTCGGTCGCCGTGCTGATGGATCCCATCAGCTCGATCAAGACAGCCAAGGACACCAGCTTCGCCATGCTGCTGGAAGCCGGGCGACGCGGCCATACGCTGCACTACCTTGAACAGGGCGACCTGGCGCTGCGCGACGGCGTCGCGTGGGCGCGTTGCGCGCCGCTCACGGTGCACGATGATCCGCATCGATGGTTCACCCTGGGCAAGCCGGACTGGCGTGAATTGCGCGGGATCAATGTGGTGCTGATGCGCAAGGATCCGCCGGTGGACGCGCAGTTCATCTACGACACCATGGTGCTGGAAGCTGCACAGCGCGATGGCGTGGCGGTGATCAATGACCCGCGGGCCTTGCGCGACTGCAACGAAAAGCTGTTTGCGCTGGCGTTCCCGCACTGCATTGCGCCGACCCTGGTGGCCCGCGATGCCGACGAGTTGCGCCGGTTCGTCGCCGAACACGGCGAAGTCGTGCTGAAGCCGCTTGATGGCATGGGCGGGCGAGGCATCTTCCGCGTCAAGGCAGGCGACAGCAACCTCAACTCGATGCTGGAAATCCTGCTTGGCGGCGATGCCAGGGGCCAGGATCGGCAACTGGCCATCGCACAGAAGTACATTCCGGAAATCAGTGCGGGCGACAAGCGCATCCTGGTGGTCGACGGCGAACCGGTGCCTTACGCGCTGGCACGCATTCCGCAGGGCAACGAGTTCCGCGGCAACCTGGCTGCCGGCGGGCGCGGCGAAGGGGTGCCGTTGTCTGAGAGGGATCGCTGGATCGTGGCGCAGGTGGCGCCGGAGCTGCGCCGGCGTGGACTGCTGTTCGTCGGGCTGGACGTGATCGGCGACTACCTGACCGAGATCAACGTCACATCTCCGACCTGCGTGCGCGAGCTGGATGCCCAGTTCGGGCTTAACATTGCCGGTCAGCTGTTCGACGTCATCGAACGGCAAGTGAGCGGAAACCGTCCTGCGTGAGTGCTACTGCAACCGTCAACCCGTCGCCCGATCCGATCGGTGCCACCCTGCTGTTCTCACTGCTGCTGCACGGCGTGCTGCTGCTCGGCATCACCTTCCATTTCGCGAAAACCCGACCGAGCCTGCCGACACTGGACGTCACCCTGGTCAATGTCGCCAACCGCGAAGCGCCCGACCAGGCCGACTTCCTGGCCCAGGCCAACAACCGCGGCGGTGGCCGGAGCGACCGTGCCGCGCGGCCATCGGAACTTTTTTCCGGCGCAATACCCAAGCCCGATCCGGGTATCGCCGCGCAGCCGGAACAGAACACCACGCCGCAGCCGCGCACCGCCACGCCGACGCGCATGGTCACCACCACCGCTGCCAGCGACTTCAGCGTCACCAGCGACACCGCGCAGAAGGAAGTCGACCCGCAGAACACACCTACGGCGGCCGACCTCCAGCGGCAGCAGGCGATCGCCCAACTGGCGGCCGAACTGCGCCGAAAGAAGGTCGACTACGCCAAGCGGCCGAAGGTGAAGTACCTCACCGCCAATACCCGCGAATACGCCTTCGCCGCCTACATGCGCGGCTGGTCGGATCGGGTGGAACGGGTCGGCAACCTCAACTATCCCGAAACAGCGCGCCGGCGCGGACTGCACGGCAACGTGCTGCTCACCGTGGTGCTCAATCTGGACGGCAGCATCAAGAACATCGAGGTAATCCAGAGTTCCGGCGAAAAAATCCTGGATGACGCCGCCGAACGCATCGTGCGGCTGGCCGCGCCCTTTCCGCCGGCACCGCGAACCGGCGAGCACATCGACGAGCTCAACATCACCCGTACCTGGCAATTTCAGCCGAACAACGTCTTGCAGACGCGCTGAAACGCCCCACTGCGCTTACAATGCGCGAATGGCTGCCATGCAACCCTCGACCCTCACCGGGCACTTCCTGATCGCCATGCCGGGCCTGGCCGATCCACCCTTTTCGCGTGGCGTCGCTCTGCTTTGTCAGCATGATGAGGGCGGCGCGGTTGGCCTGCTGGTGAATCAGCTCTCCGAATACCGCTTCGGCGATGTGCTGGCGCAGATGCGACTGGAGTGCGCCGACAGCGAGCTGGCCGATGCGCCGGTGCTGATCGGCGGCCCGGTGCAGCAGGAGCGCGGCTTCGTGCTGCATCGTGATCCCGGCGACTGGGAAGCAAGCTATCGCATCAATGCCGAATGGTCGGTCACCACCTCGCGCGACATCCTGGTGGCCATGGCCAATGGCGAAGGACCGCGTCAGGCGCTGATGGTGCTCGGTTACGCCGGCTGGGACGCCGGTCAGCTGGAACAGGAGCTGATCGCGAATGCCTGGCTTACCACTGAAGCCTCCAGCCGCGTCGTGTTCGACACCCCGCTGGAAGAGCGCTGGAGCGCCGCCGCCGGACTGGTCGGAGTCGACCCCCGCCAGCTTTCCGGTTAT
>JAJXYE010000335.1 GCA_021780735.1 Pseudomonadota bacterium | reverse complement strand
CGCCACTTGCTCCAGGCCGATCTGGTGGATCTGGTCCGGGCTCAGATCCAGCGTGGTGTATTCATGGATCTGCTGGCGATAGAACGCCTTGCCGTCCGGCAGCGCCTCGGCCGCCAGGGTGGTGCGTGCCTGCGGCACGTATTCGTCGCGGAAGAAGGACAGCAGCTTGGCGTAGGCGGGAATCACCTCGTCGCGGATGCGCTGCAAGGCCTGACCCTGCAGCGCCTGCGCCTGGTCGGTCGGGATCGACGCCGGCAGCTTCTTGAACGGTGCATAGAAACTGCTCTCGGTGGGATCCTTCAGATCGGCCACGGCGGCGATCGACACGTCACGGCCCTTCAGTACCTCGCGCGGCACGCTGAAGCCACGCTTCAGACCCAGCTTCATGTTGGCGATCTGCTGGTCGAAATAGGCGGGAATCTGCTCCAGCCGGTCGAGATAGGCGCGGTAATCGTCGGCCGTGCGCAGATGGTCGCCGCCCAATTCGTAGTTGATATCGGACCAGAACGCCGAATCACTGTTGAACGGCATCTCCCAGTTGCGGAATTTCTGGTCGGCCACCAGGTTGCCGATCTGCTCGCGATAGACCTCGAAGTTGACCCGGTTGGCCGGTGACAACGCGGCCACGTCGATACGATCAAGCTTGTTCAGCACAGCCTGCCAGTAGTCCAGCCGGCGTTTCTGGCTGGCCGCACCGACATCGTCGAGACGACGATTGCTTGCCTGCGCGCCATCACCGGAGCTGTCGCCGGCCTGCTGGGTGCGCCAGGCCCATTCCTGCTGGTAGATCTGGCGAAAATGCGCGTCGGCGTCCTGATCCGCTCGCGCGGTACCTGCCAGCAGCAGCACGGCCAGACCCAACCAAGCCCCTCTTGTTGTCATCGTCACGACGCGGATCCTTGTTGAATTGCTGCGTCGACGGCCGCCTTCGCGGCGTCCTCGACGCTCCAGAAATCCAGTGCCGACGCCGGCAGCTGGGGTAACTGCGCACGTTGCAGCAGCGTGCGCACGACATCCTTCAATCGTGCCACACGCAGGCTGATGTCACGAGCGGCCAACCATGCGGAAAAGTCTGCCAGCGACTCCAGCGAGGTGCCATCCAGATCGGGCGACTCCTCCAGGCTGAGCACCACCGCGCGGCGACCGGCATGGGCCTCGACCCGCTGTCGCGCCAGCGTCATGACCGCCTCGGCATTGGCGAAGAACAGCGGCTGCTCCGGCCGCATGATCAGCACACCGGGCAACTCGGCCGCCTGCGCATGCACCTCGATGCTGACGAAGTCATGGCTGGCGCCGAGCCGTCCCAGCACGCTGATGCGCGGGGTTGCCAGTTGGCGCAGGAGCATCACCAGGCTGAAGGCGATGGCGGCCAGCAGGCCGTTGAGGATACCCAGCGTCAGCACCGCCAGCACCGCGGCCAGCGCGACCAGTCGATCGCGCTTCCATTGCAGGTAAGGCCGGAACACCGACAGCCGCCACGACTTGCTCACGGCATGAATCACGATCGCCGCCAGTACCGGCTCGGGGATTCGTTCGATCCAGCGCAGCAGCGACGCCACCATGACCAGCAGTACCGCCGCTGCGACCAGGCCGGCCAGGCGCGAGCGGGCGCCCGCCGCTTCATTGGCCGACGTGCCCGAATAGCCGGCGCCGACCGGCATGCCGTGCAGCAGCCCCGAGAGGGCATTGGCCACGCCCAGCGCCAGCAGGTCACGATTGGCGTCCACCGACTCGCCATGCTTGAGCGCGAAGGCGCGGATGGAGCCATACGACTCGGCGTACAGCACCAGCAACAGGGCAGCGGCCAGTTCGATGCTGGGCAGCCACTGATCGCTGCTCGGCCACGTCGGCAGGCTCCATGCCGGAACCAGATCGATCGCGCCGGTCAACGCCACGCCGTGCGACCCCAGCCAGCCGGACGCAGCAACGCCGAGCACGATCACCAGCAGGCTGCCCGGCACGCGACGCAACCGCTCGCAAAGCAGCAGAAGCAGCAAGGCCGCGACGCCGGCGCCGAGCGTGTACGGACTGATCCGGTCGAATGATTCGGCCAGCTCGGCCAGCAACAACGGCACGAAGTCGCCGTGCAGCGACGGCACGCCGGAAAGGTTCGGCAGTTGCTTGAGCGCGATCACCGCGGCCAGGCCGAAAGTGAAACCGCGCAGCACCGGGCGCGCGATCATGTGCGACAGGCCACCCAGACGGGCGGCGCCGGCAATCAGGAAGCAGCCGCCCGCCAGCAGCACCATGGTTGCCGCGAATGCGGCCCGCGAGACACCCGCCGGACCGGCCAGCGCCAGCGTGCCCGCCGCCAGCACCGCCGCCGAGGAGGAGGTAGCCGAGACAATCGCGTAGCGACTGCGGCCAAGCAGGCCGTAGCAGATCAGGCCGGCGAAGAGGGCCAGCACACCGGCCTGCGGTGGCAGTCCGGCAATACCGGAATAGGCCACCGCCTCGGGCAGCAGCAAGCCGGCGATCGACAAGCCAGCGATCAGATCGGCCTCGCGATCCCGCGTTGCTCCCTGTACCGATCCACTCATGCGAAGGTTCCGCTCCAACCCGGCAGATAACCGGCCTCATCGCCGTGCGCAAGCAGCAGTGCCTGCCGCAGCACGCCGGCCGTGACCCGGCCGCCGCGCAGCTTGATGCGCGGACGGTAGAAGTCCGCCCACAGGAATTCCGCATAGGGTGTGGCGTCCTTGGCACATCCGCCGGCGCCGCGAACCCGCGCCGCCAGCGAGCGATACGGGTCGTCGCTGAGCTCGGTGAGGCTGGCCGGAAACGCATCGTAGTCGGTGCGACGACCATGCCGGTCGTAAGGGTGTGCCCAACGGTTGAATTCCATGGTGCGCCAGAACACCAGCGGCTCGAGCCAGGAAAAGTCGCGCTGGATCAGCACCGCCACGCTCTTCACCCGTTCCTCCAGCAGGGCCAGACCCAGGTGATGGTGATCGACGATGTAGATCTCGCCCTGCGGCCCCAGCACGCCGGGAAAGCAGTGGCTGGCAAGCAGCTGTTTGCGCTTCTTCCGGCCCAGTTTCTCCCACTCGGCACGTTTGGCCGCGACTTCGGCCTTGCCCAGGGTCTGCTGGGTCGGTCGCAGCCGGGCCGGATCGATCGACAGCAATGGATGATGGACACCTGATGACATGGCAGCGCTCCCGGCAAACAAGCCCCGTCACACAGGGTAACCGAGCCGGGCGCGTGTCGCGCAGGACAGCCAACCCGCTGGCAGGGTGCCGACTACTCCAGCCCGTCGTAGTAACCGCGCATGGCTTTCAGATAGGCATCCATGTCGCGACCGGGGCCTTCCTCGAACACTTCGGCGGTTTCCTGCAGCAGCTCGATCCGGTCGGGGCGGAAATTGCGGAAGTCCTGGCGCAGGCGGCACCAGCTGCCCAGGGTCCATTTGCCACCCCAGAAGGCCAGGCACAACGGCTCGATCTCGCGCGTACTGGTCTGACCGGCTTCGTCGCGATAGGTCAGCTGCAATACCTGGTGCGCCGCGATGGCCGCATGCAGCTGGTCGATTCTTGCGGCGAATGCCGCCTGGTACGGATCGCGCCATACCGGGGCGTAAATCCGCGTGCGCTCCGAGCGCTCGCGCAGCAAGGGCGGCAGCACCGCCTCGATCTTCAACATCGCGGCCTGGGCACCCTGGGCCAGCTTGTCGCCGGCAAAGGCGCGCACGAAACGCGTACCGACGACGAGAGCTTCAAGTTCGTCGGCGCTGAACATCAGCGGCGGGATGTCCGAACCCTTGCGCAGGACGTAGCCGACCCCGGCCTCGCCCTCGATCGGCACGCCGGACAGCTGCAGGTCGGCCACGTCCCGATAGATCGTGCGCAGCGACACGCCCAGGGTCTGCGCCAGCGATCGCGCCTGCAACGCCGTGCGACGACCGCGCAAGGCATGGATGATGAGAAACAGACGGTCGGCACGGCGCATCCGCCCATGATCGCCGAGCGGGGCCGCCGCGAACAGCGCCGGAGGTCACAGCCGCCCCGCCTCATCGCATCAGGCTTGCGCCAGCCGCGCGACCAGCTCGGCGTCGAGGGCAGCTGCCCGTTGCATGGCCGGGCGGGTGGTGACGCGGTCGATGTAGGCACGAATCACCGGCAGCTCCGGCACCAGCTTGAACATCGTGGTCCAGTTCAGCGCGGTGCCCCACAGCACGTCGGCGGCGCTGAAGCGGTCGCCGAGCAGATACGGTCCGCGCTCGAGCTGGTCGGTGAGCGTTTTCAGCATGATGTCGTAATCGCCATACGGCGACATCGCCGGTGCAGCCGGCTCGCGCTGCATCGACTTGTCCACCACCGCCGGTTCGAAACAGGAGCCGTAGAAGACCAGCCAGCGCAGATAGGGCCCGCGCAGCGGATCGCCGATCGGCGGTGCCAGCTTCGCCTCGGGGTAGAGATCGGCCAGGTAGATGAAAACCGCCGGCTGCTCGGTGATCAACGCGTCGCCGTGGCGGATCGCCGGCACCTTGCCCATCGGATTGACAGCGAGATATTCCGGCTGACGCTGTTCACCTGCCTTCAGGCTGAGCGCATGCAACTCGTAGTCGGCGCCAAGCTCCTCGAGCAGGGCGCGGGTGCCGGCGGAACGGCTCTGCGGCGAATGGAAGAAGGTCACGTGCTGATCGTTCATCGGGAGGCTCCTTGTGCGCATGAAGGTTCACTGTTGCCGCGTCTCGGCGGGAAGCCGCCTGTCGGCGTGCTACCTGCGCCGGCAGGTGGGAAGGGCCGTCCAACACTACTCCGTGCAGATAGAGTGGTCGGTAGGCGTTGAGCCGGCGCTGCAGGATCGACGGCATCGGTCTGTCCTCAGGCGGCCACGGCTTCGCCGACGCACCATGGCGGCAGCTGCGCATGCTTGAACAGGCGATACCAGTGCTCGCGGTCGGCAGCGCTGTAGAGATCGAGCACATGGATCACCTCGCGGGCGAATTCGACACTGCCCAGATGGCTGGCACTGATCACCCCGCCATCGCTGACCGCCAGCACCTGGCTGTCGTACTGGTCTGCGCCCGCGTAGGAGGGCACCTGTGCTGCAATCTGGCCCGGCCAGTTGCCGGTGTGGCGGCAACGGTCGAGCAGGCCGGCCCGGGCCAGTGCCAGCACGCCGCAATCGATGCCGGCCACGGGCGCACCTGCGACATGCAGCTGACGGATCGCGGCCACCGCGGCTTCGCCCTCGCCACGCAACCACAGATGACCGCCGGGCACGATGAGCAAGGCTGCCCGCTGAGGATCCAGCTGTTCCAGCGACAGGTCGGGCTGCACGTTGAGACCAGCCATCGACGTCACCGCGGCGCGGGAGAAGCCCACGGTCTGCACCAGCCAGTCGCCGGGACGCCGGATCTCGCACAGCGCCAGCGCGGCCTGCCAATCGGCAAAGCCCTCGAATACAAGAAAATAAACCGTATCGCGCATGTCGTATCCCTCCGTGATGAGGGTGCATCATGCGCAGCCGCTGCTGCCAACATACTGTCAGCAGGCGGGCGCCCGCTGGCGCTGTACCGTGCCAGCCGGGACAATATCGCTCTCCCTTGCCGCGGATTTCCCATGAAACCCATCTCGCTGATCCAGTTCCTGATCGAGGAACGTCGTGCTGGCCACATCAATGCCGAGCTCTCGCTGCTGATCGAGGTCGTCGCCCGCGCCTGCAAGCGCATTGCGGTGGCCACCAACAAGGGTGCGCTCGGCGACGTGCTGGGCATGGCCGGCAGCCCCGACGCGCAGAGCATCAACGTGCAGGGCGAGGCGCAGAAGAAACTGGACGTGATCTCCAACGAGATCCTGCTCGAGGCCAACGCCTGGGGTGGCCATCTGGCCGCCTGCGCCTCGGAGGAGATGGAAGATCCGCAGCAGATTCCCGACATGTATCCCAAGGGCAACCACCTGCTCATGTTCGATCCGCTGGATGGCTCGTCGAACATCGACGTGAACATTTCGGTCGGCACGATCTTCTCGGTGCTGCGCTGCCCCGATGGCGTGACCGCGCCCAGGGTCGAACACTTCCTGCAACCTGGCACGGAGCAGCTGGCTGCCGGTTACGTGGTGTACGGCCCGGCCACCGTGCTGGTGCTGACCTTCGGCCACGGCACGCACGAATTCACCCTGGACCGCGAGGTCGGCAGCTTCACCCTGAGCCGACGCAACATCCGCATTCCGGACGAAACCACCGAGTTCGCCATCAACATGTCCAATCAGCGCCACTGGCAAGCGCCGATGCAGCGCTACATTGGCGAGCTGCTGGCCGGCACCACCGGCCCGCGCGGCAAGGACTTCAACATGCGCTGGGTCGCCTCGATGGTGGCCGACGTGCACCGCATCGTGACCCGCGGCGGGGTGTTCTATTACCCGCTGGATGCGAAGATCGAACAGCAGGGCGGCAAGCTGCGCATCATGTACGAAGCCAATCCGATGGCCTTCATCGTCGAACAGGCCGGCGGCGCCGCCACCACCGGACGCCGGCGCATCATGGAACTGCAACCGACCGGTCTGCATCAGCGCGTGCCGGTGTTCCTCGGCTCGAAAAAGGAAGTGGAGCTGGCCACGCACTACCATCAGGAAGCAGACGACGGGCGCCTCTGAGAGGGCCGTGTGCCCGAACCATGCCGACCGGCACTTGGTTCGGGCAAGTGGCAAGTTGTAGCGTGGCCCTTTTTCGCCAGCCTGAGTCTCCGATGCCCAAGCGTCCTTCCCTCACCCTGCTGCTGGCGCTGACCGCGACGCTCACCACTTCAGGCGCCTTCGCCAGCACGACGGACAGGGCGATTGATCCACGCATCGACCGACTGCTGAGCCAGCTGGGCAAGGTGCAG
The DNA here is from genome assembly GCA_021780735.1 of Pseudomonadota bacterium. Taxonomy (GTDB): domain Bacteria; phylum Pseudomonadota; class Gammaproteobacteria; order Xanthomonadales; family Rhodanobacteraceae; genus Rhodanobacter. The sequence goes on along the minus strand of JAJXYE010000335.1, from coordinate 3,048 downwards.
CCGATCGATGCGGTGGCGATCTCGCCGGATGGCCGGCAGCTGGCCTGGGTGATCGAGCGCGACGGCAAGTCCGCGATCGAGGTCGCCACTGCCGATGGCCACCATGTCCATGCCGTCAGCGCAGCCGCGACGCCCGGCAGCTGCGACGAATCCGGTATTGCCTGGTCGCCGGATTCCCGGCAGCTGGCCTTCATTGCCAATTGCCATGTCGATCTGACCAGCACCCGGGTGATGAGCAACGACATCTACCTGGCCGACCCCGCCGGCAGCACGCCGCCGCGGCGGCTGGCACAACTGCACGGCTACGTGCGCTCACTGCAATGGACGGCCGACGGCAGGCACATCGGTTTCCTGTACGTACCCGGCGCCACCCGTCATGCCAGTGCGGTGGCGGCCGCCAAGCTGCCAGCCGGCGAGATCGGCGTTGCCGGTGTCGAAGTACAGCGGGTTGCCAGCATCGATGCCGGCAGTGGTGCCCTGCGCGAGCTGACTCCGGCCGGTATCTACGCCTACGAATTCGACTGGTCGCCGGACGGGTCGCGTATCGCCTATACCGCGGCCCAGCCGCCGGGTGACAACAACTGGTGGGTCGCCCGGCTCTATGCGCAGCCGGCGCAGCCCGATGCGCACGCCGACCTGCTGGTGGATCCCTCCAGCGCGCAGAGCGGCTCCCTGCATGGTCTGCAGATTGCCTTGCCGCGCTGGTCACCCGACGGTCGGCGCATTGCCTTCATCGGCGGCCTGATGAGCGACCAGGGCGCCACCGGCGGCGACATTTTCGCGGTGCCGTCCGGAGGCGGCGCGCCGAGCAACCTCACCCCCGGCATCCATGTGACTCCGTCGTGGCTGTACTGGACCGGCCCACGCTCGCTGCTGGTGAGCCAGGTCAGCAACGGCCAGAGTCAGCTGGCCGACTACGCGATCGACGGCGACCGCGCGCACCAGCGGGCGTTGCATTTCAGCGTACCGGCCAGCATCGGCGACGGCCGCGCCTCGATGGCGATGTCGCTGAGTGCCGATCATCGCCATCTGGCCTACGTGGAAAGCTCGTACGCGGCTGCACCGGAGGTGCACGCCGGATCCCTCGGAAGCAAGGCGCCGCCGGCCGTCACCCGGCTCAATGCCGGCCAGAAGCCAGCCTGGGGACGGGCCGAATCGGTGGAGTGGGACAACCAGGGCTTCCATGTCCAGGGCTGGCTGCTGTATCCGGCGAATTACGACGCGAGAAAGTCGTATCCGATGATCGTCAGCGTGCACGGCGGCCCGTCAAGCGCGGTGATTCCGCGCTGGCCGAGCGTAGGCTACGGCAGCGTGCCGTTTTCCGCTCTGGGCTATTTCGTGTTCATGCCCAATCCCCGCGGCAGCTTCGGCCAGGGCGAGAAGTACGTGCAGGCCAACCGCAAGGATTTCGGCTACGGCGACCTGCGCGACATCCTTGCCGGCGTCGACGCGATCGAGAAAAAACTGCCGGTGGACGACCGCCGCCTGGGCCTTACCGGCTGGAGCTATGGCGGTTTCATGAGCATGTTCGCGCCGACCCGGACCCGGCGCTTCCGTGCCGTGGTTGCCGGCGCCGGCATTTCCAATTGGCAGAGCTACTACGGCGAAAACCTGATTGATCAATGGATGCCGCCGTTCTTCGGTGCCACCGTCTACGACGATCCGGCGGTGTACGCAAAGAGTTCGGCGATCAACTTCATCAAGCAGGTGAAGACGCCGATGCTGATTGTGGTGGGCGATCGCGATGCCGAATGCCCGGCACCACAATCGTTCGAGATGTGGCACGCGCTGCGCGCGCAGGGCGTGCCGACCTCGTTGGTGGTGTACCCGAATGAGGGACATCACTTCGTCGACCCGGCGCACCAGCGCGATGTGCTGCAGCGGGCACTGGAATGGTTCGGCAGATACCTGCCCGCATCGAACTGAGTGGCGCTGACGCCTGCTGTCGTTTGCGCCGACCGCCGATGGGCGACATCGGCGGTTCATCAAAACAGCTCGCCTTGCGGTGAAGCCTCGCGCGGCGGCACGAAACGCGACACGTCCAGCCGCAGCTCGCGTGCACGGCCCAGGCCGTGCCTGCGGCAGGCGACTTCAAAGCGCCGGCGCAGCAGCTCGGCGAAGACACCCTGACCGCGCATGCGAGTGGCGAAGTTGCTGTCGTAGTCGAGCCCGCCATTCATCTGCTGCACCAGGCTCATCACGTGTGCGGCGCGCTGCGGCGCGTGCAGCGCCAGCCATTGGCGGAACAACGTCTTCAGTTCGTACGGCAGCCGCAGCGTGGTGTAGCCGGCACAGCGCGCGCCGGCGTCGGCCGCCTGTGCCATCACGGCCTCCATGTCCCTGTCATTGAGTGCGGGAATGATCGGTGCCACCAGCACAGCGACCGGCACGCCGGCCTCGGCCAGGCGGCGGATCGCGCGGATCCGCCGGTGCGGCGCGGTGGCACGTGGCTCGAGCTTCGCGGCGAGATGGTTGTCCAGCGAATTGACCGAGACCAGCACCTGCACCAGCTGTTCCCGCGCCATCGCGGTGAGGACATCGAGATCGCGCTCGACCAGCGCGTTCCTGGTCACGACGGTGCAGGGGTGGTGACAGTCGGCCAGCAGTTCCAGTGCGGCGCGGGTCAGCCGCCAGTGCTTCTCGATCGGCTGATACGGGTCGGTGTTGCTGCCGATATTGATCGGGCTGACCACGTAGCCGGGCCGGCCCAGTTCCGCACGCAATACCTCGGCCAGATTGACCTTGGCGCGCAATTTCGTCTCGAAGTCCAGCCCGGGTGACAGATTGAGATAGCTGTGCGAGGGTCGCGCAAAGCAGTAGATGCAGCCGTGCTCGCAGCCTCGGTACGGATTGATCGCCTGGCTGAAGGCGATGTCCGGCGAGTCGTTGCGGCTGATCACGCTGCGCGCGCGCTCCTCGCTGACCTCGGTGCGTGGGCGCGGGGCATCCTGCTCCAGCAAGGCGCTCTGCCAGCCGTCGTCCTCTGCCTGGTGGCGGATGTTTTCGAAGCGGCCTTGCGGATTGGAGGCGGCGCCCCGACCTTTCAGC
>JAJXYE010000348.1 GCA_021780735.1 Pseudomonadota bacterium | reverse complement strand
CGCCAAGGACGCGAGACGAGATCAGCCCGGCCGGCACATCTTCCCGATCGGCCAGACGCAGCGTCCAGCCCGCCTCGGCACTCCAGCCTGCGGCAACCACCGTGGGCACGGCGAGACGGCGCACTACCCGCCATGTCGCCAGCGACACGACGATGACGCCGACGAGCTGAAGCCATCGCGGCAACGCGCACAGCATCAGCGCCAGCACGGTCAACGCCGCCACCAGCAGCAACACGCGTCGCAGCAGCTGCGACGGCACATAGTCAAAGCCGATGGCGGGCGCGGATGTCATCGATGATCGCCTGCCAGTCAGCCCGCCCGGGACGGGCATGACCCATCACCCAGTCCCACAGATCCGGATCCTGCACATCGAGCAGTTCGTCGAAGGCCTGCTGCTGCGCCTGGTCGGCGCCGTCAAAGCGTTCTTCCAGCCAGCCGCCAAACAAGGCGTCCAGCTCGCGGGTGCCGCGGCGGGCGCGCCAACGCAAACGGCCCTTATGCATGGTGTCTGGCGCGAGGCGCCGCCGCGTCAATGAAACAGACACGCGCAGCGACGTTGGCCTCCTGTGCCGCACGGGGACAGGATTGAGGTGAGGAGGAGGCACTCTTGCGAAAAACCATCACCACCAGGCGTTCCCTTCGATCGACATTCGCGCAAGCCTCCGCCCCTCACCCTGCCCACCCCCCAGGGGAGCGAGGTCATGCGGCGTCGCCACATGGTGGCGACAAACTCTCATCATGCCGAGCGCCGCTCCACCATCAGCTTCTTGATCTCGGCAATCGCCTTGGCCGGATTCAGACCCTTCGGGCAGGTGCGAGTGCAGTTCATGATGGTATGGCAGCGATACAGCTTGAACGGATCTTCCAGATCGTCCAGCCGCGCACCGGTGTCCTCGTCGCGGGTATCGACGATCCAGCGGTAGGCCTGCAGCAGGATCGCCGGGCCGAGGTACTTGTCACCATTCCACCAGTAGCTGGGGCAACTGGTGGAGCAGCATGCACAAAGGATGCATTCGTACAGGCCGTCCAGCGCCTTGCGCTCTTCCGGCGACTGCAGCCGCTCGCGAGCCGGTGCGGGGCTCTGCGTGCGCAGCCACGGCTTGATCGAGGCGAACTGGGCATAGAAATGGGTGAGATCGGGTACCAGATCCTTCACCACCGGCATGTGCGGCAGCGGGTAGATCTTGACGTCGCCCGAAGCGCATTCGTCGATGGCCTTGGTGCAGGCCAGCGTATTGGTGCCATCGATGTTCATCGCGCACGAACCGCAGATCCCTTCGCGGCAGGATCGACGCAGGGTCAGGCTCGGGTCGATCTCGTTCTTGATCTTCAGCAGCGCGTCGAGAACCATCGGGCCGCAGGCAGCCATGTCGACTTCGTAGCTGTCCACCCGTGGGTTCTTGCCGTCATCCGGCGACCAGCGATAAACACGGAAGATGCGAGGCTTCTTCGCATCCTTGGCCGGAAAGTGCTTGCCGGGCTGGATCTTGGAATTTTTCGGAAGCGAAAACTCTGCCATGTGCTGAACCCTTGGACTCTATGCAGGAGGGCTTGCGCCCCGACCGTACAACCATGATGCAACTGCCCCGTGCGGCCATGGCCGCCACGCGGTGTCAGTAAACGCGCTTCGCCGGCGGCACCGCCTTGACCTCATCGGTCATCGGATTCAGGTGCACCGGTCGCGAGTCGAAACGCGGCTTGCCGGCCTCGTCGACCCATACCAGGGTGTGCTTCATCCAGTTGACGTCGTCGCGCTCGGGGAAATCTTCGCGTGCGTGACCGCCACGGCTTTCCGGACGCTGCTCGGCCGAGTGCATGGTGGCCACCGCCTGGTCGAGCAGGTTGGCCAATTCCAGCGTCTCGATCAGATCCGAGTTCCAGACCAGCGAACGATCGCTTACGTGGACGTCCTTGAACGACTCGCGTACGGCGGAAATCTTCTGGCAGCCTTCCTTCAGCGTGACGCCGGTGCGGAACACTGCGGCGTCGCTCTGCATGGTGCGCTGCATCTCCAGACGAATCTGCGCGGTCGGCTTGCTGCCTTTGGCGTTGCGCAGGGCATCGAATCGGGCCAGCGCCTTGTCAAGCACGTTGGCTGGCAGGTCCTTGTGCGCGGTCTCGGGCTTGATCAGCTCGGCGCAGCGATGGGCCACCGCACGACCGAACACCACCAGATCGAGCAGCGAGTTGGAACCGAGGCGGTTGGCGCCGTGCACCGACACGCAGGCTGCCTCGCCGATGGCGAACAGGCCCGGTACCACGGCGTCGACATCATCGCCCTTCTTCTGCACGACTTCGCCGTGATAGTTGGTGGGGATGCCACCCATGTTGTAGTGCACCGTGGGCAGCACCGGAATCGGCTCCTTGGTCACGTCAACGCCGGCGAAGATGCGTGCCGACTCGGCAATGCCCGGCAGGCGCTCGTTGATCACCTCGGGGCCGAGATGCATCAGGTTGATGAAGATGTGATCCTTGTGCTCGCCGACGCCGCGACCCTCGCGGATTTCCAGCGTCATGGCGCGGCTGACCACGTCGCGCGAGGCCAGATCCTTGGCGCTGGGCGCGTAGCGCTCCATGAAACGCTCGCCTTCGGAGTTGGTCAGATAACCGCCTTCGCCGCGCACGCCCTCGGTAATCAGGCAGCCGGCGCCGTAAATGCCGGTGGGATGGAACTGCACGAACTCCATGTCCTGCAACGCCAGGCCAGCACGCAGCACCATGCCGCCACCGTCGCCGGTGCAGGTATGCGCCGAGGTGGCGCTGAAGTAGGCGCGGCCGTAGCCGCCCGTGGCCAGCACCACCGAGTGGCCACGGAAGAAATGCAGCGTGCCTTCATTCATGTCGAGCGCAAGCACACCGCGGCAGACACCGTCGGCATCGAAAATGAGATCGATGGCGAAGTATTCGATGAAGAACGTGGCGTCGTGCGCCAGCGCCTGCTGATACAGCGTGTGCAGAATGGCATGCCCGGTGCGGTCGGCCGCGGCACAGGTGCGCTGGGCGGTGCCCTTGCCGTAATGCGTGGTCATGCCACCGAAGGGACGCTGGTAGATCTTGCCCTCCTCGGTACGCGAAAACGGCACGCCGTAGTGCTCCAGCTCGATGATCGATGGAATCGCCTCGCGGCACATGTATTCGATCGCGTCCTGGTCACCCAGCCAGTCCGAGCCCTTGACGGTGTCGTAGAAGTGGAAGCGCCAGTCGTCCTCGCCCATGTTGCCGAGCGCCGCCGAAATGCCGCCCTGCGCCGCCACGGTGTGCGAGCGGGTCGGGAAAACCTTGGTGATGCAGGCGGCCTTGAGACCCTTTTCGGCGAGGCCGAAGGTGGCACGCAGACCGGCACCACCGGCGCCGACCACGATCACGTCATACAGGTGCTGCCGGACTTTGTACGTGTCTGACTTGTAGCTTTCCATGAACTCTATGCCTCGGGTCTTAGGGGGTCAGCGCAATACGCAGCACGGCCAGCACGCATGCCAGCGCGCCCAGCACCGCGAGGAACTTGATCGCCACCAGCAGCACCACTTGCCTCCAGCGCGTGACCACGTAATCCTCGATCACCACCTGCAGGCCGAGCACGGCGTGCCAGAACATGGTCAGAACGAAGGCGATCAGCAGCAACGCGTTCCAGGGCCTGGCGACGGTGGCATGCGCCGTCGCGTAGTCGGCATGCAGCAGACACAACACGGTGAGCACGAACCAGACCACCAGCAGCACCAGTGCCGCGGCGGTGACGCGCTGGGTCCACCAGTGGCCCACGCCGGACTGCGACGAACCCAGGCCGCGCGCGGTCTTCAGTGGGGTGCGACGATCTTTCACGACAATCTCCTTGGCGCTCATGCCGCACCCCCGGCCATCAGCACATAGGCCCACACCAGCACGGTGAGCACGATGCTGCCAATGATCGACAGCCAGCTGGAACGGATGAACTGGGGAATGGCGTAGCCACTGCCCGCGTCCTGCAGCAGGTGGCGGACGCCGTTCCAGAGATGGTAGAACAGCGCCCAGCTCCAGCCGAACAACAGCAGCATGCCGATCGGGCTGCCGGCGATTTCGCGGAAGTGGTTGAAGCTGTCTTCGCCGGCTGCAAGGTGGAGCAGTCCACCGATCAATACCAGGGAACCCACGGCCAGCGCGACGCCGGTGACCCGGTGCAGAATCGAAGTGAGCATTTGCACCTGCCACTTGTAGACCTGCAGGTGTGGAGAGAGCGGTCGTTGCGTATCTGCCATGGTGGCTATCCTGAGTGAAACACTAGATGTCCTTGCCGCATCGGCTTCTGCCCTGACCCGCGATCGGCGACCTGCGCCGCTGCGCCTAGTTCAGAAATCGATGCAACGCCCATTTTTTTCCCAGTCGCCGTAGCGGGTGGGATCCGTGGCCGGACGCTCCACCACACCAACTTGCGCCGTCGGGCCTGTCGGCACGGCTGTTGCATCCGCAGGAGCGGAAGCAGGTGTGGGCTGGGCTGGAGAGGAGGTGTCGGACATGGTTTTTCCAAGCCCACGAAGGTTAATACTTGCGGCATAGCAGCACAACCATCTCGCGACACGATGATGGCTGCCAGGCGCCACTTGCGCTACCTCGCGATCGACCCAAACTATGTAGCCCTATGCCCAATACCCATACAGCGGAAACCCTGCTGATCGAAGGCCCGGATGCGATGTCGTTCGCGCATGCGCAATTCAGCAGCTCGGTGAAGTCACTGCTTGCCGGCCAGTGGCAGTTCAGCGCCTGGCTTGACCCACAAGGCCGGGTACGTGTGCTGTTCCATCTGGCGCGGATCGGGGAGGAGCGCTATCTCCTGCTGCTGCGAGGTGGCAGCGCCGCCGACATGGTCAATTCGCTGCAGCACTACGTTTTCCGCGCGAAGCTAACCTTGTCGGCGCAGCCGCCACGTCAACTGACCACCGGACCCGCCCTGCCCCTGCACGCCATCAGTGACGCCGCCGAGTCAATTGCGTTCGGTTGCGACACGCACAGCCTGCAGGTCACTCCCACGGGGTCGGTACAAGACGACTGGTGTCTGCTGCAATTGCGCGAGGGCTGGCCATGGCTGCCTGCCTCGACGCTGAACAAGCTGCTCCCCGCAGCATTGTCGCTGCAGCGGCTGCAGGCAGTGGCCATCGACAAGGGCTGCTATCCCGGCCAGGAAATTGTGGCGCGCCTGCATTTTCGCAGCGCTCACAAGTGGCATCTGCATCGCGGCACATTGTCGCAAGCAGCCGAGCCTGGTCTGGTGTTGCACATTGATGATCGCGACGTGGGTTGCGTGCTCGAGATGGTGGTCAGCGACCTCGGCAACGAAGTGCTGCTGGTGCTGAAAGACGAGGTCATGCAGCAGGCCACGCCGGATCTTGCCTGTGCTTTCGACGGACAGATCAAGTTTCGTCACCTCGCATCATGGCCGGCATGAGTGATGCCTCCCGCCGATGAACGAATGCACGAAGACACTTGTCAACGAAGCATGAGCATCAGTTAAAATTCAGCACATGGCACTTGCCAGCGGCGTGTCCCGCCACTAGGCTCCGCCGATCGAATATCGCGACATCCGGAACAAGGGGTGTCGAAGTGCGCGACGAATCGGATGAATCCGAATCGGCGCGACCCGACAGAAACATGTCGGATGGAAGGTCGCCTCGCACCCAACGAGAGCGTAGAGCAGTTGCAGGCAACACGGCCGACGAGGCACGCGCAGCGCCAAGGCAACATCACAAACCTGATCGGCATCGCATCGCCGCTCGAACCGCCACAATCCCGTGGCAAAGCGCCTTGGCCACAAGTTTCGGCCGCGGCGACAGATCCAGGTGGAACGGCCTGCCCGCCCGTCCACCGCAACGGCGCACGAAGCCTGCAGTTGGCTTCGTGCGTACAGCACGTTGGAGGCAGAACCATGAAACTTTCCATGCTGTTGTGGCTAACCACCCTGATGCCACAACCGGTTGCCGACCAGGCCTGTCTGGCCACCACGGTCTACCTTGAGGCACGCAGCGAACCCGTTCTCGGCCAGTTGGCCGTAGCCGAGGTGGCATTGCGACGCCGCGACCGTGGCCATTACGGAAACACCGTATGCGAGGTCGTGACCGCCCCTCATCAATTTGCAACCACCACCACGCCAGGTTCTTTTGAACTCACCAACCTGGATGCATTCGCCAAGGCCTGGCGGATCGCCGGCAATTCGATCCACAACTGGGAATTGCCAGTGGCGCAAAGGCACATACTGGTACCGCGTGCCGATCATTTCGCCACGACCGCGATTTCACCAGTCTGGTCGCACAACCGTCCCAGCGTAACCATCGGTGACCATGCGTTCTATGCAGTGAACTGATTTGAGCGCAATCCACGCCACGACATGAAAAAGGCCCTCTTCCGAGGGCCTTTTTCATGGACGTCCAGACGTCTATTCAGTGGGCGAAGACATGATCGCCACGCACCTCGACATAGTCGCCGCGACGAAGGCGTGGGTCTTCGCGCTGCGTCACCGTTGCATAGCGACCGTCATCGAGTCGCACCACGATGCGCCAGGCGACGTCGCTGCCGTCACTGCGCTTGCCCACCTTGTTTCCGACCACGCCGCCAGCGACCGCACCGGCGACTGTGGCTGCCGTGCGTCCGTCGCCCTTGCCGATCGTACTGCCGAGCACGCCGCCGGCAACCGCGCCGATGATCGCACCCAGGGTGCCGCCGTTGCCATTACCGCCGACATAGACCTGTTGCACCTCCTGCACGACACCACATGTGCGGCAGCGAGCACTCCCACGCTGGCTGCCATAGCCATCCTGGTAGCCACTCTGCGATCCCTGATAGCCCCGGTTGTAGTTGTCGTTGCTGCCATAGGGTGCGGTCGCGCAGCCGGCGAGCGCCAGGCCTGCGGCCATCGATGTCACAAGAGCCATTTTGCGGGTCAGTGCATTCATGGGTTCACGATCCTTTCCAGTGGTTCGTATCAACGGGCATCGGTTACGGCGGTCACCCCTTCCTGCACCCGTACCCGGTCGCCCGGATCGCGATCCATGCGCACAGTGCGAGTGACTCCGTCGTACACGTAGCGGACGTCATAGCCGACGATCTTGCTGCTGGTGTCATTGACCATGTCGCATTGGCGCTCGACCGAGGTCGTCACCTGCGGCTTCTGGCGGCTGGCCTCGATCCGGTTGCCGGCATAACCGCCACCAACCGCACCCGCCACGGTGGCCAGCGTCTTGCCCTTGCCACCACCCACCTGATGACCAAGCAAACCTCCGACCACGGCGCCAATCGCCGTACCGGCGATACGATGCTGATCCTTCGGTGGCGCCGTATGCGTGACGGTTTCGTCGCGGCAGACCTGTTTCGGATGGTTCACCGTCGCACGCACGGGTTGAACGCTGACCACTTTGCCGTACTTCACACCCGCATCGGCACCGCTCGACGTGTCGCCCGCGCCATTGGCAGCCACGGCATCCGCGCTGCGGTTGCAGGCTGACAACCCGGTCACCAGCGCCGCGGCGATACCCATCTTCAGTGCGGTGGTCATCAATCTGTTCATCACAATCACTCTCCCTTGGTTTGTTTGAAGTGTAGCGCCAGCAATGTGCAGACGACGTAATATCGTGCGAAGCGATTGAACATTTGCCCAACTGAATCGCAGCCAGCTGGCGTTCGTGACATTGTCTTCACACAGCGGTCGCAAAACATCTCAACAGGTCACGGAAGCGCACATGCACACGCTCATCGACAGTCACGTCCACCTGGACGATGCCGCTTTCGGGGCTGATCGCGACGAGGTGATCCGCCGTGCAGAACAGGCAGGCATCGAAGCGATGGTCGTGCCAGGCGTCGACTTCGACAGCTGGGCGCGAATCCGGGCCTTGTGCGCAAGCCACCCCCGAATCCACGCGGCCTACGGGCTGCACCCGATGTTTCTGCACCGGCACCTGCCGGCGCATCTGCAGGCTCTGCCAGCCTGGCTGGATCAGCAGCAACCGGTGGCTGTCGGTGAGATCGGCCTGGACTTCCACATGGCCGATACCGACCACGAGCGCCAGCGCTTCCACTTTTCACGGCAACTGCAACTGGCGCGCGAGCGCAACCTGCCCGTGATCGTGCATGCACGCGATGCACTGGAGGAGGTCAGCCTGACCCTGCGCCGTGGCAGCGGTTTGCGCGGCGTGGTGCACAGCTTTTCCGGCAGCGAGCAACAGGCCCGGCAGTTGTGGGACATCGGATTCCATATCGGCATCGGTGGCCCGGTTACCTATGAACGTGCGCAACGCCTGCGTCGCATCGTGGCGCAGATGCCGATCGAGTTCCTGCTGCTGGAAAGCGATGCACCGGATCAACCGGACGCTGGCCATCGTGGCCAGCGCAACGAGCCGGCGCGTATCACCGAGGTTCTGCGCTGCGTGGCCAGCCTGCGCGGTGAGACTGAAGCAGACATTGCTGCCGCCACCCGGGAAAATGCACGCCGCCTGTTTGGCATCAATCCGCACTAAGCAAGCGTGTGCCGCAAGCCGTGCTTGCCCTGACTGCGCGCCACTTGCTATCTTTTATTTCATTAGTGAACTATGAACTGATGAAATGGCTGAGCTCGGCAAGCACATAGCGATGATGGATCAGGGCATCGAGCGGGTGAGTCAGATCATCCCGCAGTTGCCTGCCGTGGAATCCCGCCTGTCCCGGCTGATACTGATGGTCGGCGCAAGCATCGATGGCGAGCTCGAATTCAAGCTCAAGCCTTACAAACTCAACCACAGCGAATTCCTCACCTTGATGATGCTGTACAGCCGCCCTGACGGCAGCTCGACGCCGGGCGAGCTATGCGAATTCGCAACGCAGGGGGCTACCAACATGACCCGCATCGCCAATGCGCTGGTCAAGCGAGGGCTGATAACGCGCGGCGCCAGTGCCGCGGATCGACGCCGGGTGGTGATCCGCATTACCGCGGCGGGGCGGCGTTTCGTGCGAAAGATGCTGCCACCCCTGTTCCCGCGCATCGATGGCATGTTTGCCGACTTCAGCGATGCCGACAAGCACCACCTGGATCGCCTGCTGCGCAAGCTGGCGCGCAACCTCGACCAGCTCAGCCAGGCATCCTCGCCATGAAGGAAATCATGATCAAGACCGCCCTGCCCCGCGCCCGCACCGCACTTGCCGCAGCGACCGGGCTGGCGCTGGCCGCCTGCGTCGGCGCGCCGGCCAGGCTTGGCCCGCCGGTGTTGCGCGATGAGGTTCCACTCGCCGGCGTGCAGGCACCCGCGCGTGCGGGCTGGCCGGCTGCGCAGTGGTGGCGCCAGTACCATGACCCGCAGCTGGACGAGTTGATCGAACGCGCCACGCAGCAGTCACCGGATCTGGCACTGGCGCAGAGTCGCGTGGCCAACGCCGAGCAAGCGGCGCACCTGGCGGCCGCGCAACTCGGCCTGTCGCTAGATGGCAGTGCCCAGGTGGCGCGCCAGCGGATGAGCGACCACGGTCTGATCCCGAGCCAGTTCCTTGGCTTCAGCTGGTACAACCAGGCCGATCTCGGAGTGCAGCTGCAATACGACTTCGACTGGTGGGGAAGAAAGCGCGCAACCATGGAGGCCGCGCTGGATCAGGCCCATGCCGCCGAAGCGCAGCGCAGCGCGGCTGCGCTGGCGCTCGACTACGCCGTCGCCGAAACCTATTTCGGCTGGCAGGCGGATCAGGCCCGATTGCAACTGGCCGACCAGCTGCTGGCAACCCAGCAGCAATTGGCCGCGATCGCCAACCTGCGCGTCAGACAAGGTGTCGATCTGCCGGATGAAGCACAGAGGGCCGACGCGCAGTTGGCCGCCGTGCGCGAGATGCGCGCCGCCCTGGATGGCTCGGCGAAAATCCGCCTGGTCGCACTGGCGTCGCTGCTGGGCGTCGCCCCGGCCCAGCT
>JAJXYE010000049.1 GCA_021780735.1 Pseudomonadota bacterium | reverse complement strand
TCCGATCTAGACTGCAGCAAGAGCGCTTTGGGATGCTGCTTGCGGATGGCCGAGGCGAACTTTGCGGCGTCGCCGACCACCACCACCTGGCTGCCCTTGGCATCGAGATGCTTGCGCGCGTAGGTTTCGATCTGCTTCGGCGTGACCGCCTGCACCTGCGCGATGTACTTGCCGATCTCGTCCAGCTTGATGCCGTAGATCGCCAGATCGGCCACCTGGCCGGCCAGCCCGGCGGTGGTCTCCAGACTGCGGCCATAGCCACCGATCAGGGTCGCCTTGCGCGCCGCCAGCTCCTGCGCATCGACCCGACTGTCGCCAAGCCGCTTGAACTCACCCAGGATCAGATCAACCACCTGCGGCGCGGAAGGATTCTTGGTCTGTGCCGCGGCCTGCCAGATGCCGGCATCGGCCAGCGGCTGCAGCCGGCTGCTGGCGCCATAGGAAAGGCCGCGCTTGATCCGGATCTCCTCATTGAGACGTGCCGAATAGGAGCCGCCGAGTACCGCGTTGGCGACGGTGCCGATGTAGTAGTCGGGATCGTTGCGTGGCGGTACGGCATGCGCGGCCACCACCCCGGCCTGACCGGCGCCATGCTGATCGATCAACACGATGGGCGGCAGCTGCCCGCCGCTCTGGCCCGGCGGGCGCGGCGGCAGCGCCGTGGCCGGTTTCGGCCAGCTGCCGAAGCTGGCCGAAGCCAGCTGCAACGCCTGGGCCGGACCGATGTCGCCAGTGAGGATCAGCACGGCATTGTCCGGCCGGTACAGCGTGTCATGCAGTCGCTTTACGTCGGCGCGGGTGATACGGCGGATCGAAGCTGGTGTACCGCTGCGCGAGTGCGCATAGGCGCCATCGCCGAACACGCCACGACTGGCCACCAGCGCCGCCAGAGCAACAGGTCGGCTCAGGCTAAGGCGCAGGTCGTCGATGGCCTGGGCCTTGGCCCGCTTCAATTCCGATGCCCGGAAGTCCGGCTTGCGCGCCACATCGGCCAGCAGGTCGAGCGCCTGCGGCAGTTTCGGCGTGGTCACGGTGATGCCGACCCCGCTTTCGTCCCAACCGGCGGCAGCATCCAGCGAGCCGCCGAGCGCCTCGGCCGCGGCCGCGATCTGCGGTGCGGTTCTGCCCTCGGCTCCCTTGACCAGCAGATTCGCGGTGAGGTCGGCGAGCCCGGCCAGTCCGGGTGGATCCATTTCGCCACCTCGGCGAAAGACCAGCTGCGCGGTCACCAGCGGCATGCCATCGCGACGCACACTGATCACCTGCAAGCCATTGGCCAGCGTCTGCACCTGCGGCGAGGGAATATGCAGCTGGGGCGCCGGACCCGCGGTCGGTGGCGTGACTGGAAAACCGCCGGCATCGACGCCGGCCGCGGCCACGCTGGCGGCAAACAGCGCCGCGGCGGTAAAGACGGCCATACCGACTTGACGGATGCCTGGCTTCATTTCGCTGCTCCATGGGCGGCGCTGGCGGCGGTCTTGCCGGCCTGCGGCAGGTAGTCGATGGTGACCTTCTTCGCGCCGGTGACGAATTTCTGCAGCACCCGGTGCACATCGCTCGCGCTTACCCGCTGCAGGGCGAGCAGGTCACGGTTGACGTGCTCGACGTTGCCATCGATCAGGCTGGCCTGGCCCAGCGCGAAGGCGATGCCTTGTGCGGTCTGGCGCTGCTTCAGCTCGCTGGTGAGCAGCTGGGTCTTCACCTTGTCCAGTTCGGCGGCGGAGATCGGCTGGGTCGCCAGCCAGACGATTTCCTCGTTCAACAATTTCTCCGCCTCGACCGGCTTGTGCCCGCTGGCGAGGATCGCGTAGACCGTGAACAGGCCCGGCCCGACCCGCGCGTCGGCGTCGGCGCCGACGTCCTGCGCCACCTGGTGGCGATAGACCAGCGATTGATACAGGCGTGATGAATGGCCTCGCGACAGCAGCGCCGCGGCCACCTGCAGAGGAATGCGATCGGCGCTGTCCTGCGCCGACGGAATCAGCCAGGTCATCGCCACCGCCGGCAGCGGCGCGGTCGCGCTGGTGATGGTGTAACGCAGATCCCTCTTGCGTCTGGGCTCCTGCGCGGTGACTTGCGGCACCGGCGTGGCCGGCTT
Source organism: Pseudomonadota bacterium (assembly GCA_021780735.1). GTDB lineage: Bacteria > Pseudomonadota > Gammaproteobacteria > Xanthomonadales > Rhodanobacteraceae > Rhodanobacter. Next base: position 40,417 of record JAJXYE010000049.1, on the reverse strand, counting down.
CGGAATCCAGCCGAAATACTGATCCACCCAGGCATCGAGCTGTTTCGGATCGAAGTCGCCGGTGACGATCAGGGTGGCGTTGTCGGGCCGGTAGAAGGTGTTGTGGAAGTCGATCACGTTCTGCAACGAAGCCGCTTCAAGATCGGCGATGCTGCCAATGGTCGGACGTCGGTACGGATGCACGGTGTACGATTTCGCGTCGATCGCGTTGAACAGCTTGCCGTAGGGCTGTGCCAGCACGCTCTGGCGATACTCCTCTTCCACCACGGCGCGCTCGGACTTGAAGTTCTTCTCGTCCACGTTGAGGTTGGACAGCCGCTCGGCCTCGGCCCACAACAGGGTTTGCAGATGGTTGCTCGGCACCACCTCGAAATAGTTGGTGACATCGTCGCCGGTGGAGGCGTTGTTGGCGCCGCCGACGTCCTCGGTGAGCCGGTCCATTTCCTCGGCGGGCATGTGCCTGGTGCTCTTGAACATCAAGTGCTCGAACAGGTGGGCGAAGCCGGAGCGCCCCTGCGGATCGTCCCTGGAGCCGACGTGGTACCACATCTGCACCGCCACATTCGGGCTGGCGTGATCCTCCACGCTGAGCACCTGCAAGCCATTGGGCAGGGTGCGCTGGCGGTAGGGGATCGGCGGGATGCTCAGTTCGGCTGCGGTGACCGGCGACGCGGCGCCGATGGCGGCAAGGAGTACAAAGCTGGCCAGCAGCAGGGCCGGGCGCAATCGCATGGTCATTCCCTCGCATTCCCGTCGGGTAAGAGGTTCAACCATAGCAAGCCGGCTGGCCCGTGCGCGCATGACTTGTGGGCCACATGGATTGGTTTTCACCCGGGTGTTATTGACAAAGCATTTAACCCGGGTAGAATTGGCCCGTCGCCCTGGCTGCCACGTCCCATGAGCACTCCCGCCACCACCTGCATTGCCTTCGACCACCATCGGCTGATCGCCAGCGGTGCACTGGCCGTCGTGGCGGCGGCAGCCAAGCAGGCTCTCGACGCCGGCGCGGCGGGTCCGGTGCTGATTTTCGATGACCACAGCAGCCACCAGATCGAGCTGGATTTCCGCGGCACGCCGCAAGACGTTCAGGCTCGCTTGGCGCCACCCACCGGCAAGCTCGCGCCGGCCAGTCGCGGCCCGGGGCGACCGAAGCTTGGGGTAACCGCACGCGAGATCACCTTGCTGCCACGCCACTGGGAGTGGCTGGCGCAACAGCCCGGTGGCGCGTCAGCGGTGCTGCGGCGGCTGGTCGAACAGGCATCGCGCAACGGAGCGCCGAAGCAGCGGGCGAGACTGGCGATGGAATCGGTCGAGCGCTTCATGCTGGCGATGACCGGCGACTTCAGCGGCCATGAGGAAGCCTCGCGAGCGTTCTACCGCGGCGAGCGCGCACGCTTTGCCGCACTGACCGAGCCGTGGCCGGTCGATGTACGCGATCATCTGCGACGGCTGGCCACCACGGCGTGGGATGCCGGCACCGGCGCCGATGGCTGAGCAGCGGCACCCTCAGCACCTTGCCCCGCAACGCCCCAGCTCACCCCACCTCCATCACACATCACGCCAGGGACTCCAGGATGCCAACGGCAAAGCCCAATTCGGTCTTCCGCAACCACAATTTCCGCCTGCTGTTCGGCGGCAGCACCATCTCCATGCTGGGCGACCAGTTCACCCTGGTGGCACTGCCCTGGCTGGTGCTGAAACTCACCGGCGACCCCGCCGCGCTGGGTATCGTGCTGGCCACGATGGCGCTGCCGCGCGCAGCGTTCATGCTGATCGGCGGCGCGGTGGTGGATCGCCTTTCCCCACGCAAGGTGCTGCTGGCGGCGCGCGGCAGCAATGCGCTGCTGGTCGCCTTGCTCGCCACCCTGGTGCTGCTCGGTGACATTCACATGTGGCTGGTCTACGCCATTGCTCTGGGCATCGGCCTGTCCACGGCATTCGCCTACCCCGCGGGTTCGGCGATCCTGCCGCAGCTGGTCAAGCCCGAGCAGTTGCGGCCCGCCAACGCGCTGGTGATGGGCATGCGCCAGCTCAGCATGTTCATCGGTCCGGCACTGGCCGGCCTGGTGATCAGCGTCGGCGCGCACGGCGACCATCCCGCCGCGGTGCAGGATGCCGGCGGCCTCGGCCTGGCCTTCGGCATCGACGCGATCAGCTTCCTGTTCTCGCTGGGCTCGCTGCTGCTCATCCGCGTCCACAGCGACTTCCATCCCAAGGCCGCGGTGGGTAGCGTGCTGTCCAATGTGGCCAGCGGGGTGCGCATGATCTGGGCCGACCTGCCGTTGCGCGCCTTCATCCTTTACGCCGCCGTGGTTTCGGTCTTCGTCGGCGGCCCGCTGCAGGTCGGACTGCCCGTGCTGGCCGATACGCGGATGGATCTGGGCGCCGCCTCGCTCGGCATTCTGATGACCGCCAACGGTGGCGGCATGCTGATCGGCAGCGCGCTGTCCGGTCTTGTCGGCCGCTTCGTCAAGACGCGTCTGGGCCTGATGGTGCTCACCATCGACAGCCTCGTCGGCCTGACCCTGGCCACACTGGCACTGGTGCATTCCACCGTCGCCGGCGCCGTGCTGCTGGCGACCACCGGCATCTTCGGCGGCATCGCCCAGATCGCCATCGTCAGCTGGATCCAGCGCCGCGTCGCGCCGGAGATGATGGGCCGCACCATGAGCGTGCTGATGTTTACCTTCATGGGGTTGGGCCCGCTCTCGGCCGCCCTCGCCGGCGTCCTGTTGAAACTGGTATCGCTGCCCGCGCTGTTCATCGGCGCCGGGGTGTTGCTGACCACGATCGCGCTCAGTTGCATGGGCAGTCCGGCGCTGCGCAGCATCGGAGCGGCGCGTATCGACCCAGCACCTGCGCGCTGATGTCAGACCGCTGGCGGGCTCTCCAGCCCGGAACCCAAGGCAGTCATTCAAAACAGCACTCTGACCCTGAGTGCCTGCACAAGGGACGAGGATCAATTGGCCACGTCCCCTTCAATTCTGTTGCCGATTGGGCGGCGAGCGCCAAGCGCGGTGGCCTTCTCTATGGATTACTCCTTCTCGCTATGGGCATCCTGCCCTGCGCCCTTCAGGCCAGCTTCGCTGTTCGCCCGCGCTCCAGGCGCGGACGTGGCCATGCAAGAGAAAGCCACTGGCTCTCCGCAGAAGGACAAAAGCTCTTTGCTCTTGCGCTGAAATCGAGATGATCGCGGTGGTCGAACGAGAGCGTCGTGCACAGGGCGCACGCGTGCGTATCTGCACCTCCATCACCCCGCCGTCTGCACCTTCCCGATCGCCTTCAGCCGCTTCTTCTCCGCCTTCGCGAGTTTGCGCGCCGCGCGGCGTTCCTTCCGCCCGGCCTTGCGGATCTTGCGGTCGTGATTCCACAAATAGATCGCCGGGGTGCTGAGCAGAGTCAGCAACTGCGAGACCAGCAGCCCGCCGACGATGGCGATACCGATCGGCTGGCGCATTTCCGAGCCGATGCCGAAGCCGATCGCCAGCGGCAACGCCGCGCCCATCGCCACCAGCGTCGTCATGGTGATCGGGCGGAAGCGCACCAGCGCCGCCTCGCGGATGGCCTCGGGTGCGGACAGGCCGTGTTCGCGCTCCCTGACGAGGGCGAAGTCGACCATCAGGATCGCGTTTTTCTTGACGATGCCGATCAGCATCAGGATCGCGATGATCGCCATCAGCGACAGCTGGGTCTGCGTCACCAGCATGGCCAGGAACGCACCGGCACCGGCGGCGGGCAGGGTGGACAGGATGGTCAGCGGATGGCCCAGGCTCTCGTAGAGGATGCCCAGCACGATGTACATCGCCAGGATCGAGCCCAGCAGCAACACCATGCCATTGGACTGGGCCTGTTTCAGGCGCTGGTTGGCGCCGGTGTAGTCGACCTTGACGCCGGCCGGCAGACCGACCGCGTAGGCCGCCTGGTCGACCAGGGCGATGCCGCGATCCTGGGTCACGTCCTTGGCCAGGTTGTAGCTGATGGTGGCGGCTTCGAGCTGGTTGTGATGGCGGACGCGCAGCGGGCTGATGCCGGGCTCCATCTTCGCCAGCGCGGACAACGGAATCATCTGACCGAGATCGCTGCGCACACGGATATTGAGCAGCGATTGCGGAGTCAGGTTCTGTTGCGGACTGCTGTTGAGAACCACCGCGTACTGGTTGATGTCGGAATAGATCTGCGACACCTGACGCTGGCCGAAGGCACTGAACAGGGCGGTGTCGATCGCGCCCATACTGACATGCAGACGCGCGGCCGCGTTGCGGTCGACCTGCAGTTGTTGCTGCTTGCCGACCTGGTCGAAGGGGCTGCTGACGTCCTGGAACTCCTTGACGTTACGCATCTGCCGCACCATCTTCAGCACCCACGGCTGCAGGTCGCCGCCGTCGCTGCTGGTGAGCTGGAATTCGTACTGACCGGCGTTGTCGCCGCTGCCGCCGCCGCCGAGAAACTGCGAGGCGCTGACCGAGACACTGACATCGGGCAGCCTGTCGTATTTCTTGGATAGCCGCTGGACGATCAACTTGATGTTGTCCGGCCGCTCGCCGGCGCCATGCCCGCGGGGCTTCAGGTCGACAAACATGCGCGCTGAATTGCCTACCGCGCCGCCACTGCCATTGCCGCCGAGCAGGATTATCTGGTCGAGCACGGCCGGATCGGCGCTCATGATCTTCGCCACCTGCTGCGCACGCTCGGCCAGCACGTTGGGGGAGATATTTGCGTCGGCGCTGATGTCGACCTGCAGCTGGCCGGTGTCCTCGTCCGGCATGAAGGTGCCGCCGGCCGTCTTCACCACCGCAGCGCCCAGGGCGAAGGTCAGGAACAGCAGCAACAGCGGCTGCCAGCGCATGATGCGACGATGGTGCATGGCCCAGTCCAGCGCGCGCTCGTACATGCGCAGCAGGCCACGATCGAAACGCTCCACCGCCTGCTCGATGCGGCCGGGTGGCCGTGGCGGCACCGGCTCGTGCTTGAGCAGGTAGCCGCACAACGCGGGCGTCAGGGTCAGCGAGACGATGGCGGAAATCACCACCGCCGCGGTCAGCGTCACCGAGAACTCGCGCAGCAGCATGATCAGCATGTTGTTGCCGAACAGCAGCGGCGCGAACACCGCCACCAGCGACAGGGTGATCGAGACCACGGTGAAACCAATCTCGCGCACGCCGGTGAGCGCCGCCGGCAGTGGCGCCATGCCCTGCTCCATGTGCCGCACGATGTTCTCGATTACCACGATCGCGTCGTCGACGACGAAACCGATGCACAGCACCAGTGCCACCAGCGACAAGGTGTTGAGGGTGTAGCCGAGCATCCACATCACCACGAACGCGCCGGCCAGCGACAGCGGCACGCTGAGCATGGCGATCAGGGTGGGGCGCGAACGGCGCAGGAACACCAGCATCACCAGCGCCACCATCGCGATCGAGATCAGCAGGGCGACCTTGACCTCGTGCAGCGCCGACTTGGTGGTCTGGGTCAGGTCGAACGCCGGCGTGATGGTGACGTCCGAGGGCATCGATGCCGCCAGTTGGGGCAGGCGCGCGCGAATGGCCTCGACCGTGGCCACGGAATTGGCCTCCGGTCGCTTGGTGATCTGCAGGCCGACCGTCTTGACGCCGTTGAACCAGGCGCCCTGATACTGATCCTGCTGGCCGCCATAGACCGTGGCCACGTCGGACAGCCGCACCGGAGCGCCGTTGCGCTCGGCGATCAGCAGGTGCGCGAACTCGGACGGCCGGTGCAGGCCGTCATTGGCGGTCACTGTCATCTGGGTGCGGCCGTTGCTGAGGATGCCCAGCGGTGAGCTGACGTTGGCGGCGCGCAGCGCGTTGGCCACGTCATTCGCGGTAAGACCCTTGGCCGCCAGCGCGTGCTCGTCCAGATCGATGCGCACCGCATGCGGGGTACCGCCGAACACGTCGACCTGGGCCACGCCGTTGACCTGCGACACGGCGGGCTTGAGCAGGGTGTCGGCAAGATCGAACAGCTGATCCTGCGGCATGCCGCTGGAGGTCAGGGTGATGAACAGGATCGGGATCTGCGAGGTATCGAACTTGAAATACTGCGGCGGCGAGGGCATGCCCGAGGGCAGGTCGACCGCGGCGGCATTGATTGCCGCCTGCACGTCGCGGGCGGCGCTATCGGCGGTACGGCTGAAATTGAAGCGCACGCTGATGCCGACCGAACCCTCGCGGGCATTGCCGTACATTTCGTCGACGCCGGGGATCTGGCCCAGGTGGCGTTCCAGCGGTGCCAGCACGGTGTTGGCCATGGTCTGCGCGCTGGCCCCGGGCATGTTGGCGACCACATAGACGCCGGGGAAGTCCAGCGAGGGCAAGGCGGCCACGCCCAGCAGCAGGTAAGCACACAGGCCGGCCAGCATCAGCCCGATGGCGAGCAGCGAGGTACCGGCCGGGCGACGGATCAGCGGCGCGAAGATGTTCATGCCGCGGCACCGGATGACAGGGTCTGTCGGCTCGGTGCACTGGCCGGCGGCGGGATCGAGGTTCCTTTCATGTCGACTTTATGCCAGCCGGCACGTCGCGATGTATGTGCCTGAAGTACGCACCGTGCCGGAAGGCATGCCTGCGCGGGCATGCCTGCCCACGACGCTACTTGGGCAGGGCCGGCATGGTGCTGGGCAGGCTGGGCATGTCTGGCGGCCCCTGGCGCTGGCGCTTGATCTCGGCGCGCAGCTGCTGGCGGGCCAGCTTGCGCTGCTGGTGATCATGACTCCACAGGTAGATCGCCGGCGTGCTGAGCAGGGTCAGCAACTGCGACACCAGCAAGCCGCCGAGGATGGCGATGCCCAGCGGCTGGCGCAGCTCCGAGCCGTAGCCGAAACCGATCGCCAGAGGCAGCGCCGCGCCCATCGCTACCAGGGTGGTCATGGTGATCGGGCGGAACCGCACCAGCGCCGCCTCGCGGATCGCCGCCGGTGGCGACAGGCCGCGCTCGCGTTCGGCGACGAGGGCGAAGTCGACCATCAGGATTGCGTTCTTCTTGACGATGCCGATCAGCATCAGCACGGCAATGATCGACATCAGGGTCAACTGGGTATGCGTCACCAGCATGGCCAGGAAGGCGCCCATGCCGGCGGCCGGCAGGGTGGAGAGGATGGTCAGCGGATGGATCAGGCTTTCGTACAGCACGCCCAGCACCACGTACATCACCAGGATCACGGTCAGCAGCATCAGCAGCGCGTTGTTCAACGCATCGAGCAGGTTCTGGTTTTCGCCGGTGTACTTTTTCTGTACGCCGGGCGGCATATGGGCCGCCAGGATCGCCTCGTCGACCAGCTTCAGCCCCTGCGCCTGGTTGATGCCCTTGGCCAGGTTGTAGTTGAGCGAAGCCGACTCCAGCTGGTTGAAGTGACTGACCGAGGCCGGCGCGAGGTGTGGCCGGATTTTTGCCAGTGCGGAGAGTGGGATCATGACGCCCTGGCTGTTGCGCACATAGGTGCCGAGCAGGCTCTGCGGGTTCAGCGAGCCGGCCTTGTCTGTGGTCAGCACCACCCGGTACTGGTTGATGTCCGAGTAGATGGTGGAGACCTGGCTCTGTCCGAACGAGGTGTACAGGGCTGAGTCGATCTGGCCCATGCTCACATGCAGTCGCGCGGCGACGGCGCGATCGACCTGCACCATCTGCTGCGTACCGATACCGTCGAAGCTGCTGGTGATGTCGGTGAACTGTTTCATTCCGCGCATCACGTGTTCCAGCCGCAGCGTGGGATCCTGCAGCGGCGTGCCGTCGACGCTGTCGAGCTGGAAGGAATAGCGACCGACGCCGCCGGCACTGCCGCCGCTGCCGCCACCACCGCCGAAGAACTGCACCGCGGAAACCGAGACATCAAGGTCGCTGACATTCTTGAAATGGGCGGCCAGGCGGTCGACCACCTTCTGCACGTCGTCATGACGGTCGCCCGGCTTGTCACCCTCCGGCTTGAGGTCGATGAACAGGTGGGCACCGTCATTGCCGCCGACGATGGTGGATACATCGAGCACGGCCGGGTCGGCCTGGAATACCGTCGCCACCTCGCGTGCGCGCGCGGTCAGCAGGGTGGGCGAAATGTTGGAACCGGCGGTGATCTGCACCCGGATCAAGCCGGTGTCCTGCTTCGGCATCAGGCCACCACCCGCGGTCATGCCGACCACCACCGCCAACACAACCGTCAGCCCCAGCAGGATCACCGGCTGCCAGCGCATCACCCGCCGGTGGTACATGGCCCAGTCGAGCGATCGTTCATACAGGCCGAGCAGCCAGCGGTCGAAGCGCTCGGCCCATCGCTCCACCCGCCCCGGCGTGCGCGTGCCCGCCGGTTCGTGCTCCAGGCTGCGCCCGCACAGCGCCGGAGTCAGGGTCAGCGAGACTACCGCGGATATCACGATGGTGGCGACCAGGGTCACCGCGAATTCGCGCATCAGCATGGTAAACATGTTGTCGCCGAACACCATCGGCCCGAACACGGCGATCAGCGACAGCGTGATCGAGATGACGGTGAAGCCGATTTCGCGCACGCCGGTCAGCGCCGCCGGCAGCGGCGCCATGCCCTGCTCGATATGGCGCACGATGTTCTCGATCACCACGATCGCATCGTCCACCACGAAGCCCACGCACAGCACCAGCGCCACCAGCGAAAAGATGTTGAGGGTGAAGCCGAGCACCCACATCAGGATCAGTGCACCCGCCAGCGACAGCGGCACGCTGAGCATCGCGATCAGGGTCGGCCGCAGCCGGCGCAGGAACAGCAGCATCACCAGCGCCACCATCACGACGCTCATCATCAGCGCCACTTCGACCTCGTGCAGCGCCGATTCAGTGGTCGGGGTGAGATCGAAGATCGGAGTGATCTGCACATCGGCGGGCAACACCTTGCTCAGCGCGGGCAACGCCGCGCGAATCGCCTTCACCGTGGCCACCGCGTTGGCGTCGGGGCGCTTGCTGATCTGCATGGTCACCGCGCGCTTGCCGTTGAACCACGCCGCCGCGTACTTGTCCTGCTGCCCGCTGCTGATCGTGGCGACGTCGGCCAGCCGCACCGGCACGCCTTGATGGCTGGCGATCACCAGCGAGGCGAAATCCGCCGGGGTGTGCAGCGCATCGTTGGCGCTCACCGTCATCTGGCTGATGCCGTTGCTCAAGGTGCCCTGTGGCGAGGAGACATTCGCCGCGCGCAGGGCATTGGCCACTTCGTTGCTGGTGATGCCCTTGATCGCCAGCGCATTCGAATCCAGCGCGATCCGCACCGCATGCGGGGTGCCGCCGCCGACATTGACCTGGGCCACGCCATCGATCTGCGCCACGGCGGGCTTCAACAAGGTGTCGGTGAGGTCGTAGAGCTTGTCCGGCGGCAGGCTGCTGGAGGTCAGCGTCACCAGCAACACCGGCACCTTCGACGTGTCGAACTTGAAGTACTGCGGCGGCGAGGGCATCCCCGGCGGCAGATCGGCGGCGGCGGCGTTGATCGCCGCCTGCACGTCGCGCGCGGCGTCATCGGTCGAACGCCCGTAGTCGAACAGCACCTGGATCTGCGCGGTGCCCTCGCCGGCATTGGAGAACATGAACTTGACGCCCGGAATGCGCCCGATGTGGCGTTCCAGCGGCGCCATCACTGTGGTGGCCATGGTCTGCGCGCTGGCACCGGGCATCTGCGCCGCTACCGCCACGCCCGGGAATTCGATCGACGGAAACGCCGCCACGCCGATCAGCAGATAGGCCCACACACCGGCGATCATCAGACCGATGGCGAGTAACGAGGTGCCGACGGGGCGGCGGATCATCGGTGCGAACAGATTCATGTGCACTCCCTGTCGGCCAAGCATAGCGGCACAGCCGGTGCATCCGACAGGAGGCCACGACGCAGCGGCGGCCCGAACATGCCTGTGCGGACCGCCCCGGAAATCGCCGCGCCGGCAAACATGCCGGCACCGGCATCAGTGCGTCGACGGGCTGTAGCGCAGGGTCAGGTAGTAGCTGCGACCGGGCTGGTTGAAGTAGTAGACGGTCTCGTAGTGGTGGTCAAAGGCGTTGGCCAGTTTCGCCTCGACCTGCCAGTCGCGGGTGAAATGCCAGCTCGCGCGCAGCGCCAACGTGCTGTAGCCGCCCAGGCGATTCCGGTTGGCGACGTCGTCGTAGCTGCTGCCGGCGGCGTACCAGGTGGTGCCGACGCCGAACGCGCCGAAGCGGCGATCCAGGTCGATGCGCGCGGTGCGCTGCGGACGGCGCGGCAACAGATGACCGTTGTTGCCGCCACCATCGATATTTTGCGGTCGCTGCAGGGTGAGGTAGGCCTGTGCCTGCCAGCCATCGAGGTTCGCGCCGAGCTGGCCTTCCACACCGCGGATGCGCGCCTTGCTGACATTGAACGGCACGTAGTTGCGGTTCGGGTCGAGCACGATCAGGTCGTCGATGCGGGTCTGGTAGGCGTTCACCGCCCAGCTCCACCTGCCGAGCTGCTGGTTCAGCCCCAGCTCGGCGCTGCGCGACTGCTCCGGCTTCAGTTGCGGGTTGGCCGAGGGGATGCCGTAGTAGGGCGGGTAGTACAAGTCGTTGAAAGTCGGCGCGTGGAAGGCGGTGCCGTAGCTGGCCAGCAGGTGCAGGTCATGATCGAAGCGGTAACCCCAGGCCAGCGCGCCGGTGCCGTGGCCGCCGTACTGCGAGCTGTGGTCATGCCGCACGGACATCTTCACTTCATTGCGGCCGAACCTGCCCTGGTACTGCGCGTAGCCGCCGGTGTCATGGCGCTGGCTGGCAAGGTAGCCGGTGCTGCTGTCCACGTGCTCGCGCTGGTAGTCCACGCCAGCGGTCAGCAGCTGGTTCGAAGCCAGTGCGATGTCGTTCTGCCACGAGGCCTGATCGCGGCGCGAGTTGGAGTAGCCGGTCTGCGCCAACGGGTACCACGTACCGTAGTACGTGCCCTGGTAATAGGTGGTGGCCAGATCCTTGCCCTGGCCGGCGTTGAGGGTGACCTTCCATGCCGGCAGCGGCGAGAAGCTCAGCCGCGCACCGGCCACGCGCTGCTCGTTGACCGCACTGTTGCCGCCGTAGGGGCTGCCGGCGTACTCGACGTCGTTCTTGCTGCGCAGCCAGCTGAAGGACAGCTCGGCACCGTTGTCCCAGCGGTAACCGGCGTTGGCCGCGCCATTCCAGTTGCGGTAGGCATCGTTGCGCGGATCGTCGACGAAGCAGCCGGCGCCCATTCCGCCATTGGCCTCGGCCGCGCCCATCCTGCAGGCCGGGAAACCGCTGCTGTATTCGCCACCGAGGCTGAGGTTGACCCAGGCGTGCTCATCCCCGCCGGACAAGCCGACCTCGCTGCCGAACAAGCCGTGGCTGCCAGCGGTCATGCTCAGCGACGGCACGATGCCGCCACTGGCCTGACCGTGGCGGGTGAAGATCTGGATTACCCCGCCGATCGCATCACTGCCGTACAGGCTTGAACGCGGCCCGCGCACGATCTCGATGCGCTCGATCTGCTCCGGAGGAATCTGCTCCAGCGAGGCCAGCCCGGCCGTCACCGAGCCGATCCGCACGCCGTCGATCAGCACCAGGGTGTGGGTAGAATTGGTGCCGCGCAGGAACAGCGAGCTCTGCTGGCCAAGGCCACCGCTCTGGGTCATGGTCACGCCCGGCAGGCCGGTCAGCAGGTCCAGCACCGAGGTTGGCTGCAGCCGTTGGATATCGGCGCGGGTGATCACGCTGACCGACGACAGCGCGTCGTCCACGGTGATCGCGGTACGCGTGGCGGTGACGATCACCGGGTCAAGCGCGGTCGCGTTGTTCTGATCGGCGGCCTGGGCGGCCATGGTGCAACTGAGCAGGGTCGCTGCCAGCAGGGCTTTCTTCATGTTCGTTTCCTCTGGCCGCGCACCCGCGCACGGCTCATGCGTTCGATGAGCTGGCAGCAGCAGCAGGAAAGACGGAACGACGGGCAGGCAGGCGCGCCACACACGTGGTTCGGCCTCGCCCACCGCGAGCCACCAGGAATCGTTCAGGCCGGTCTCCGGGCTCGCGGGTGGCGGGCGGTGATCCGCTCGCCTCGCATGGCGCCTTCCCGTGCCGCAGGCACAGTGGCATTCGCCATCCGATCTCTCGCTTACCGTTGCGGGGGCAGCGCCGGCCTTGCAGTGATGAACACCGCGCACCGGCTTCCCGTTTCATCCCTTGGGCGCGAACCCCTCGGGACACCTGAACCCGGGCACTGTAGCGACGAGTCGCGCGGCTGGCAATCGCCTGGGCGATCGGTGTCGAAGCGCGCGATCAGCCATGCCCTGATGGCGACTCGACGCGCCTGCGCAGGGGCGACCGGAAAACCGCTCGGGCGCAGGCTCAGCTTTCCGTCTGGCCCGTTCCGGCAATCCAGCTCCGCAGCACCCGATAGTCATCGTCCATGAGCACCAGGTCGGCCTGGCAGCCCGCCGCGATACGTCCGTGCGTGGCACCCAGCCTGAGGAAATCGGCCGGATAGGTGCTGGCCATGCGTACCGCCTCATCCAGCGGCACACCCAGCATCTGCGCGGCGTTGCGGACAGCGGTCGCCATGTCCAGCGCGGAGCCGGCGAGCACGCCCTGGGCGGTCTGGCAGATGCCGTCCTTGACGATGATGGTTTCACCATTGAGCACGAAGTCCGGCTGATCCGCGCCGACCGGCGGCATCGCGTCGGTGACCAGCAGCATCTTGCCGCGCGCCTTCGCGGCGATCGCCACGCGCAGGCTGGCCGGGTGCACGTGATGGCCGTCGACGATGATGCCGCACCAGCTGTCCGGATCGTCCAGCGCGGCACCGACCACGCCGGGCGCGCGGCTGCCCAACGGGGTCATTGCGTTGAACAAATGGGTGAAGCCGCGCACGCCGGCATCGAGCGCGGCGCGTGTGGTGGCGTAGTCGGCGGCGGTATGGCCGGCGCAGACGATCACGCCTGCATCGACCAGCGCACGAAGGCTGTCCAGCGGCAGCTGCTCCGGCGCCAGCGTGACCAGGCGGATGCCGCGATGGGGTGCGCACAGCAGAGCCAGCTCCTCGCTGCCCGGCACATGGAAATACTTCGGGTCGTGCACGCCCTTGCGCGCGAGCGCGAGATACGGACCCTCCAGATGGATGCCGAGCAGCCCGGGCACGCCCTCTGCCAGCGCCTGTTCCACCGCGACCAGGGCGGCGCGCATCACGTCGAGGTCGTCGCTGATCAGGGTCGGCAGGAAGCCGGTCGTGCCGTAGCGTCGATGGGCTGCTCCGATCCGGCGGATCGTTTCCACCGTCGGCGCATCGTTGAACAGCGCACCGCCGCCACCGTTGACCTGCACGTCGATGAAGCCGGGCAGCAGCATCGCGCCGCCGAGGTCTTGCCGTGGCATGTCCTGCAGGCGCGGATCGGCCAGCGGCAGCAGTGCTTCAACGCGGCTGCCATCCAGCAGCACGGCGAGGTCGTCGCGCCAGCCGGCGCCGGTGAGTACGCGGGCATGGGTGAGGGCGATGGTCATGGCTGATTCCGTGATGCACGAGGGACGATGCGGGTGCATACCCCGTGCGCGATGCTCTGATGTCCGAGGCGCGAAGAGCATCGCGCACAGGGTGCGCTCCTGCAGGGGTTCATACGGTCTCGGTGACCTTGTTGAGATGCGGCGGCACGTCGGGATTGAAACCACGGCGCAGGGCCAGCTCGCTGGCCGCGCGGTAGAAGCTCTGGATGATCAGCAGCGGTGTGCACAGCGCCGGCAGGCCGGCGGCCACCGGCAACACGCCGGCACCGCGTTGACCCGGCGCGGCGACGAACACCTGCGCGCCGCGTGCGCGGAAATCGCGGGCCACCGCCAGGGTGCTCTGCAGCGTGTCGTCGTCCTGGGCGAAGCAGAGCACCGGGAAATCCGGGCCGACCAGGGCCATTGGCCCGTGCTTGACCTCGGCCGCGCTGAACGCCTCGGCATGCAGGCCGCAGGTTTCCTTGAATTTCAGCGCCGCCTCCAGCGCGATGCCAAGGCTGAAGCCACGGCCGACCACGAACAGGTTGTGCGCATCGACCAGGCCCTCGCTCAACGCCGACCAGTCGGCGTCCCAGCCGGCGCGCAGGGCATCGGGCAGGGCATGCAGGGCCGCGTTCAGCGCTTCATCGCCGTGCCAGCGCGCGCACAGATGCAGCACGGCGGCAAGCGCTGCGATGTAGCTCTTGGTGGCAGCGACGCTGCGCTCCGGCCCGGCGTGCAGCGGAATGACCGTGTCGGCGAGCGCCGCCAGCGGCGAATCCTCGACATTCACCAGCGCCACCACACGTGCACCGGCGAGCTTGGCGGCCTGGGCATTGCGCAGCAGGTCGGGACTCTTGCCCGACTGCGAAATCGCGATGAACAGCGCGCCCTGCCATTGCTGCTCGGCGGCGTAGACCGAGGTCACCGACGGCGACGCCGAGGCGGTGACGATGCCGAGCTGGGTCTCGAATACATACTTCGCATACGCCGCGGCGTGATCGGAACTGCCACGCGCGCAGGTGACGATGAAGCGTGGCGGATCGGCGCGCAGCGAATGCGCCAACGCGCTCACCACCGCCTCGTTGGCGACGAACTCGCGCGCCACGACGGCGGCGGAGGCGTGCGCCTCCTGGTACATCAGGGTATTGCTGGCGCTCATTTCCTTGCCTTCAGTCAGTCTGCAGTTCGGCCACAAAATCGTAGATGTCGCCGCGATACCACGAGGTGGTGAACTCGACCACGCGCCCGTCGTCGAGAAAGCTGCGGCGCTCGATGTTGAGCCCGGCGCTGCCGACATTGACGTGCAGCAGGCGCGCCTGCTGTGCGTTCAGCGACACCGCGCGCAAGCGCTGCAACGCCCGGCGTGGTCGCGCGTCGAGCTTTTCCAGCGCCTCGTACAGCGAGTCGTGCACCAGCATCGGGTCGGGCAGCACGCTGGCCGGCACCACGCTGCGCTCGATCGCCAGCGGTTCGTCCTGGCCGTAGCGCACGCGGTGCAGGCGCACCACCAGCGAGCCGGGCGACAGGTTCATCGCCATCGATTCCTCCGGTGTCACCTCACCGATCACCCGCTCGAAATACTCCGAGCGCGGACGCAGGCCGCGCTCGCGCAGATCCTCGGTGAAGCTGGTCAGGCGCGACATCGGCTTGACGATGCGTTCGGCGATGAAGGTGCCGGCGCCGTGGCGCTGGGTCAGCAGACCTTCCTCGACCAAGCCGGCAATGGCCTTGCGCACGGTGACCCGGGAAAGCTTCAGCACCTGCGACAGGTCGCGCTCGCTGGGCAGTGCCTGGCCCGGCTCGATGTCGCGATGCTCGACGATATTGCGGATCGCCCGGCGCAGTCGCAGATAGGCCAGCGGCTGATGCGTGGCCGGATCCTGACAGATGCGGCGATATTCGTTGGCCAGGGCGGTTTCCATCCGCGCAAGATACCAATACAGAACCACTATTCGCAAGCCGTCTGGGCGAGTCTGAATGGTTTCGGCTGAAACCATTCATTTGGCGCCATCCATGGACGACTCTATGTATTCGTATGCAGGGCAGTAGTCTCTCTGGTATTTCACTGGTACCATCGCCAACCATCCGGGCTTTCGTGCCTTGCGGCCGGCGCCCGCCATCCCAACCTGTGTCGAGGTACCCGCGTGACTGCTTCCAACCTGCCGGTTGATCCATTCGATCTGGTGATCTTCGGTGGTACCGGTGATCTGGCCATGCGCAAGCTGCTGCCGGCCCTGCTGCACCGCTTTCATGCCGGGCAGGTTCCGCCCAGCAGCCGCATCATCGGCGTCGCCCGCGAACCGCTGGGCGACGAGGGTTACCGCAACCACTTGCGCGAGGTGCTGGGCCAGCACGGTGACAGCACCGTGCTCGAAGCCTTTCTGCAGCAGGTCAGCTATCGCCCGCTGGACGCACGCAAGGACGAGGGCTGGGACGAGTTCGCGGCACTGATCAAGCAGCAGGCCGGGCACGTGCGCGTGTTCTACCTGTCCACCTCGCCGCAGCTGTTCGTGGATATCTGCACGCGCCTGGGTGCGCACGCGCTGAACCTGGGCGAGGCGAGGGTGGTGCTGGAAAAGCCGATCGGCCGCGACCTCGCCAGCGCCAGGGGCATCAACGACGCCGTCGGCCGCTTCTTCAGCGAATCGCAGACCTATCGCATTGATCACTACCTCGGCAAGGAAACCGTACAGAACCTGCTGGTGCTGCGCTTCGGCAACGCGCTGTTCGAGCCGTTGTGGAATTCGGCGCATATCGAGCATGTGCAGATCACTGTGGCCGAGACCGTCGGCGTGGGCCACCGCGCCGGCTACTACGACCATGCCGGCGCGATGCGCGACATGCTGCAGAACCACATTCTGCAGCTGCTGTGCATGGTGGCGATGGAGCCGCCGGCATCGCTGGCACCTGACGCCGTGCGCGACGAGAAACTCAAGGTACTGAACGCGCTCAAGCCGATCGATGAAAGCAACGCCAGCGAGCTCACCGTGCGCGGCCAGTACCGCGCCGGCGTGGCTGAAGGCGCCAGTGTGCCGGGCTACCCGGACGAGCTGGGCAACACCAGGTCGCAGACCGAGACCTTCGTGGCGCTGAAGGCGGAGATCGGCAACTGGCGCTGGGCCGGCGTGCCGTTCTATCTACGCACCGGCAAGCGCTTGCCGGAGCGGGTCTCCGAGATCGCGGTGACCTTCAAGCCGGTGCCGCATTCGATCTTCGCCAGCAACGCCGGCAAGCTGCTGCAGAACCGGCTGGTGCTTCGCCTGCAGCCGGACGAAGGGGTGAAGTTGTGGCTGACCATCAAGGATCCGGGTCCCGGTGGCCTGCGCCTGCGTCATGTGCCGCTGGACATGAGCTTCGCCGAGGAGTTCGGCGTGCAGCAGCCCGATGCCTATGAGCGCCTGCTGCTCGATGTGGTGCGTGGCAATCCCACCTTGTTCATGCGCCGCGACGAGGTCGAGGCGGCATGGCGCTGGGCCGATCCGATTCTGGAGGCGTGGGACGCCAGCGGCGAGCCCCCGCGGCCCTACTTCGCCGGCAGCTGGGGCCCGAGCGCGGCGGTGGCGCTGATCGAACGCGACGGCCGTACCTGGCACGAAGACCATGCCTGATCCGCTGCCTGGACGGCCCCTTCACCCACCTCTTGCGCCCACCGCAGCACAATGGTGATTCCCTCTCCGACGACAGGTGCGCCAGTCGTCCGCTGGCCGCCCCCCTGACCATGCCTACCAACCTCAACGTCACCACGCACAGCTTCACCGATTGCCAGGCCCAGGCCGCGGCACTGGCCGAACGCATGGCGGAGGGCTTGCGCGCGGCTCTGGCCGAGCGTGGCCGGGCCCTGCTCGCCGTGTCCGGCGGCAGCACGCCAAAGCAGCTGTTTGCTAGGCTGTCGCAGCAAGCTCTCGACTGGGCACGGGTGCAGATCACCCTGGTCGACGAACGCTGGGTGCCGCCGAGCGACGAACGCTCCAACGCGCGACTGGTGAAGTCGCTGCTGCTGCAGGGCTCGGCCCGTGCCGCCACGTTTGTTCCGCTGTACAGCGATGCGCCGACGCCGGAACTGGGACTGACTGCAAGCAGTGCAAGGATCGACGCCTTGTCACTGCCATTCGACGCGGTGGTTCTGGGCATGGGCGACGACGGTCATACCGCTTCATTCTTCCCTGGCGGCGATCACTTGAACGAGGCGCTGGATCTGCACGGCACCGCGCGCCTGCTGCCGATGCGTGCTGCGGGTGCTGGCGAGCCGCGCATCACATTGAGCCTGCCGACCCTGTTGCAGACCCGGGCACTGTTTCTGCTGGTCAGCGGCGAAAAGAAGCGCGACGTGCTCGCCGATGCCCGTCTCGGCCTGGGTAACGCGCAGCACTACCCGGTACGTGCAGTCCTGACCCAGCAGCGGGTACCCGTGGCCGTGTACTGGTGTCCGTAGCAACCGCCCCTACCGCCGCCCTGGCAGGAGCGCGCCCGGTGCGCGAAGAACCCGCCAAACGGCGACGCCATCGCGCACAGGCTGCGCTCCTGAAAAATCGGATCAAGTCATGAAAACCCTGCATCCCGTTGTTGCCGAAGTTACCGAACGTCTGCGCGAACGCAGCCGTGATACCCGCGCCGCCTATCTGGCGCGCATCGATGCGGTCGATCGCGGCGGGCCGCAGCGCGGGCATCTGTCCTGCGGCAATCTGGCCCATGGCTTCGCCGCCTGCGGCACGGAAGACAAGGCCGCATTGCGCAGCGGCCACCGCGCCAACCTGGCGATCGTCACCGCGTACAACGACATGCTTTCGGCGCATCAACCCTACGAGCGCTATCCCGGCCTGATCCGCGGCATCGCGCGCGAGTATGGCTTCACCGCCCAGGTCGCCGGTGGTGTGCCGGCGATGTGCGACGGCGTCACCCAGGGCCAACCCGGGATGCAGTTGTCGCTGTTCTCGCGCGATCTGGTGGCGATGGCCACGGCGGTAGCGTTGTCACACGACATGTTCGACGGCGCGCTGTATCTGGGCATCTGCGACAAGATCGTGCCGGGCCTGCTGATCGGTGCATTGAGCTTCGGCCATCTGCCCGGCGCGTTCGTGCCTTCCGGGCCGATGCCCAGCGGCATCCCCAACGAGCAGAAATCGAAGGTGCGCCAGGCCTGGGCCGACGGGAAGGCCAGCAAGGACGATTTGATGGAAGTGGAGGCGGCGTCCTATCACGCGCCCGGCACCTGCACCTTCTACGGCACCGCCAACTCCAACCAGATGCTGATGGAGATCATGGGTCTGCATCTGCCCGGTGCCAGCTTCGAGGCACCGGACACGCCGCTGCGCGACGCGCTCACTGCCGAGGTGGTGCGTCGGGTCGCCGCCAACAGCGCGCTGGGCGAACACTATCTGCCGCTGGGCCACATCATCGATGAGCGCGCAATCGTCAACGGCGTGATCGGGCTGCATGCCACCGGCGGCTCCACCAATCACCTGCTGCACCTGGTGGCGATCGCCCACGCCGCCGGCATCCAGCTGCGCTGGGACGACTTTGATGCCCTGTCCGGCGTGATCCCGCTGCTGGCGCGGGTCTACCCGAACGGCTATGCCGACGTGAATCAGTTCCATCAGGCCGGCGGCATGGCGTTCCTGATCGATCAGCTGCTCGGCGCCGGCTTGATGCATCGCGATGTAAAGACGGTTTTCGGTACCGGCATGGACGGCTATGCCCAGCTGCCATCGCTCGACGCCAACGGCATGTTGCAGTGGACGCCGGTGTCGCGGGAAAGCGGCAATCGTGGCGTACTGCGTGGCACCGACGAGCCGTTCCGCAGCGACGGCGGCCTGCGCATGCTGCAGGGCAACCTCGGCCGTGCCGTGATCAAGGTTTCGTCGGTACCCGATGATCGCCTGCTGATCGAGGCACCGGCCATCGTGTTCCACGACCAGGACGAGGTGGCCGCGGCATTCAAGCGTGGCGAGCTCAATCGTGATTTCGTGGCGGTGGTGCGCTTTCAGGGGCCGCAGGCCAATGGCATGCCGGAATTGCACAAGCTCACCCCGACGCTGGCGCTGCTGCAGGATCGCGGCCACCGCATCGCCCTGCTCACCGACGGGCGCATGTCCGGCGCCTCCGGCCGCGTGCCAGCGGCGATCCACGTCACCCCCGAAGCAGTTGCCGGCGGCAACATCGCCAAGATCCGCGATGGCGACCTGATCCGGCTGGATGCGGCCCATGGCCGTCTGGACGTCTTGATGGAAGCGCACGAGCTGGATGCACGACTGCCGCAGCACGCCGATCTTTCCGCCCAGCACAGCGGCATGGGTCGCGAGCTGTTCGGCCTGTTCCGCCAGGCGGCCGCCACCGCCGACATGGGCGCGGGCGTGCTGTAAGGCAATCCTTGCAGGAGCGCACCCTGTGCGCGAACGCCCTGCATCGCACCCAGAAACATCGCGCACAGGGTGCGCTCCTACGCAAATCAACCCAGCGAGAAAGTCCATGAGCAACATTGCAGCCAAGCAACAGCAGATCGAGACCACCATGCGCCTGGCGCCGGTGATCCCGGTGGTGGTGATCGACGACGCGAAAGCCGCGGTGCCGATGGCGCGTGCCCTGGTCGCTGGCGGCATACCGGCGATCGAGGTGACCCTGCGCACGCCCGCCGCACTGGAGGCGATCCGGGCGATTGCTGCCGAAGTGGAGGGCGCGATGGTCGGCGTCGGCACCGTGCTCAGCGCGCGCGACCTGCACGCGGCGCTGCAGGCCGGCGCGCGGTTCGCCGTGTCGCCTGGCATGTCGCCCTATCTGCTGGACGCCGCCGAGCAGAGCGAACTGCCGTTGCTTCCCGGTGCCGCCACCGCCAGCGAGGTGATGAGCCTGCTCGAGCGCGGCTACCGTCACCTGAAATTCTTCCCGGCGGTACCCGCCGGCGGCCACAAGCTGCTCGGTGCCTGGGCCAGTCCGCTGCCGCAGGTGCGCTTCTGCCCCACGGGTGGCATCAGCCTGACCAGCGCGGTCGATTTCCTCGCCCTGCCCAACGTGCTTTGCGTGGGCGGCTCCTGGCTGACTCCGGCCGGCAAGCTGACCACTGGCGATTGGTCCGGCATCGAGTTGCTGGCCCGCGAGGCCGCCAGGCTGCGTCCGCACGGCGGATAACTCGGGTCAGGACGACAGCCCGCGGCGTCCCGCTCCGAGTTTGGACATTGAAGCGGGCATCGGGCGGCCCCATGACGGTGGTTCAGGCAAATCCTCTTGCGGAGCTCCCATGGAATCGTTTCACGCCACCACCATCGTCTGCGTGCGCCGCGAAGGGCGCGTGGTGATCGGCAGCGACGGCCAGGTCACCCTCGGCAACACGGTGATGAAAGGCAATGCGCGCAAAGTGCGCCGCCTCGGCAAGACCGGCGAGGTGATTGCCGGCTTCGCTGGCGCCACCGCCGACGCGTTCACCCTGTTCGAACTGTTCGAGCAGAAGCTCGAGAAGCACAACAACAACCTCACCCGCTCCGCCGTGGAAATGGCCAAGGAATGGCGTACCGATCGTCGCTTCGGCAAGCTCGAGGCGATGCTTGCGGTGGCAGACAAGGACGTGTCGCTGCTCATTTCCGGCAATGGTGACGTAGTCGAGCCCGAACACGGCCTGATCGCGATCGGCTCCGGTGGCCCGTTTGCGCAGTCCGCCGCCATGGCACTGCTGGAGAACACCGCGCTGGATGCCCGCAGCATTGTCGAGAAGGCGCTGAAGATCGCTGGCGATATCTGTATCTACACCAATCACAACGTGTCGATCGAGGAGCTGTGAGTGTGGAGCGGGGAACAGGGACTGGGGAACGGGGAACATGCCGTTCGCCGCGACCTTGCACTTTCCGCCCTGAATTCACGCCTTCCATGCTCGTGTTCTCGTGACTGCTCCGGCGTCCAGCCCGACACCTGTTCCCCGTTCCCGCCTTCAAGAAGCCCGCCATGTCCGAACTCACTCCGCGCGAAATCGTCAACGAACTCGACCGCTACATCATCGGCCAGCATGACGCCAAGCGCGCCGTGGCGGTGGCACTGCGCAGTCGCTGGCGGCGAATGCAGCTGCCGACCGGGATGCGCAACGAAATCACCCCGAAGAATATCCTGATGATCGGGCCCACCGGTGTGGGCAAGACCGAGATTGCGCGCCGGCTGGCGACCCTGGCGAATGCGCCGTTCGTGAAAGTGGAGGCGACCAAGTTCACCGAGGTCGGCTATGTCGGCAAGGATGTCGAATCGATCATTCGCGACCTGGCCGATGGCGCCTACAAGCTGACCCGCGAGCAGGCGGTCAAGCGGGTGCGCTCGCAGGCTGAGGACAGGGCCGAGGATCGCATCCTCGATGCGCTGCTGCCTCGCCGTCAGACCGAACCGACGGACTGGAGCCACGATGCACCGGCAAGCCCGGCGATCGAGAGCGATACCCGGCAGAAGCTGCGCAAGCAGTTGCGTGAGGGCGCGCTGGATGAGCGCGAGATCGAGCTGGAGCTGGCCATGAATGTGGGCGTGGAGATCATGTCGCCGCCGGGCATGGAGGAGATGGGCGCGCAGTTGCGGCAGATGTTCCAGAACATCGGTGGCGCCAAGACACAGAGTCGCAAGCTGGCGATCAAGCTGGCGCGACCCATGCTGATCGACGAGGAGGCCGGCAAGCTGCTCAACGACGAGGAGATCCGGGCCCAGGCGATGGAGAATGCGGAGCAGAACGGCATCGTCTTCATCGACGAGATCGACAAGGTCGCCCAGCGCAGCGAACACGGCCATGCCGGGGTCAGTCGCGAGGGCGTGCAACGCGATCTGCTGCCGCTGGTTGAAGGCTCCACCGTGTCGACCAAGTACGGCCCGATCAAGACCGACCACATGCTGTTCATCGCCTCGGGCGCCTTTTCTCTGGCCAAACCCTCCGACCTGATTCCCGAGCTGCAGGGTCGGCTGCCGATCCGGGTCGAACTGTCGGCGTTGAGCGTGGACGACTTCAAACGGATCCTGCGCGAGCCGAACAATGCGCTGACCAAGCAATACGTCGCCCTGCTCGGCACCGAGGGTGTCGGGCTTGAATTCACCGATGGCGGCATTGACCGACTGGCCGAGGTCGCGTTCCAGGTGAACGAACGCACCGAAAATATCGGCGCGCGTCGCCTGCATACCGTGATGGAGCGCCTGCTGGAGAAAATTTCGTTCGAGGCGGCGGACAAGTCCGGCGAAAACTACAGGATCGACGCCGAACAGGTAGACAAATCACTGGGCGGCCTGGTGCTGAACGAAGATCTCAGCCGGTACATCCTCTGAGGCCGGGTAGTCAGGCGGATCTGCTAAAATTCGTGCCGTGAGCAATATCATCGAATTGAAGAACACCGGCCAGCGCGCCCAGCTGCGCGAAGCGCAGCAGCAACAGACGATGGTGCGCTTGTGGCGCGAAAATCTCGAACACGGCAGCTTCTGCGGCTATGTCGGTGGCGTCGGACGCGAGTTTTTCCTGCTGTGGGTGGTGGGCGACGGCATCACCTACGACGGCATGTACGTGATGCGTCACCGGGATATCTCCGAGCTGGAGGCACCGGAGAAACATCATGTGTTCTTCGAGAAGGCGCTTGCTCTGAAGAACATCCAGCCGCGCCCGCCACGCGGCTTCCCGCTGGACAATATCCGCGAGGTGGTGCAAGCCGCCGGCAAGCGGTCTGCGGTGATCGGCGTGCATGTCGACAGCGAAGACGAGGCCGAAGTCTGCTACATCGGCAGCCTGGTCAGCGCCGACGACGATGGCTTCTACATGCAGGAACTCAGCCCCGATGCGGAATGGATGCGCGAGGTGTCGTTCTTCGGCTGGGACGAAGTTTCCACCATCAGCATGGAAGACGGTTACGCGCAGTCGCTGCTGGCGGTAGCTGGCGCCGCCCCGGCGCTGGAGCAGGACGACGCCGGAATCGGCCGCGGCGGCTGAAGCCGCGGTCACGCAATCCCCGACAGGCCCGCCAATCGGCGGGCCTGTTGCATTTCGGCCAGGCCATTCACCCGGATTTTCCAGCTGGTGCGCTTCAATGACCACTTGCGCGTCCAGCCGCGGCGCGTGCTGTCGCGCCGGAAGGAGTGTGCCCGTGAGCAAGAAGAAAGTTGCCGACATCATCATCGAAACCCTCGCTGAGGCGGGAGTGCGGCGCTGCTATGGCATCGTCGGCGATACGCTCAATCACATCACCGACGCGATACGCCGCAGCGACATTGCATGGGTGCACATGCGCCACGAGGAAGCCGGCGCGATGGCCGCCGGCGCCGATTCGCTGATCAGCGGCCAACTGGGCGCCTGCGCCGGTACCTGCGGCCCAGGCAGCCTGCATTTCATCAATGGCCTGTTCGAGGCACACCGCAACCGCGCGCCGGTGGTTTTGATCGCGACCCAGGTGGCGACCAGCGAGATGGGCATGGATTTTCCGCAGGAGGTGGATCTGAAAGCGATCTATGACACCTGCAGCCACTTCTGCAGCTACATCCACTCGCCGGCCCAGGCCCGCCGCGTCACCGCGGTGGCTGCCCAGGCCGCGCTGAACAGGCGTGGCGCGGCGGTGATCATCGTGCCCGGCGACATCAGCCAAGCCGAGGTCGACGAAGGCCTGCCCTTCAGGCCGCACCAGCCGCAGCCGGTGCTGCGGCCGTCGGATACCGAACTGGCGCAGATGGCTGCCATGCTCAACGCCGGAAAGCGGGTGACGCTGTATTGCGGTTCGGGCTGCGAAGGCGCCGAACGCGAGATCATCGCGCTGGCGGCAAGGATCAAGGCACCGGTGGCGCATACCTCTCGTGCCAAGGATTTCATCGAGCCGGACAACCCCTACAACGTCGGCATGACCGGCATGATCGGAGTCGCCTCGGGCTTTCGCGCCATCGACGCCTGCGACACGCTGCTGCTGCTGGGCGCCGATTTCGCCTGGAGCCAGTTCTATCCGGACGAAGCGAAACTGATCCAGGTCGACAGTGACGCCACTCACCTGGGCCGTCGTCACCCGGTCGATCTTGGCGTGGTCGGCAACATCAAGGACACCTTGCAGGCCCTGCTGCCACTGCTCGATGAACGCGAGGATCATGCCTTTCTGCGCAACAGCGTGAAGCATCGCGAACAGACGCTGCAGCAGCTGGCCGACGAGGAAAGGCCGGGCAAGGACGGACTGATCCACCCGCAATATCTGACCAAGCTGATCGACCAGCACGCCGATGACGATGCGGTGTTCACCGCCGATGGTGGCAGCCCGATGGTCTGGCTGCTGCGGCACGTGCGCAGCAACGGCAAGCGGCGCACGCTGACCAGCCTGGTTCACGGCACCATGGCCAATGCGATGCCTGAGGCGCTGGGCGTGCAGAAGGCGTTCCCCGGCAGGCAGGTGATCTCGCTGAGCGGTGACGGCGGGTTGTCGATGCTGCTCGGCGATCTGCTTACTGCGGTGCAGGAAAGCCTGCCGATCAAGGTGATCGTCTACAACAATGGCTCGCTCGGCTTCGTCGAGATGGAGCAGAAAGTGGAAGGCCTGCTGGACGCCTATACCGACCTGAGGAATCCCGACTTCGCCCGCATGGCCGAGGCCATCGGTTTCCATGGTCGCCGGGTGGAACAGGCGGCGGAACTGGAGGAGGCCCTGCGCGACGTGCTGTCACGACCCGGCCCGGCACTGCTCGACGTCAAGGTCAACCGCTACGAGCTGGTGATGCCGCCGAAAGTCGAGCCAGGCCAGGTGCTGCATACCGCCCTGTATTCGGCCAAGGCGGTCCTTGCCGGCCGTGGCAAGGAAGTGGAAGAGCTGGTGCGCCGCAATTTCGCGGATTGAACTTGACCGCAAGCCACTGCGCGGCGATACCGTCGAGTGCGTCATTGGCACCGGCCGGGTCTCCCGTGTGTCAACCGGCGTCGCACAGTCACGTTGTTGCGGGCATAGACCCATCGTCCCGGTGAATTGCCGTGCGCCTTGCCCTTTGTCTGAGCTTGCTCGCTTTCGCGCTGAGCGTCTGTTGCAGCGGGGCTGCCTTTGCTGCCCCCTTGCAGCTGACTGGCACACCCTCCGACGGCGTCCCGCCCATGCAGCGACGCAACCCCGCTCCGCAGCGACAAGCCAAGGCGCTGGCGCGCAAACTGCAGCTGACGGCGCAACAGACGGCGGCGATCGAGCCGATCCTGCAGCAGCGGATGCAGCAGATGGAGCAGTTGCGCAGCAACAGCTCGATGGATCCGCGCGCAAGGCGGCGCCAGATGCGGGGGATCAGGCAAGACAGCGAGCGGCAACTTCGCGCCGTATTGAGTGACCACCAGCTGCAGCTATATGAACAACTGCGGCAGGATATGCGCCAGCGTCATCTCGAGCAGAAGGCTTCAGCCGGCGAGGGCGATGATGCCGGCTGAGCGCCTGCCCGGCTGAAGTACCGCCACGGCAGCTGCGCGGCGCGCTGATCCACCCCGGGCGATCGCGTATCCTCGAAGCCTGGTTTTTCCCGACGGGAATCGGATGATGCGCATCGTCGTGGTCGGCAGCGTCAACATGGATCTGGTCACCCTGGCACCGCGCTTCGTCGCCCCGGGCGAAACCATCCTGGGTGAACGTTTCCTCACCGTGCCCGGCGGCAAGGGCGCGAATCAAGCCGTGGCGGCGAGGCGGCTCGGCGCCGAAGTGGCGCTGGTGGGCGCACTCGGTGACGACCCGTTTGGCCGGCAGCTGCGTGATGGACTTGTCGCCGAGCAGATCGACCTGAGCCAGCTGAGCCAGCTCGCCGGCTGCGCCAGCGGCACGGCTTCGATCACCGTGGCCCACGGCGAGAATCAGATCATCGTGGTGCCCGGCGCCAACGCGCAGCTCGATCCGGGCCATGTCGAACAGGCGCAAACGCTGATCGGTCGTGCCGATGCGGTACTGCTGCAGATGGAAATCCCGCTGGAAACCGTCGAAGCCACGCTGCGACTGGGCCAGCGACTTGGCGTGCCGGTGATCCTCAACCCCGCCCCCGCGCAAGAGTTGCCGGGCGAGTGGCTGAGGCTGGCCCGCTACATCACGCCGAATCAGCACGAGCTGGCAATCCTGCTTGGTGCCGACGCCAGCGATGATTATCTTCAATTGATGCAACGCTCGCCCTGTCCGGTCGTGCTCACCCGCGGCGCCGAGGGTGCCTGGTATCGCGAGCAGGGCGAGCCGATCCATCAACCCGGCTTCGCCGTCGAGGCGGTCGACAGCACCGGCGCCGGCGACACCTTCAATGCGGCATTGGCGGTATTCCTGCACGAGGGCCTGGCCGAGGCGGTGCGCAAGGCCTGCGCCGCCGCCGCGTTCTCGGTGACCCGATTCGGCGCGCAAGCGGGCATGCCAAGTCAGGCGCAACTGCGGCAGTGGCTAGCGCAGCGGCAGCAGCGCTAGACTCGCTGCATGCGCCTGCGTGATCTCGGCTTTCTGCTTGCATTCACCACGGCCTTGTTGCCATGGGGTTCGCGCTCGCTTGCTGATGCGGGGGTACCGCTGGATCTGGCGGCGTGGTTTCCGCTGGTTTTCATCTATGGCGTGGTGCCATTGATTGACGCACTTTGCGGCGATGAACGGCGCAACTGGAACACGCCGGCCGAAGCCAACCGGCTGGAACAGCGCCTGTTCTACCGCATGCTGCCGATGTTGATCCTGCCGCTGTGGCTGACGACACTGGGGTGGTGCACCGTGCAATTCGTGCAGCTGCCGCTGGGACCAGTGGGCATGCTCGGATGGGTGATCTCGACTGGAGTGATCGGCGGGGTGCTGGCGATCAACCCGGCGCACGAACTGATCCACAAGACCGGCCGGCTTGAGCCACTGATTGGCGGGATCCTGCTGAGCAGCGTCGGCTACCAGGGTTTCAAGGTGGAACATGTGCGCGGTCACCATCTGCATGTGGCGACCCCCGAGGATTCGTCGTCCGCCAGATTGGGCGAATCGGTCTATGGCTTCGTGCCGCGAGCCCTCTGGCTCAACGTGCGCAACGCATGGCGACTGGAAGCGGTGCGACTGCGCCAGCGTGGTCATTCGCCGTGGTCATGGCGCAACGAGATGGTGGGCTGGACCCTGCTGTGGCTGGTCTTCGTGGCGCTGTTCGCCGCGCTGGGCGGCAGTCGCGCCATGCTGTTTTTCATCGCCCAGGGCGTGGTCGCCGCGGCCACGCTGGAAGTGATCAACTACGTCGAACACTATGGCCTTTCGCGTCGCGAAATCGCCGCTGGCCGCTACGAACGGGTGAGCCATCACCATTCGTGGAACGCGCCGCAACGCTACACGAACTGGCTGTTGTTCAATCTGCAGCGTCACTCCGACCACCACGAAACGGCACGCCGCCGCTATCAGGTGCTGCGTCACCACGAAGACAGCCCGCAATTGCCGGCCGGCTACGCCACCATGTTCGTGCTCGCCTTGCTGCCACCCCTGTGGCGTCGGGTCATGGATCCGCGGGCAAGGGCCGCGGATCGCCATATGGCGGTATAGCCGTCTATTTGCCGATGCAGAACGAACCAAAGATGGCTCCGAGCAGGTCGTCGCTGCTGTAGCCGCCGGTGATTTCACCCAACACCTGCTGCGATTGGCGCAGCTCCTCGGCAGCGAGTTCGCCGGCGCCATGGGCCAGTTCGTTTGCTGCGTCCTGCAAATGGACGTCTACCTGCTGCAGCGCCAGTACGTGGCGGCGGCGGGCGCTGAAGGCGCCTTCGCCGCTGCCGGCGCCGGCCAGTCGCTTGAGGTGCTCGCGCAGAGTGTCGAGGCCTTCGCCGGTTTTTGCAGAAGCCCACATCCAGTCAACACCTTCGCGCCGCTCTTCGGCGGCGGCGATCTGATCCCGATCTATCTTGTTGATCAGCACCAGTCGTTCGACCCCAGCTGGCAACGTCTGGAAAAACGTCAGGTCGGCAACGGCGTGTTGTGCGTCGGTGACCAGCAAGGCGACGTCGGCGCGTTGCAGCTCGCCGTGCGCGCGGCGCACGCCCTCGCGCTCGACTTCGTCGTCGGTATCGCGCAAGCCGGCGGTGTCGGCCAGTTCCAGCGCCATGCCGTCGAGGCTGAGCGATTCACGCAGCACATCGCGGGTGGTGCCGGCGGTGGCGTTGACGATGGCGCGGTCGCTGCCGGTCAGTGCATTGAGCAGGCTCGACTTGCCGGCGTTCGGGCGGCCGATGATCGCCACGCGCAGGCCATCGTTGAGGCGCAGGCCGCGTTGAGCTTCGCGCAGCAGATCCACCAGTTCGACACGCACACCCTGCAGCTGGCGCTCGATTGCCGGGTCGGCGAGGAAGTCGATCTCCTCTTCCGGAAAGTCGATCGCCGCCTCGACATGCACGCGCAACGCGATCAGTCCCTGCAACAGACTATCGACCCGGCGCGAGAACACACCTTCCATCGACTGCAGCGCGGCACGGGCAGCAGCTCGGGAGCGCGCCGCGATCAAGTCGGCAACGGCTTCGGCCTGGGCCAGGTCGAGCTTGCCGTTGAGGAAGGCGCGTTCGGTGAATTCGCCTGGGCGCGCCAGCCGGGCGCCCAGCTCGCACACGCGACGCAGGAGTTCGTCGAGCAGCACCGGGCTGCCATGGCCCTGCAGCTCCAGCACGTGTTCGCCGGTGTACGAGGCGGGGGCAGGGAAATGCAGCAGCAGACCGCGATCGATCAGTTCACCGCCGTTGTCGCGAAAAGCTGCCAGGTGGGCGTAACGCGGCTGCGCTGCACGGCCAAGCAAGGTTTCGGCGATATGTGGTACCGCGGGCCCGGACACACGCACCACGCCGACACCGGCGGCACCCGGAGCGCTGGCAATGGCGGCGATGGTCTCAGTGTTTTCGGTGGTCATCGGTGCAGCCCGGGTTCGGCTGGCGCCTCGTCCCGGCCGGGCGTTCAATGCTGGTGGCTGGGTCGATCCCGCCGGGTCGGGAAAGAAGCCAGCCGCGAGGATGATCCATTCGCGGCTGACCTGACAAGCGCCATGCTCAGGCGGATGCGGGCTTGGCCGCGTCCTCGCGGTCGATGTGATGGGTCACCCACCACTGCTGGCCGAGACCGACCAGACCATTCACCGCGTAGTACAGGCACAGGCCGGCGGGGAAAAAGGCGAACATCACCGTGAACAACAACGGCATCACCTTCATCATCTTCGCCTGGGTCGGATCCATGCCTGCCGCCGCCGGATTCAGCCACTGCGTGCCAAGCATGACGGCGGCGTAGATGACAGGCAGGATGTACAGCGGATCGGGGTGGCTCAGGTCGGGGATCCACAGGAACGCGGCGTGGCGAAGTTCCAGGCTGTATTCGAGCACGAAGAACAGACCGTAGAACACCGGCATGGTGATCAGCACCGGCAGGCAGCCGCCCATCGGGTTGACCTTCTCCTTCTTGTACAACTCCATGGTGGCTTGCTGCATTTTGGCCTTGTCATCGCCGTAACGCTCCTTCAGCGCCTGGATGCGCGGCGCCAGTTTGCGCATGCGCGCACTGGAGCGGTACTGCATGGCGGTGAGCTTCCAGGTGACGCCCTTGATCAGCAGCACCAGCAGGATGATCGCCACACCCCAGTTCTTCGAGATGGCGTGGAACTGCGACAGGATCCAGTGCATTGGCACGGCGATCGCCTTGAACATGCCGTAGTCGATGGTCAGATCCAGCCCCGGCGCAATCGCGTCCAGCGTACCCTGCACGTTCGGACCCAGATACAGGCGCGCCCGGGTGGTGAGCTGCTGACCCGGCGCCACACTCAATGATGGGCCGACCGCGCGGATCAGATAATGCGGATGGGCACTGTCCGGGTTGATCGTCTGGGTGACATAGTGGTCGGTCTGGTCAGCCGGCGGAATCCACGCGGTGACGAAGTACAGGCGCAGCATCGCCGCCCAGCCGCCCTTGAACTGGCTGTCCAGCGCGTCCTTCTTCTCACTGAAATTCTTGAACTCCAGCTTCTCGAACTTCTCGCCGTTATACCAGGCGGCGCCCTGGAAGCTGCGCGATTCCGGGTTGGTGTAGTTGCTGAACCAGCTTCCCGGCTTGGGCGGAGCAACCCGCTGCAGCTGCTGATAGGCGTTGCCCTGCCACGGCTGGCTGCTGCCGTTGTCGATGCTCTGGCTGAGGCCGATCACGTAACTGCCGCGAGTGAAGTGGTAGGTCTTGGTGACCTTCAGACCCGCCGCGTCCTGCCAGGTCAACGCCACATCCAGCTTGTCCTGGCCCTTGGCCAGCTTGTACGTCGTCTGCGCGCTGTGGAACAGGGCCAGGTGATTGGGCTGATCCTGCGCTGCGCTGTCGCTGCTGCTGACCAGGCCATTCTGCGCGACGAAATAGTGTGCTTCGTCGTTGTCCAGCAGCACGGTAGCCGGCGGATGAGGGTTCTTGTGGGTCGGTGCCTCGTCCGGATAGGCCAGCAGATCGGCGCGCACCAGACTGCCCCCGCGGCTGTCCACCAGCAGATGCAGCACATCCGTGTCGACGCTGATCAGCGGTGCCGGTGCGGCGGCGGCAGCCGCGATTGCGCCCGCCGGTGCAACGGCCGAGGTGGATGCCGACGCGGCCGAACCGGCATCAGCGGGAATGGCTCCCGGTACGCTGCCATCGCTGGACGCGGCAGCCGTGCTCGACGCGCTCGCCACGACGGCGGGCGGCGGCGGAGCATAGTCCTTCTCCCAGGCCATGGTCAGAAAGTAAGCCACAGCGATCAGGGCAAACAGGAGGAAGGTGCGCGTTTGATTCATCGCGTAGCAGATCCGGATAGCGCCACGACACGTGTTACGCCGCGGAGACGTGAGGGAATGGGGCAACGTGCAATTGTGCTGGTGTCGTCGACCCGCTTCAATGCTTCGTCGCTTCGGAGCGACTGGCCAACAGCTTCTTCCACAGGCCTTCGATCTCGGCAAGAAGTTCCGAACCAGGCATGCCGGCCGCCTGTTCGCGCGCCATCACCATCAGATCGACAGCGGGGAGCTGATGGCGAACGCGGCGGAACGATTCGCGCAGCAGCCGTTTGATCCGGTTGCGTTCGACAGCGCGCTTGGAAACACGCTTGGAGATGGCCAGGCCGAGCCGCGCATGGCCCAGCTCATTGGCCCGGTAACGCATATGAAAACAGCGGCCGCCTGCGCGTCCGCTGTTGATCCGCAAGGCGGCAAAATCAGCTGGCCGACGTAACCGCGCATCGCGCGGAAAACCGGCGCTTGACATGACGCTCGGCCGGGTTACGGGATCAGGCGCTTGCGGCCCTTGGCGCGACGGGCATTGAGAATCTTGCGACCGTCGGCAGTGGCCATGCGGGCACGGAAACCGTGTGTACGAGCACGCTTGAGCTTGCTGGGCTGGAAGGTCCGCTTCATGGCTTACTCCGAAGGGAATGTGGATAAAAAGGTTGGAAAGTATGTCCGGTTTTCCGGTGCGCTGTCAAATCCATGAGGCTTGGGCTTGTGGATAGCCTTGTGGACAGTGGTGTGGATAGTTTGACCCCGGGAGCACGGAGGCTGCTGCTAGACTAGCGCTCCCCTTGCGCGCATAGCGCCCCGAGCTGTGGCTGATTTTATTCATGAGTGATCTGTGGCGGCGCTGCCTTGAGCGCCTGGAAGGCGATCTCAGCGCCGAAGACCTGCATACCTGGCTGATGCCATTGCAGGCGCGCAACGATGCCGACGGCCTGCAGTTGTTCGCGCCAAATTCCTACACGCTGGATACCGTGCGCGAGCGCTATCTGGCGCAGATCGAGTTGGTGTTGCAGCAGTTGCAGGGCAAGTCTTGGCCGGTTCGGCTGGATGTGGGGTCAAGTACGGCGCGGGCCCCTGCTTTGCCCCGGCCGGCCACCGCGGCACGGCGTTCGGCCGCCGTGGCACCGCCGGTGGCTTCGTTCCTGCACAACCTGGATCCGCACTACACGTTTGAGACGTTTGTCGAGGGCAAGTCGAACCAGCTGGGCAAGGCCGCCGCGATGCAGGTCGCCACCAACCCGGGTCGGGCGTACAACCCGTTGTTGCTGTATGGCGGCACCGGGCTGGGCAAGACCCACCTGATGCACGCTGCCGGCAATCTGATGCTGGAACACAATCCGCAGTGCAAGGTGATGTACCTGCGCTCGGAACAGTTTGTCGGTTCGATGATCGAGGCGTTGCGCGCCAAGAGCATGGACGAGTTCAAACGGCGTTTCCGTTCGGTCGATGCGCTGTTGATTGACGACATCCAGTTCTTTGCCGGCAAGGACACCACCCAGGAGGAGTTCTTTCATACATTCAATGCCTTGTTCGAGTCCAAGCAGCAGATCATCCTGACTTGCGACCGCTATCCCAAGGAGGTCGACAAGCTCGAACCCCGGTTGAAATCCCGTCTGGGCTGGGGTCTGAGCGTGGCCATCGAGCCGCCGGACTTCGAGACCCGGGCGGCGATCCTGCTGGCCAAGGCGCTGGAGAAGGGCGTCGCGGTGGACGAGAACGTGGCGATGCTGCTGGCCAAGCGCATCCGCTCCAATGTTCGCGATCTGGAAGGCGCGCTGAACACGCTCGCCGCGCGCGCCAATTTCTACGGCAAGCCGATCACCACCGACTTTGCCGAGGAAACCCTGCGCGACCTGCTTGCCACGCACGCCCAGGCGATCACCATTCCCAACATCCAGAAGATCACGGCCGAGTATTTCAATGTGCGGCTGCAGGATCTGCTGTCCAAACGTCGGGTTCGTTCATTGGCGCGACCGCGCCAGATCGCAATGACCTTGTCCAAGGAACTCACCGAGCACAGCTTGCCGGAAATCGGCGAAGCCTTCGGTGGGCGCGACCACACAACGGTCATGCACGCATGCAAGACGATTCGTAAATTCGTCGAGACCGACGCCAGAATGCGGCAGGACTGGGAACAACTGATTCGAACCCTGACCGGTTGAGATGCCGATCTGGCGAACAGCGGCCAAATTATGGATAAGCTGGTCGCCAAGCTGTGGATAATAGGTGGATGAAATGACGGTCTCAGTTATCCACAAATCACCCACCGTTATTCAAGTCGTTCGAGCACAGCCATGAATTTCTGTAAGTGTTTGATAAGGATGAACAAAAATGTGCTTTTTTGTTATCCACAACGCCTACAACAACTACTAATCTTCTTTTAAAGACAGAACAGCAGGTAGAGGGGACGCCAAGCCATGCAATTCAGCATCCAGAGAGAAGCTCTGCTCAAGCCACTGCAGCAGGTCGTGGGCGTGGTTGAACGACGTCAGACCTTGCCGGTTTTGGCGAATCTGCTGGTCAGGGTCGCGGACGGCAAGGTTTCGCTGACCGGTACTGACCTGGAAGTGGAGATGGTGGCTACCGCATCAGCGGAAAAGCTGAGTGATGGCGAAATCACCATACCCGCAAGGAAATTGTTCGATATCGTGCGTGCCTTGCCCGATGGAGCCCAGATCGAGCTCAAACTCAACGGTGACCGGGTGGCCCTGCATGCAGGCCGCAGCCGCTTCACGCTGACAACCCTGCCTGCCAGTGAATTTCCAACAGTTGACCAGATTGAACTCGTCGAGAAGGTCAGCCTGCCCGAGGAAGTCCTGCGCGATCTGATGGAACGTACCGCATTCGCGATGGCCAACCAGGACGTGCGCTATTACCTCAATGGCATGTTGCTCGATCTGCAGGAACATACCTTGCGTTGCGTGGCTACCGACGGCCACCGTCTGGCGATGAAGGAAACCGAGCTGCAGAGCGCGGTTACCACCCGTCGACAGATCATCATTCCACGCAAGGGTGTCAACGAACTGGTGGGCTTGCTTGAAAGTGGTGATGGCGCGGTCGAACTGGAATTTGGCCGTAACCACCTGCGCGTGCGTCGTGGTGATGTGGTGTTTACCTCCAAGCTGATCGACGGCCGTTTTCCTGACTACGAGGCTGTCATTCCGCTGGGAGCCGACAAGACCGCAACGCTCGATCGCGAAGTGCTGCGCGGTGCCTTGCAGCGCGCAGCCATCTTGTCGAATGAAAAGTATCGCGGGGTTCGGCTGGAACTGTCACCGGGCAAGCTGCGCATCATTGCGCACAACCCCGAACAGGAAGAGGCGGTGGAGGAAGTCGAGGCCGATACGCATGTTTCCGACCTTGCAGTGGGTTTCAATGTGGGCTATCTGCTCGATGCTCTCGCGGCTTTGCGGGGCGAAAAGGCCCGATTGAGCCTGCGCGACGCCCAGTCCAGCTGCCTGGTGCAGGAAAACGATCACGAGCATGCACGCCACGTCATCATGCCTTTGCGTCTCTGACACCCAGGGCATGATCCTCAGTTTTCGTGGTGGAAGCATGCGACGCCGGAACGCCAACTCGAGGTTCCGGCGTTGCCATTTGTGGCAGGCCTTCAGGTGAGGCTGGGGCAGTTGCGCATACGCGGAATGCGCTGTCTGAGCGATGCGAGCGTCACGCTTGATCCAGCGATCAATGTTTTCGTGGGCGCCAACGGCGCCGGCAAAACCAGTGTCCTTGAGGCAGTTTTCCTGCTGTCCCACGCACGCTCCTTCCGCAGTGGTTCGAAGGAAGCTCTTTTGCAGCGAGGGAGTACGCGAATGGCGATCTTTGCCGAACGCGTGCTTGGCCACGGCCAAGTCGGGCGGTTGGGTCTGGGGCGCGATGGTGTCCGCTGGGAAGCCAGGCTGGACGGGGAACCGATAACGCTGGGTGAGTTGGTGCGCGAATGCGCGGTGGTGTGCTTTGAACCGGGGTCACATGCGCTGATCGCCGGCGGAGCGGAAGAGCGTCGCCGTTATCTGGACTGGGGTGTGTTCCACGTGGAACACAACTTTCTGATGCATTGGCGCCGTTATCAACGCGCGCTGAAGCAACGCAACAGTCTGTTGCGTTCAGCCGCGACACCGACCGACACCTTGTTTGAACCATGGGAGGCGGAGTTGGCTCAGGCGGCCGAAGTGATCGATCGCCTCCGCCGTACCTACCTCGATCGCTTGCGCCCGCAGTTGGCTAAGGCGGCTGGTGGCTTGCTCCCCGAACTGGGTGCGCTGGAATTGCGCTATCGCCGTGGCTGGTCGGATGAGCTTGATTTGGGTGCGCAGCTTCGCGAGCTACGGGCCAGGGATCTGGCGCGTGGGCACACCACGCTGGGCGCGCATCGGGCCGACTGGACGGTTGCCTACGAAGATGCGCCGTTACGTGAGCACCTTTCCCGAGGCCAGGAAAAACTCACGGCGCTCGCTTGCATGCTGGCCCAGGCTGCGCTGTATGCCGAGCAAGTCGGAGAGTGGCCGATTGTCTGCCTTGACGATCTCGCCTCCGAACTTGATCAGGCCCATCAGACGGCTGTCGTGGCGCAGCTGACCGCCGC
Source organism: Pseudomonadota bacterium (assembly GCA_021780735.1). Taxonomy (GTDB): domain Bacteria; phylum Pseudomonadota; class Gammaproteobacteria; order Xanthomonadales; family Rhodanobacteraceae; genus Rhodanobacter. Next base: position 4,694 of record JAJXYE010000049.1, on the reverse strand, counting down.
GCAGGCACAGGTGCTGCTTACCGGCACCGAACTGCCGCAGGCGTTGCGGCAGATGCCGTGCAAAGTGTTTCACGTGGAACAAGGCCTGCTGACGTCCCTGCTATAATTAAAAAGTTGCATTCTCAAAGTTTGCATAACCCTCAGCCCGGCCACTCACGGCGCCGCGTCGGGCGGGTCGCTTGCGCCAGGAAATGGTTACCGCATGAACGAACCTCTCAACGAATCCCACTACGATTCAAGCAACATCAAGGTACTGAAAGGTCTGGAAGCGGTGCGCAAGCGCCCCGGCATGTACATCGGCGACACCGATGATGGCACTGGCCTGCATCACATGGTGTTTGAAGTCGTTGACAACGCGATCGATGAGGCGCTGGCCGGTTATTGCGACACCGTTGTGGTCACCATTCTCGACGATGGCTCGGTCAGTGTCAGCGATAACGGCCGCGGCATCCCGGTGGACATTCATCCGGAAGAGGGCCGTTCCGCCGCCGAAGTGGTGATGACCGTGCTGCACGCCGGCGGCAAGTTCGACGCGAACTCCTACAAGGTCTCCGGCGGCCTGCACGGCGTGGGCGTGTCTGTGGTGAATGCACTCAGCGACCACCTGTGGCTGACGATTTACAGCGGCGGGCAGGAACACCAGCAGGAATACTCGTTGGGCGAGCCGTTGTATCCGCTCAAGGTGGTCGGGCCGACGACCAGGCGCGGGACGCTGGTGCGCTTCCTGCCCAGCCCAGCCACGTTCACCAACAATATCGAGTTTCACTACGACATCCTGGCCAAGCGTCTGCGCGAACTGGCCTTCCTCAACTCCGGTGTCACCATTGAGTTGAAGGACGAAAGGGGAGAAGGGCGGCATGACACGTTCGCCTACGAGGGTGGTATTCGCTCCTTCGTGCAGCATCTGGCCCAGCTGAAGACCGCGCTGCATCCCAACGTGATCAGCCTGAACGCGGATCAGGAAGGTATCGTCGTTGAGGTGGCGATGCAGTGGACCGACTCCTACCAGGAGACCATGTTCTGTTTCACCAACAATATTCCGCAGCGTGACGGTGGTACCCATCTCACCGGTTTTCGCGCCGCACTGACCCGTTCACTGCAGAATTACATCGAGCAATCCGGGCTGGCGAAGAATGCCAAGGTCGGCTCGTTGTCGGGCGACGACATGCGCGAAGGCATGATTGCGGTACTTTCCGTCAAGGTGCCGGATCCGAAATTCTCGTCGCAGACCAAGGACAAACTGGTCTCTTCCGAGGTCAAGACGGTCGTTGAGCAGGTCGTCAACGAAAAGCTCGGCGAATTTCTGCTGGAGCACCCGAACGAAGCAAAGGCCATTGCCTCCAAAGTCGTCGACGCCGCCCGCGCCCGCGAAGCGGCACGCAAGGCGCGCGAGATGACCCGCCGCAAGGGTGCGCTGGATATCGCCGGCCTGCCGGGCAAACTGGCCGATTGCCAGGAGAAGGATCCGGCGCTATGCGAACTGTTCCTGGTCGAGGGCGACTCCGCCGGTGGCTCGGCCAAGCAGGGCCGCAATCGCAAGACGCAGGCTGTCCTGCCGCTGAAAGGCAAGATCCTCAACGTCGAGAAGGCTCGTTTCGACCGCATGCTGGCCTCGGCCGAGGTCGGCACCCTGATCACGGCGCTCGGCACGGGTATTGGCAAGGACGAATACAACCCTGACAAGCTGCGCTATCACCGCATCATCCTGATGACCGATGCTGACGTCGACGGCTCGCATATCCGCACCTTGCTGCTGACCTTTTTCTACCGGCAGATGCCGGAATTGATCGAGCGTGGACACATCTACATCGGCTTGCCGCCGCTGTACAAGGTGAAGCAGGGCAAGCAGGAGCTGTACATCAAGGACGACACCGCGCTCAACGACTACCTGATCTCCAGCGCGGTAGACAATGCCTCCCTGACCTACAGCCCGGAAGCGCCGCCGATCACCGGTGAAGCGTTGGAGAAACTCCTGCGCGGCTATCAGCACGCGCTGGATCAGATTGCCAAGCTGGCGCATCGCTTCGATGCGATGGTGCTCAACGCCCTGCTCGAACATCCCCCCCTGGAACCCGACCTGTGGGCCGATTCAGGCGCCATGCGGGCGTGGCTGGACGGTGCGGCATGGCGACTGGCCGCCAGCGGCCTGGGCAAGCCGCACTACCGGATGCTGATGCGACCGGCGCAGGACGAACAGCCGGCGGCGATCGAGGTGATTCGCGAGCAGCACGGCCTGAGCCATACTTGGTTGCTGCCGCAGCCGTTTTTCAGCAGCAATGAGTTCCGTCCGATCCTGGCGATCAGCCAGCAGATTGCAGGCATGATCCAGCCTGACGCCGTGGCTCGACGCGGCAACGCATCGCGTGGCGTGTTGAGTTTTGCCGAGGCACGCAACTGGTTGCTGGACGAAGCCAAGAAGGGTCGCAGTATCCAGCGCTTCAAGGGCCTGGGTGAAATGAACCCTGAGCAGCTGTGGGACACCACGGTCAATCCGGAGACCCGCCGCATGCTGCAAGTGGGCATCGAAGACGCGATTGCTGCCGACCAGATGTTTTCCATGTTGATGGGCGAGGCAGTCGAACCCCGTCGGGATTTCATCGAGGCCAATGCGCTGAAGGTCGCCAATCTGGACGTCTGAGTGGCGGGCCCGCTCATGCGCCTGGTGCTGCATCGCGTTTCAAACAAAATTATAACGTATTGATTCTCAACAATCTTTCATGCGGCGCTGCAACTTGTTATTCGCGCCCGGCTCGGGTTACGCTTAAAAATCTACCGCGTTGGATAGTGGCGCGCCGACTTGAAAGACAGAGGAACAGCATGAAACTTCTCCCCCGCTCGACCGCGTTGGCGACCGCGGCACTGCTGCTCGGCCTGGCCAGCAGCCCGTTGCTGGCGCGCAGCTCCAGCAAGGCCAGTCAGAGCTCGGCGTATCCGGATACGAGCAGAAAGGAGCCGAAGCTTGACCTAACCAGCGAGAGGGATTCAAAGGATCTGAAGGCCAGTTTCGATACGCTCAATGCCGGCGACATGGCCAAGGCGGAGCAGCAGCTGCAGACGCTGCTGGATCACAGCAAGAGCAAGTACGTGAAGGACAAGGCGTTGCAAGGCCTGTCGCTGATCAAGTACAAGGCCGGCGACTTCAAGGCTTCCGCCGCACTCCTTCAGCGCGCGCTGGCCGACGGCACGCTGCCGAATGACGACTACTTCGGCATGCAATACATGCTGGCCGTGGTGCAGCAGGCCGGCGGCGAGTATCAGGCATCGCTGGATACCTTGGCCAAATGGCGCGCCGATGGAAAAAAGGAAACGGCCGAGTCCTACGCCACCCAGGGCAACGACGAATACCAGTTGGGCAAGTACGCCGAGGCGATCGCCTCGGTCAAGAAGGCGCAATCACTCACCGACAAGCCCGAACCACAATGGAATCAGATCCTGCTTGCCAGCTATTCCGCATCGGGTCAGAACGACAAGGTGGTGCAGCTGGCGCAAGAGGATCTCGCCGCGCACCCGGATGACCCGGTTCGGCTGAGCAACGCTGTCGATGCCCTTCAGAATGCGGGGAAATATCCCGAGGCGATCAACTTGATGGAAAGCGCCCGTGCCAAGGGCAAGCTCACCACCGCGGCTGAGTACAATTTGCTGGGAGCGCTGTACTTCAACCAGTCGCTCGAAGCAAACGACCCCAAGGTTGATGCGGACAAGGCCATTGGCGTTGTCAAGGAAGGCCTCAGCAAGGGCATCTTGCAGGCTTCGGCAGAAACCTATCTGTTGCTGGGCAAGGCCCAGTTCCAGGCTGGCGACAACAAATCGGCGATGGACTCCTTCAACAAGGCGCTGCCCTTGGCCAAGGACGGCGAGCCGGCGCTGCAGATCGCGAGCATCCTGCTCACCGACAACAAGTTCGGCCAAGCGAAGAGCATGGTTGAGCAGGCGATCAGCAAGGGGGTAACCAAGCAGCCAGGACGTGCCTACATGGTGCTGGCCGCATGCGAGGCTGGCCTCAAGCACAAGGCTGCCCGTATCGCCGCGCTGAAGGAAGCCGCCAAGGATCCAAAATACGCGCATGACGCGAACGAGCAGCTCAAGAAGCTGGGTGCCGGCAAATAATTCTGCGTGACACCACTCCCGCCGGGTAATGGACGTCTCTTTGTCGCCCGGCTGGAGCTATACAAAAGTGATGCTGTGTTGTACCGTTGAAAACCTTTCCCTGCGTTCCCCCAGCGGCAGGCAGCAAGCCCGGTTTCGTCCAATTGAGTCACGGCGGATTCGGGTGCGCGCTGCGGTAATGCGGTCTTCCGATTGATCAGCTCCCAGATAGTGACAGATGGCCTCAAGTAACGAAGAAACCGGGCGCGAGCCGTTTAGTTGGAAGCGCACCTGGGCATTGGCAGTGGCCATCGGGCTGCATGCATTTGCGTTCCTGCTGATCGTGGCGCCGATGGCGCCGCCGAATCAGAACCACAAGGAAAAGGAACATATTGTCCAGGTGAACTTCATCGAGCCGCCGCCGCCGCCGCCGCCGCCGCCGCCGCCGCCGCCGGAGCCGCCGAAGCAGCCGCCGCCGAAGATCATCCAGCAGCTCAAGCCGCCACCGACCCCGCCACCACCGCAGCCACCGCCGCCGGTGACCGAGGTTTCGGCGAACGCGGTGCAGGCGCCGCCGCCGGCACCGCCGGCACCGCCGGCACCACCAC